>NZ_CP006992.1:5117915-5435450 GCF_001542815.1 Methylobacterium sp. AMS5
ATTTCCCGGCGGCGTTGGAGGAGGCCTTGGCGGCGCAGCGCCCGGCGATCATCCACGTCAAGTTTTCCGTCGATGCGATCACGCCGGGCATGAGTCTCACGGCGATCCGCGAGAAGGCGCTGGCGGGCAATTGAAAAAAGGGACTATCTTCGTATCGGGGACGGTTTTGGCAGATTCATTTCCCACGTAGGGGGCACGAGGGTTCGGGCGGTGGGTTTTGTGGTTTGAAATCCGACTTCGGATGCCCGGTCGCGTGGTCTGAAGCGGGTGCGGTGAGTGCCCGCCGGGGGGCGCCTGGAATATCGAAGCCGCTCCCAAGACCGTTCGGGCGAGGTATGCGAGACTCAAGCACGGCCGTTCGGCCCCGGCCGCGAACTAAAATTCGTTTCGTCGCGTTCCTAGCGGCTGATGAGGAGACGACCCGACATGAAGGCGATCTATGCAGTGGCGGCCGTGGGCCTGGGCTTGATGGGTTCCATCGCCTCAGTCTCGGCCCAGCCTTATGGCAGCCGTGACTATGGCTACGAAGAACGCGGCCGAGGCTATGGTGGCCGCGGTGGCGAGTACGAGGAGCGCGGCCGTGGCTATGGAGACCGTGGCTATGGCCGGCGTGATTACGGCTTCGATGAGCGCGAGTATCTGCGCTGCAATCCCGACGTGCTCCGCGCGGTCAGGCGGGGCCAGATGGAATCCGGAGCCGTGCACTACCAGACCTTCGGTCGCCGTGAGCGCAGACGTCTGAGCTGCTGACCGGGATTAGCCTGTGGCGGCTGCAAGGCTTGAACTTTGTACCGCTACGACAAACGCCCGTGCGCGAAATCCCAGTAAAGCTGGCGTGCGAGGCGAAACACCGGCCCTGGCTCGAAACGCACATCATCGAGCCCGGTGACCGGGGCGACCTTGGCGAAGTTGCCGGCGGTGAAGACCTCGTCGGCGCTCAAGAAGTCTTCGTAGCGCAGCGTCTTCTCCACCACCGTGACGCCGGCCCCGCGCAGCAGTGTGAGAACGCGGGCGCGGGTGATGCCGGCGAGGAACGTCCCGTTCGGGACCGGCGTGTAGACCACCCCGTCCCGGACGAAGAACGCATTGGCGTTGGCGAATTCGGCGACGTTGCCGAGCCCGTCGAGCATCAGGCAATTGCCGAAGCCGCGCGACAGCGCCTCGGTCAGCGCCCGCGCCCCATTGGGGTAGAGGCAGCCCGCCTTGGCATCGACGGGGGCGACCTCGATCGACGGGCGGCGGAAGGGCGAGAGCGTCGCCTTGACGCCTGACGGCAGCGGCATCGGCGCCGTGTAGAGCGACAGGCACCAGTTGGTCGAGGCGGGATCGAAGCGCACACCGCCGGCGAAGCCGCTCTCGGCCCAGTACATCGGCCGGATGTAGAGTTCGGCGTCGGCCGAAAAGCGCGTCAGCCCCGCGGCGACGAGGCAGGCCCATTCCTCGACCGCGACCTTCGGCGTGAGCCCGAGGGCCGTGGCCGAGCGGTTGACCCGGGCGAGGTGCAGGTCGAGGTCGGGCGTGACGCCCTCGAAGGCGCGGGCGCCGTCGAACACCGTCGAGCCGAGCCACGCGCCGTGGGTGCGCGGTCCCATGATCCGGACGTTGCCGGGGTGCCACGCGCCCTCGAAGAAGGTCCAAGTGTCGGGGGGCGAGGTGTCGTGATCGGGAGTCGTCATCGCGGCCGAGCCTCCGGGATGTGCTGAACAGGCCATCGCTCGAAGAGCGATTGCACCGCCAGCCGGGCGCGAAGAGCGCCCCGTGGAGCGGGTTCGGGAGGACGCTCCGTCCTTCCGAATACAGAGCGAAACGAAAGCCGGGGTCGCGGAGGCGCCCCCCGGCGCTCGATACGATCAGGCGGCTTCGAGCTGTCCGCCGGAGCCGGAGCGACGGCTCAGCATCCGCCTGGCCTTGCCGGCGGCGCGTAGGGCGAGTGCCACGACCTTCGGCTGCGTCTTCCGGCAGAAGGCGACCTTCCGCACGTAGCTCTCGACATGCCAATGGCAGACCGCGCCGCGGGGGATGAACAGCACGTCGCCGGCCCGGAAGGTCTTGGCCGGGGAGAGGCCGTCGCTGATCGTGGCCGAGCCGTCGATGAAGTGGATCGTCTCGTCGATATCGTAGTGCCACTCGAACCGGCCGGCGGTGCAGTCCCAGACCATGGTCCAGGCCATGCCGTCGGCGCTGCGCGAGAGCATGGTGTTGCGGGCCACCGGCTGTCCCTCACGGATCCAGCTCGGCTCGATCGGCGCGGCGCGCAGCTCACCCGAGGTGACGGACGGAATCATCGCTGTGGTCGACACGGCATCCTCGCTGAAGCGCTCTCCGCCGAAGCGGGGCGCCGGCTCGGCGCACGAGAACGCGTTGATGACAAAGGGAGCGGGCGTTCGGGACCATTCCGGAAGCGCCGAGCTTATCGGAAATCACGGCTCCGATCGTAAGACAAGTCGATTGTGGGGTTATGACTAACGTGAGGTCCGGCGAAGACTGTCGAGTTTCAGCCTATCTGGCGTTGTACAAAGACTAGGGTCGATCTGGCACGCCTGCCCCGTTTCGAGACAGGGGCCACGCGACAGAGATGTGCCGGGAACGACGGAGCCGTGCGGCCGGCGCGGACGTGCGCGGGGCGATTTCCCCGTCATCGATGTCGTCAATCAAGACTTGTCGAAGGTCCGCGTCCACAAAGTCTCGCAAGCGATCATCCCGTTCCGGTACGGCAAAGTCTGGTCCAAGCCTTGCGCTCAAGGCCACAACTCCGCGGTTTCGGGACGGCTTCACGACATGCGCAGCGAAACGATCGCCCTTCATGCCGGCTTCGACCACGATCCGGCCACGCACGCGGTCGCTGTGCCGATCTATCAGAGCGTTGCCTATGCCTTCGACAGCGCCGACCACGGCGCTGCCCTGTTCAACCTGGAGGAAGAGGGGTTCCGCTACAGCCGGATCGCCAACCCCACCGTGGCGGTGCTGGAGCGGCGCGTGGCGGAACTGGAGGGCGGCCATTCGGCGCTCGCCGTCGCCTCGGGGCAGGCGGCGCTGCACTATGCCATCGCCACGCTGGCGGATCACGGCGGCAACATCGTCGCGGTGCCCCAGCTCTACGGCACGACGCACACGCTGCTCGCCCACGTCCTGCCGCGCCAGGGCATCACCTGCCGCTTCGCCGCGAGCGATCGGGCCGAGGATATCGCGGCGCTGATCGATGGCGAGACCCGCGCCGTCTACTGCGAGTCGATCGGCAACCCGGCCGGCAACATCTGCGATATCGCGGCGCTGGCGGCCGTGGCCCACGCCCACGGCGTGCCGCTCGTGGTCGACAACACCGTGCCGACCCCGATCCTGATGCGGCCGATCGATTACGGGGCCGACATCGTCATCGCCTCGCTCACCAAGTTCATGGGCGGCCACGGCACCACGCTCGGCGGCATCATCGTCGATTCCGGGCGCTTCGACTGGAAGGCGCAGGCTGACCGCTTCCCGATGTTCACGCGGCCGGACGTTTCCTATCACGGCCTCGTCTACGCCGACCATTTCGGTCCCGGCGCCTTCGCCGCACGGGCGCGCAGCGTCTACCAGCGCACCACCGGCGCCGTGCTGCCGGCGATGTCGGCCTTCCTGCTGCTGCAGGGCATCGAGACGGTGGCGCTGCGGGTCGAGCGCCATGTCGCGAATGCGCGAAAGGTCGCCGAGCACCTGCGGGCGCACCCCCAGATCGCCTGGGTGAACTATGCCGGGTTCGAGGACAGCCCGAACCATCCGATGGCGCGCAAATATCTGAAGGGCGAGGGCTCCTCGCTCCTGACCTTCGGCGTTGCGGGCGGATTCGAGGGCGGCAAGACGTTCTACGACGCGCTGAAGCTGGTGAAGCGCCTCGTCAACATCGGCGACGCCAAGTCGCTCGCCTGCCATCCGGCCTCGACCACGCACCGGCAGATGACCCCCGACGAGCAGCGGGTCGCGGGCGTGCTGCCGGAGACGATCCGGCTCAGCGTCGGCATCGAGCATATCGACGACATCCTCGAAGACCTCGACCAGGCGCTCGCCGCCGTGGCCCCCGCCGCACTTGCGGCCTGAACCCTTCCCCAACGCTTTTCGGAGGAGACCCGCCATGCTGGACCACGGCACCCCGATCCGATCCGTGAGCCTGTCCGCGGCGGAGCTGGATCTCGGTGCGCGCGGCGGCGTCGCGTGGCCCGAGCCGGCGCAGCCGAGGCTTCGCGTCGGCCTCCTCAACAACATGCCCGACAGCGCCCTGGTGCAGACGGAGCGGCAGTTCCGGCGCCTGATCGGCCCAGGGGTCGAGCTGCGTCTGTTCAGCCTCGATACGGTCCCGCGCGGTCCCCTCGCCCGCGCCCATCTCGAGCGCTTCTACGAGGCGCAAGAGGCGTTGGCCGAAGCCGGGCTCGATGCCCTCGTCGTCACCGGCGCCGAGCCGAAGGCCAAGCGTCTGGCCGACGAGCCCTTCTTCCCGGCGCTCGCGGCGGTGGTGGAGTGGGCGGATGCGAGCGGCGTCCCGACCCTGTTCTCGTGTCTGGCCGCGCATGCGGCCGTGCTGCACCTCGATGGCATCGAGCGCCGGCCTCTGCCGACCAAGCATTCCGGCGTCTATGCCTGCACGGCGGTCGCCCACCATCCGTTGCTCGCGGGATTGCCGCCGAGCGTGCCGGTGCCGCATTCGCGCTGGAACGACCTGCCCGAACAGGCGCTGACGGCCCGCGGCTACCGCGTTCTGCGGCGCTCCGAACAGGTCGGGGTCGATCTGTTCGTCCGTGAGCGCGGTGCCCCGATGGTCTTCCTTCAGGGCCATCCGGAATATGACGGCGATACGCTCGCCCGCGAGTACCGCCGGGACATCGGCCGCTTCCTCGATGGCGAGCGGGACCAAGCTCCGGCGCTGCCCGAGAATTACTACGCCGACGAGGCCGTCCTGCGTTTCGACGCCTTTGCCGCGGTGGCACGGGCCTATCGCTCGCCGGCCCTGCATGCCGACTTTCCGACCATGGCCGAGACCCCGCCCCGTCCGGCCGATTGGCAGGAGGCTGCCGCCGGTCTGTTCCGCAACTGGCTCGCGCTGGTCTCGGACCGCGTTGCGCTCGCCGCGTGAGAGCGCCCGCGATGGACCAGACTTTCGCCGCGGCGCCCTCCCCCGATCCGCTCGAGGGACGCCCGGAGCCGGACAGCGCGGCCCCGCCGCCCCGGCCCTCCTCCACGGCCGGCTGGCTCGGGGCCCTGGCCCGCACGGCGCGGATCGACGCGAGCCCGGAGCGCATCTTCCCCCTCGTGCTGGACGCCGTCGCCGCCGAACGTCCCCATGCGCCGGCCCTGATCGGCCGGGACGAGACCCTGAGCCATCGGGAACTCGCCGCCCGCCGCAACCGCTACGCCCGCTGGGCGCTGGCGCGCGGGCTCGCCAAGGGCGACACCGTCGCCCTCTTGATGCGGAACTGCCCGGATTATCTCGCGGTCTGGCTCGGGCTCACCCGCGTCGGCGTCTGCGTGGCGCTGCTCAACACCCACCTGCGCGGCGCCGGCCTCGCCCATTGCCTTGCGGTCGCCGCCCCCCGCCTCGTGATCGCTGCCGCCGACCTCGCCGACGGGCTGGACGGGGCCCTGCCCCATCTCGCCGAGCCGCCGGAGATTGTGTGGCAAGGGCCGGACGCAAGCAATTCGCTCGCCGCCGCCTCGGCGGATTTCGACGAGGCTGCGCTCGGGCCCGACGAGGTGCCCTCCGTCACGCTGCGCGATCCCGCGCTGCTGATCTACACCTCCGGCACGACCGGCCTGCCGAAGGCCGCGCGGGTGAGCCACCACCGGGTGATGATGTGGACCCATTGGTTCGCCGGGCTGATCGACCCGACGCCTGACGACCGCATGTACGATTGCCTGCCGCTCTACCACAGCGTCGGCGGCGTGGTGGCGCCGGGCTCGGTGCTGCTCGCCGGGGGCTCGGTGGTGATCCGCGAGAAATTTTCCGCCAGCCGGTTCTGGGCCGACGTGGCCGAGAGCGGGGCGACCCTGTTCCAGTATATCGGCGAGCTCTGCCGCTACCTCACGCTCGCCGCCCCCGACCCCGCCGAGGGTCGGCACCGCCTGCGGCTCTGCACCGGCAACGGGATGCGCGCGGACGTCTGGGAGGCGTTCCAGGCGCGCTTCGCGATCCCCCGCATCCTCGAATTCTACGCCGCGACCGAGGGCACGCTCTCGCTCTACAACGTCGAGGGCCGGGTCGGCGCCGTGGGGCGCGTGCCCGCCTTCATGGCCCGGCGCTCGCCGGCCCTGATCGTCCGCCACGACGTCGCCACGGGCCTGCCCGCCCGCGATGCGCGGGGGCGCTGCATCCCGGCCGAATGCGGCGAGGCCGGCGAATTGCTCGGCCGGCTCTCGGAGCGGGCGGAATACACGTTCGAGGGCTATACCAGCGCCGCGGAGAGTGCGTGCAAGGTGCTGCGCGACGTGATCGAACCCAATGATGCCTGGATGCGCACCGGCGACCTGATGCGCCGGGACGCGCAGGGCTTCTTCACCTTCGTCGACCGGATCGGCGACACCTTTCGCTGGAAGGGCGAGAACGTGGCCACCACCGAGGTCGCCGAGGCGCTCCACCGGGTCGCGGGCGTGCGTGAGGCCAACGTCTACGGCGTGTCCGTGCCGGGGGCGGAAGGCCGGGCGGGCATGGCAGCGCTCGCGGTCGGGCCGGATTTCGACCTCGCGCATCTGCACGCCGAGATGCAGACTCGGCTTCCGGCCTATGCCCGGCCGCTGTTCCTGCGCCTGAGCGACGAACTCGGTCACACCGAGACCTTCAAGCAGAAGAAGGCCGCGTTGGCCGAGGACGGCTTCGACCCCGCCCGGACCGACGACCCGCTCTACATCGACCGCGATGGCGCCTACCGTCGGATCAATGCGGCCCTCTACGCGGAGATCGCCGAGAGCAGGCTGCGGCTGTGACGCGCTGCTGCGCCCTCTCAATCCGGGTTTCGAACGGACAAGTCCTTTCGCGGGTCCAGGGCAGAGCCCCGGTGAAGGGAAGCCCCGGCGCCCCGCCAAAGGGATGATCCCTCTGGGATCGCGCATTTCAGGCCGGCTGAAGGCTGCCGAGCGTGCCCGACGGGGCCCGCAGGACGCGGCGTAGCAGCCCGGCGAGGACGAGGCAGACCAGCACTTCGCTCGTGATGGCCACGCCGAGCAGGCCCTCGACGCCGAACCCGCGCACCGCCGGGTAGACCAGGGCGAGGTTGACGGCCGCCGCCGCGGCCGTCGCGGCGAAGACCGCACCGGTCCGCTCCAGCGCGCGAAACGCGCAGATCTGCGCGAAGGACACGAGCGAGACCGGAAACAGCAGCGAGTACCACGCCACCACCCAGGCATAAGCCGCCATGTCCGGCCCGAACGCCGCCGCAAGCAGGCTTTTGCCGGTGAGCGCCAGCAGAGCCGTGAAGCTCAGGCCTCCGGCAAAGCCGATGGCGGCGGTGACGCCGATGACCGGCCGCAGACCGTGGAGGCCGCTTTGCGCCAGCGCCCGGCCCGCGATCGGCGGGACGATGTTCTCGAGGGCGTCGCGGATCAGGTTGAGAACCCCGAGGATGCTCTGCGCCGCGCGCAGCACGCCGATCAGCGTCACGCCGAGCAGGGCTCCGGCGACGAGCAGGCCGCCATAGCCGCTCAGCCACTGCATCAGCCCCGTGAGCACCAGCCAGCGGCCGGAATGCCATTGCCGCCGGCTCGCCGCGCCGAACTCGCCCGCCCGCCACGCCAGCGGACCCCGGAACGGGATCGCGCAGAGGCAGGACAGGGCGGCCGAGGCCGCGACGACCTCCAGGGCGCGGGTCGGCGAGAGCATCCCTGCCCGGCCGAGCAGGATCAGGCCGGCGAGCTTGATCCCCTGGTTGAGCGCATCGATCCCCAGAACGACCGGCGGCCGTCCGCGGGCGAACAGGTAGCGGCGGCAAAAGTCCTGGGCGAGGTGGGCGGCGCAGGCCGCGCCCGCCGCGAGCCCCAGCGCCCCGTCGCCGAAAGCCAGAGCGAGCCCGATCGCGACGGCCCCGCCGGCGAGCGTCAGGAAGGCGGCTTCGTGGACGAGGACGATGGCGTAATAGGCCGGCCGCGCCTCCTCGCCCAGGCCCGGCCCGATGCTGATCATCGGGCAGACGACGAGGCCGAGCTGCAGGCTGACGGTGAGCAGCACCGCGATCCAGGCGGTCGAGAACAGGCCGAAAGCCTCCAGGCCGAGCGCGTGCGCCAGCACGATGGTGGTGGCGAAGTTGCAGGCGCTCACCAGCGCCTGATCGGCCACCGAGAGCGCCGGTCCGGCCGCCCCTCGCGCAAGACCCCTTCGCCCGAGTACCGCGCGGCGGGCGCCGGCCAGGGCACGGAGGTCGCGCGGGAGGGCGGGCATGCTGTGTCCGGGTGAGGGCGAGGTGATGGAAGAGGCGGCCGGAAGGAGGCCTTGGCGACCCTAGACGAGGCGGGCGCACGCACCACGCGGACATCGGGAGAGGCGGCGGCGATTCCTCGATCGTTCGGGGTACGTCGGAAGTACGGGCCGGCGCGCTCCCGATGCGCCGCCGGCCTCGATTGTCAGGACGTGCGCCGCCCGCAAGACTTCGCCCCGATCGAACCGGTGGCGATTGTCGATGGGCGGGTGTTGATGGCAGCGACGACGACCATCCATGCCCTGTCGCGGGAAAGCCGCCTCGCGGAGTTGTTCCTGGCGGCGCTCGGCATCGCGTTTGCCGGATACATGATCTTCGGCAAGAGCTTCGCCTATCTCGGCCTGCCGCCGCTCTATGCCGGCGAATTGCTGTTCCTGCTGGGGCTGCTCGCCGCGCTGCGGGCGCGATCGGGCATCAACCTCGCGGCCGGGCTCGCCACCGCACCGGCACTCTGCCTCGCCGCGCTGATGGGCTGGGTGCTGCTGCGGACGCTCACCGGCTTGCGCGAGTACCGGGTCGATGCCCTGCGGGACGGCGCGGTCGCGCTCTACGGCGGCTACGCCTTCGTCCTGATCGCCCTCCTGCTCGACGATCCGCGCCGGCTCGGGAGCCTGCTGCGGATGTTCCGCTGGCTCGCGCGCATCGTGATCCCGATGGCGATCATCGCCTTCATCCTCGGCGACGTGCCGTTCTTCGCGGCGCGGGCGGGCGAACTCTCGGCCCATCTGACCGGTGCCTGCGTTCTGGCGCTGGTCGGCCTCGTCCGGGTCGGGCCGGGCTGGATCGCCTTCGTCGGCCTCGGCGCGTTGCTCGCCGCCGCGCAGAACCGCGGCTCCATGCTGGCGATCGCGGTGCCGGTCGGCCTCGCCCTTCTGGCGGTCGGGCAATGGAAGCGGATGGCCGCGACGCTGATCCTCGGCGCCGGCCTTCTGGGCGCTGCCGCCGCCCTCGATGTCGAGGTGGATCTGCCCAACAGCGACCGGCCGGTCAGCGCGGCGGCGGTGGTGAACAACATCGTCAGCATCGTCGCCCCGAGCAGCGGCGGCAACCTCGACGATACCAAGCAGTGGCGGCTACGCTGGTGGAACACCATCGTCGGCTACACCGTGCACGGACCCTATTTCTGGACCGGCAAGGGCTTCGGGCCGAACCTGGCCGAGGCCGACGGCTACGTGGTCGGGCTGGAGAATGGCGGGCCGACCCTGCGCAGCCCGCACAGCATCCACATGACCTACCTCGCCCGCAGCGGCGTGCCCGGCCTCACCCTTTGGCTCCTCACCTGCGCCGTCTGGATGGCGGCGATGATCGCCGCCTTCTGGCGGGCGCGCCGGATGGGCGAGCGGAAATGGGAGGGCTTCTTCCTGTTCATCGCCTGCTACGTCGCCTCGATCGTCATCGATGCGAGCTTCGACGTCGCCCTGGAGGGGCCGATGCTGGCGATTCCGTTCTGGACGCTGATCGGCATCGGCATCGGCGCCGCGATGATCTTCCGGGCGCAGGCCGCCGCCTTCCGGTCCGACACGCCGTTCCGGCCCGGACGGGTACGGGGAATGTCCTTAAGCGCGCTGGCCGGTCTCGCGCTCCTCGCGCCTTGGCCCGCTGCGCCTGCCCGTGCCGAAGAGAGCCGCCGCACGGTCAGCGACCCGTCCGGCCCCTGCCTCGTGCTGCGCGACGTCTCCGACCGTACCATCGAGAACCTCGACCTCGGGCCGTGCGGCGGCGAGGGGGTGCGGATCGAGCGTTCGCGCAATGTGACGATCCGCAATCTCACGATCCGCGACACCGGGGATGTCGGCATCTATGTCGAGGGGAGCGACGGGGTCACGATCGAGGAGAACCGGATCGACAACACCCTCTCGGGCATCCGCGCGCTCTCCTCCACCGGGGTCGAGGTTCGCTGCAACAGCGTGCGCAACGTCCGGGGTCCGATTCCGGCCGGTCAGTTCGTGCAGTTCGACAAGGTGACGGGGCCCGGCAACGGCATCTCCTGCAACATCGGCGAGAACGAGCCCGGCCGCGGCGTGCCGGAGGATGCGATCAGCCTGTTCCAATCGCGCGGCGAGCCGGGACGGCCGATCCTGGTCAGCCGCAACCGCCTCGTCGGCGGCGGTCCGAGCCAGTCCGGCGGCGGGATCATGCTCGGCGACGGCGGCGGCGCCTACCTGGAAGCCCGCGACAACCTGCTGATCGATCCGGGCCAGTACGGGATCGCGGTGGCGAGCGGCAGCCACATGACGATCGTCGGCAACGTGGTGATCGCCCGGCCGCAACTCTTCACCAATGTCGGCATCTCGGTCTGGAACCAGTACGCCGAGCCCTGCCACACGGTGACGGTGAGCGGGAACAGCGTCGATTGGCGCGCCCGCACCGGCCGGCCCAACCCGTGGTGGGACGCCAAGAACTGCGCCGGCACGCTCTGGTCCCTCAACCGGACGCTTCCCCTCGATCCGCAGCGCGAGATCGCGGCTCAAGTCCCCTGCGCCTGCCGGACGGCCGGGCGTAAAGCCGAATCCCCCGCCCTCCTCAAGACCCCGAAAGAAGCCACGCGATGATCGACCCGGTGCAAGGCCCTGCTGTTACGGAGCGCCCCGACATCGTGGTGCTGGCGCTGGCACGCAATTGTGCGGGCACCCTCCCCGCCTTCCTGCGCTTCCTGTCCTCCTTGCGGGAAGCAGGGCTCGATTGCCGCGCCCTCGTCGGCGAAAACGATTCCCGTGACGGCACCGGGGCGCTGCTCTGGGCGGCGCAGGCGCGGGGCGAGCTCAGCCATGTCCCCACCGCCTTCATGGCCGACATCCGCGGCCGGCTGGCGCGGATGGCCCGGGGCCGCGAACACCTCAAGCGCGTGCTCGACGGTCAGGGACCGGCGCCCGCCTATGTCTGTGTCGTCGACATCGACAACGTCATGGCGCGCCCGCCCGAAGCGGGGGCGGTTCTGGCGGCGCTGGCCAAGCTGGAGCGGCCGGGCCTGTTCGCCGTCTCGGCGGCGTCGCAGCCGCATTATTACGATCTGCTCGCCTACGAGGACGAGGCGGTGAGCTACGAGTACCTTCTCGACGACATCGCCCGCCACCGCCGCGGCGCGCTCGGCTATTACCGTTTCTTCTCCGACACGATCTACCCGGCGCAAAGCGCGCTGACGCGGGAGCGCGAGACCACCTGCCTCTCGGCCTTCAACGGGCTGACGCTCTACCGCGGCGCGGATTACCGGCTCGGCTCCTATCTCGACGACGATTACGCACGCTGCGAGCACCTCACCCTCAACCGCCGCATCGCCGCCGCCACGGGCCGGCGGATGCTGGTCGATCCGGGTCTCGTCCTGCGCACCCCCGGCGACCACGCCCAGCGCGGGTTTCTCTCGTTCTACGCGAGCCGGGTGCGGAAGATGGCGGTGGCACGGCTGCGGGGGTGACGGGCGCCGCCGGTAGCGGCTCGGGAAGAGGCTTTTCCGGCCAAGCCCCCGCACCTTCGGCTGCCGCCTCGCCACGCTCCCCGGCGCAGGGCGAGCAGAATCAACGGTTCCCGAAAGCGATCGACCGGAAACCGTATCAGGCGCGTGAGGCCGTCATTTCCTGAACGGCACACCCTTCGTTGTGAAGCTCTGCCCACCACCCGCGCGGTACACGGGGCGCGGCTGGCCTCGCCCCTTGCCCGTGCCTGATCCTGTTCCTGGCGGCTGCGAGAACGGTACGAGCTGGTCCGGCCTCGGCCCGATGAGATCCGCGCGGCCCATCTCGCGCAGCGCCTCGCGAAGCAGGGGCCAGTTCTCGGGGTCGTGATAGCGCAGGAACGCCTTGTGCAGCCGCCGCTGCCGCAGGCCCTTGATCGCATCGACCGGCTCGCTGCCGCCGCGCCGCACGCCCTGCAGCGGGTTGATCTCGGTGTGATACATGGTCGTGGCCGTCGCCATGGGCGAGGGCAGGAAGGTCTGGACCTGGTCGGCGCGGTAGTCGTTCTTCTTGAGCCAGAGCGCGAGGTTCAGCATGTCCTCGTCGGTCGTGCCCGGATGCGCCGCGATGAAATACGGGATCAGGTAGTATTTCTTGCCGGCCTTCTTGGCGGCGGCGTCGAACATCTCCTTGAAGCGGTCGTAGGTGCCGATCCCCGGCTTCATCATCAGGTCGAGGGGGCCGCGCTCGGTGTGTTCGGGCGCGATCTTGAGACGGCCGCCGACATGGTGGGTCACGAGCTCCTCGACGTATTCGGGGCTTCGGACCGCGAGGTCGTAGCGCACGCCGGAGGCGACCATCACCTTCTTGACGCCCTTCACCTCACGGACCTTGCGATAGAGCCGGATCAGGTCGTCGTGCGAAGTGTTCAGGTTGGGGCAGATGTCCGGGAAGACGCAGGACGGCAGCCGGCACGCCGCTTCGATCTTCGGGTCCTTGCAGGCCATCCGGTACATGTTCGCGGTCGGCCCGCCGACATCCGAGATCACGCCGGTGAAGCCCGGCGTCTTGTCGCGGATCCGCTCGATCTCGCGCAGGATCGAGCCCTCCGAGCGGTTCTGGATGACGCGGCCCTCGTGCTCGGTGATGGAGCAGAAGGTGCAGCCGCCGAAGCAGCCGCGCATGATCGTCACCGAGAACTTGATCATGTCCCAGGCGGGGATCTTCGCGTCGCCGTAGGACGGGTGGGGCGCACGCGCGTAGGGCAGGTCGTAGACCGCATCCATCTCGTCGCTGGTCAGCGGGATCGGCGGCGGGTTCAGCCACAGGTCGCGGTCGCCGTGGCGCTGGACGAGCGGGCGCGCGTTGCCGGGATTGGCCTCCCGGTGCAGCACCCGCGAGGCGCGGGCATAGGCCTCCTTGTCGTCCTTGACCTCGTCGTAGGCGGGGAGCCGGATCACGGTGTCGCCGGGCCGGCGCGCGGCGGCCTCGTCCGTCGAATCGAGATCGTCGGCGGGCAGCTCGGTGTAGTGCTCGGGCACGCGGCGGAACAGGGCGACGCCCCGGACCGACTCGAGTTCGTGCGGCGCCTCGCCGGCTGCGAGGCGGTTCGCCACCTCGACCACGGCGCGCTCGGCATTGCCGTAGAGGAGCAGATCGGCTTTCGCGTCCGCCAGGATCGAGCGGCGCACCTTGTCGGACCAGTAATCGTAGTGGGCGATCCGGCGCAGCGAGGCCTCGATGCCGCCAAGCACGATCGGCACGTCCTTGTAGGCCTCACGGCAGCGCTGCGTGTAGACGATTGTTGAGCGGTCCGGGCGCTTCCCGCCTTCCCCGCCCGCCGTGTAGGCGTCGTCATGGCGCAGCCGGCGGTCCGCCGTGTAGCGGTTCACCATCGAATCGAGGTTGCCGCCGGTGACGCCGAAGAACAGACGCGGCTTGCCCAGGGCCTTGAACGGCTCCGCCGACTGCCAGTCGGGCTGCGCGATGATGCCGACCCGGAACCCCTGCGCTTCGAGCAGCCGGCCGATGATCGCCATGCCGAAACTGGGATGATCCACATAGGCGTCACCGGTCACCAGCACGATGTCGCAGGCGTCCCACCCGAGCGCCGTCATCTCGGCGCGGCTCATCGGCAGGAACGGCGCAGCCTTTCCGGGGGGCGGTTTGCAGGCCAAGGGGGCCACGGGAGCTAAGGATCGCTCAGTTGAAGCTCGGAGTTCCATGGGGGCTATCCATAGGCCGCCAAGGCCGCGAGCTCAACGAAGGGCAAGCGGGCCATCCGTCGCCCCTCGATCCCGACCCACCGCGATGCCCGGGCTCGGCGTTGGCCCTCAAGCCAAAAGCATCACGGCTCGGGCGGAGCCTTCGGGTTCTTCTCGGTGCGGTCGCGGTGAGCGGCGGCGCGGGCGAGCAGCAGCATCGTCACCGGCGTGGTGATGGTGATGAACAGGCCGATCAGCACGTCGCGCAGGACGATGTGGCCCTCGATCAGCGACAGCAGCAGCATCGAGCCGGCCAGGATCAGGAAGGCGCCGAGCGTGGCCCCGAGCGTCGGGGCGTGGACGCGCTCGTAGAAGGTCTTCAGGCGGATGAGCCCGAGCGCGCCGGTCAGCGAGAAGCCGGCGCCGCCGAGCGCCAGCGCCACGACGATCCAGGCCGCCCAGGCGGGCAGGTCGGCGCCGGTCACTGGATCACCTCGCCCTGCATCAGGAACTTCGCGAGCGCCACGGTGGCGGTGAAGCCGATCATGCCGAGAATCAGCGCGCCCTCGAAGTAGAGCCCGCTGCCGGTGCGCATGCCGTGGACGACGATCGCCAGCATGCCGTTGAGGTAGAGCGTGTCGAGGCCGAGGATGCGGTCCTGGGCGCGGGGGCCGCGCAGCATCCGCCACGCGGCCAGCGCCATCGCCAGCACCAGCATGCCTTGGGCGAGGCCGAGGCCCCAATCGAGGATGGTGGCGGCGCTCACGCGAAGATCTCCATCAGGGGGCGCTCGTAGCGGTCCTTGACGCGGCGGACCCAGCCCTCGCTGTCGGTGTCGTCGAGAAGGTGCATCAGCAGGCGCCCGGTATGGGAATCGTACTGGACCCAGAGGGTGCCGGGTGTGGCGGTCAGGATGATCGACAGCACCGACAGGCCGAACGGCGTCCGCATGTCGAGGGGGATCGAGACGAAGCCCGTCCGCCGCTCAGCCCGATGCAGGCCGAGGATGATCCTGGCCACGTCGATGTTGGAGCGCAGCATATCGTAGAGGACGGTGAACAGCAGCCGCACGGCGAGACCGGGGCGGCGGACCCGCACCGGCCTCGGGCGCAGCGCCCGCATCACCGCCGGCACGACCAGCCCGACGAGGACCGCAAGCACGACGTTGCCCGGTGTCGGCGGCGCGTTCAGCAGCAGCCACATCAGGATGAGGCCGGCGGAGAGGAAGGGGTGAGGCAGGAACGCGTTCATGAGCGTGACCCCGCTGCACCCTTGCCCGCGCCGCCGTTGCCTGCGCCACTCCCGCCCGCTTCCCCTTTGCCCGAATCGAGGACGGCGCGGACGTAGTCCTGCGGCTGCGACAGCCAGCGCACGGTGGCCTCGCTGTAGGCGAGCGCCGGCCCGCCCCACAGCGCGAGCGCGATGCAGGCCGCGAGCAGGACGCTGAGACTTGCGAGTTCCGGCGTCCGCATCACCGGCGGCGGGTCGTCATGGGGCACCCACAGGCTGAAGATGCCGAGCCGCACCAGGGGGATCAGGGTGCCGAGGCTGGACAGCGTGAGCGCGGCGATCAGCCACCAGGCCGAGGCGGTCATGGTGTTCGAGGCCAGCCCCGAGAACATCGCCAGCTTGCCGACGAAGCCCGAGAGCGGCGGGATGCCGGCGAGCATCAGCGTGCAGAGCAGGAAGCCGCTGCCGAGGATCGCCACCGCGGCGGGGATCGCCCGGCCGACCTCGACGGCATCGGCATCGTCGAACGGATCGCGGTACTCGTCGGCGAAGACGGGCTGGGCGGCGTCCGCCGGGTCGCGGCCCCGCTGCAGGATCTCGGCCAGCAGGAACAGGGCGCCGGCCGCACAGGTCGAGCCGACGAGGTAGTAGAGCGCGCCGGAGAGCGCCGCCGCGCTGCCGGTGCCGAGTGCTGCGAGCACCGTGCCCGACGAGATCATCACCGCGTAGCCCGCCGCCCGCGTCAGATGGCGCGCGGCCAGGATGCCGAAGGTGCCGAAGGCGATGGTCGCGAGGCCGGTGACGAGGATCCAGCTCTGGCCGAACCCTGCCGAGCTGCCGTCCCCGAACAGGAGCAGGCTGAGGCGGATCACGACGTAGACGCCGACCTTGCTGAGGATCGCCAGGATCGCCGCCGCCGGGGCGGTGGCGGCGGAATAGGTGGTCGGCAGCCAGAAGCCGAGGGGCCAGGCGCTGCACTTGATGAGGAAGGCGATGCCGAGCACGGCGCAGCCGACCTCGAACAGGGCGGCCTCGGCCGGAGGGTTCGCGAGCCGCCGGGCGAGGTCGGCCATGTTGAGCGTGCCCATCGTGCCGTAGATCAGGCTGACGCCGATGAGGAAGAACAGCGAGGCGACGAGGTTCACGGCGATGTAGCCGAGACCCGCCCGGATGCGGGTCTCGCCCGAGCCGTGCAGGACGAGGCCGTAGGAGGCGGCCAGCATCACCTCGAAGAACACGAACAGGTTGAACACGTCACCGGTGAGGAAGGCGCCGTTCACCCCCATCAAGAGCAGCAGGAACAGGCCGTGGAAGCGTGGGCCCGCCCGGCCCCAGCGGGCGAAGGAGAAGACGAGGGCGGCAAGCCCCAGCACGCCGGTCAGCGTCAACATCACCGCCGAGAGCCGGTCGGCCACCAGCACGATGCCGTAGGGCGCCGCCCAGTTGCCGAGTCGGTAGACCTCCGGCGCCTCGGCCGCCCGGCCGACGAGGGCGAGGGCGATACCCAGCAGCACCAGCACCGTGGCGAGACTGATCGCCGATTTCAGGCGGTGGCGCCGCTCGTCCATCAGGAACATGACACCGGCCGCGGCGATCGGCAGCACGATCGGCAGGACGACGAGATGATCGGACCACAGGACCGCGCCGGGGCCGCTCAGGAGGGGCGCGTTCATGGATGCGGGTTCTCCGGCGTGGGTTCGGCGTGATGCGGCTCCCGGCCGTCGACGTGATCGCTGCCGGTGATGCCGCGGGCCGCGAGCAGCACCACGAGGAAGAGGGCGGTGAGCGCGAAGCTGATCACCAGAGCGGTGAGCACCAGGGCCTGCGGTACCGGATCATCGACCGAGACGGTCTCGGGCCCGGCCCCGAGCACCGGCGGCGCGCCGACGGTGAGGCGGCCCATGGCGAAGATGAAGAGGTTGACGGCGTAGCTCAGCAGCGAGAGCCCGAGCGCCACCTGGAAGGTGCGCGGGCGCAGCAACAGCCACACGCCGGAGGCGGCGAAGATGCCGATTCCGGCCGACAGCACGATCTCCATTACGCCGTCTCCTCGCCGGCCTGTTCGGCCTCCGCCTCCGCACTGCGGGTGCGGCGCAGGGATTGGTGGGCGAGCGCCACCAGCATCAGCGCGCTCGCACCCACCACCAGCACCATGATCCCGAGATCGAACACCAGGGCGCTCGCCGCCGGGACCTTGCCGAGCAGCGGCAGCTCCCAATAGGCGAAGTAGGCGGTGAGGAAGGGCCGCCCGAACGCCCACGAGGCCGCGCCGGCGCCCACCGCGATGAGCAGGCCGAGGCCGATCCACGAGATCGGCTGGATGCGCAGGCGCTCCTCCACCCACTGCGCGCCGCAGGCCATGTATTGCAGGATGAAGGCGATGGTGAGCGCGATGCCCGCCGCGAAGCCGCCGCCGGGCAGGTCGTGGCCGCGCAGGAACAGGTGCAGCGACAGCAGCACGATGAACGGGAACAGCCACGTCATCACCACCCGCGGCACCAGCAGGGCGTCGGCGGTGGTGTCGCCGGGTTTGCGGCCCTCTCGGGCGCGGTCGTAGGCGTCGTGGTGGTGCTGCTGCTTGGGCCGTTCCAGGCTGTCCGGCGCCGGGCGGAAGCGGCGCAGCAGCGCGAACACCGTGAGGCCGACGACGCCGAGCACCGAGATCTCGCCCAGCGTGTCGAAGGCGCGGAAATCGACCAGCAGCACGTTGACGACGTTGCGCCCGCCCGCCTGCGGATAGGCCTCCTCGATGAACCAGCGCGCGATGCCGTCGCCGGCCGGGCGGGTCATCACGGCGTAGGCGAGGCCGGCGAGCCCGGTCCCGGCAAAGCCCGCGATGCAGAGATCGACGAGGCGGCGGCGGCGGGCCCGCGCCTTCTCGGCGGCGGGCGCGGGAATCGCCTGGTCGCGCTTGGGCAGCCAGCGCAGGCCCAGCAGCAGCATGACGGTGGTGACGATCTCGACGAGGATCTGCGTCACCGCAAGATCCGGCGCCGAGAGCCAGAGGAAGGTCAGGCTGCTGACGAGCCCTGCCCCGCCGACGAAGATCGTGGCCGAGAGGCGATGATACTTCGCCCGCTCCGCCGCACCGATCGCGCAGGCGCCGCCGACGAGCCACATCAGCGCGAAGGCGGGATCGAACGGTGTCAGCCGGCCCGGCGCGAAGAGGTCGAGGCTGCGGGCGATGCCGGTCGCCAGTGCAGCGAGTAGGGCGGCGAGGAACAGGATGCGCAATTGCGGCTGGAGCCGCTCGGCGCCGAAGGCCCGTTCCAGCAGGCGGGCGCCCTTCGTCAGGCCGGTCATCGACCGCTCGAACAGCCAGCCGCCGTCGAGCCGGTCCATCAGCCAGGGACCGCCGCGGGGGTTGGTGTTGATGCGCTTGCCGAACAGCACATACAGCACGACGCCGCCGACGAGCGCGACCATGCTGAGCGCCAGCGCCGCGTTGAAGCCGTGCCAGATCGCCAGGCTGTAGGTCGGGGCGTTGTCGCCGAATACCGCACCGACGGCGCGCTCCAGGGCCGGGCCGATGGTGAGGTTCGGGACGAGGCCGATGGCGATGCAGGTGAGCACCAGCATCTCGATCGGAATGCGCATCCACCGCACCGGCTCGTGCGGCGTCTCCGGCAGGTCGTGCGGGGGTGGGCCGAAGAAGGTCTGGCGGATGAAGCGCAGCGAGTAGAGCATGGTGAAGGCGCTGGCCAGCGTCGCCAGCACCGGCAGGGCGAGGTGGATCGGGTGGTCGCCCATGTTGTCGACCGCCTCGGAAAGGAACATCTCCTTCGAGAGGAACCCGTTGAGCAGCGGCACGCCGGCCATCGCCGCGGCGGCGACCATCGCCAGCGTGGCCGTATACGGCATGGCCCGCCACAGGCCGGAGAGGCGGCGCATGTCGCGCGTGCCGGTCTCGTGGTCGATGATGCCGACCGCCATGAACAGCGAGGCCTTGAAGGTCGCGTGGTTCACCGTGTGGAAGATCGCGGCGACCACGGCGAGCGGCGAGTTGAGGCCGACCAGCAGCGTGATCAGCCCGAGATGGCTGATGGTCGAGTAGGCGAGCAGGCCCTTCAGGTCGTGCTGGAAGATCGCGCTCCAAGAGCCGACCAGCAGGGTCGCCATGCCGGCGCTGCCGACGATCCAGTACCACGCGTCGGTGCCCGCGAGCACCGGCCACAGGCGGATCATCAGGAAGATCCCGGCTTTCACCATGGTGGCGGAGTGCAGGTAGGCGCTGATCGGCGTCGGCGCCGACATCGCCCGCGGGAGCCAGATGTGGAACGGGAACTGCGCCGACTTGGTGAGCGCGCCCATCAGCACCAGCACCAGGGCCGGCAGGTAGAGCGGGCTGTTGCGGATCGTGTCGCCCGAGGCCAGCACGGTGGCCAGATCGTAGCTGCCGACGATGCGCCCGATCAGCACCGTTCCGACCAGGAGGCACAGGCCGCCGGCGGCGGTGATGGTCAGCGACATCCGCGCCCCGTCCCGCGCCGCCGCGTTGTCGTACCAGTAGCCGATTAGCAGGAACGAGACGATGCTCGTCAGTTCCCAGAACAGGACGAGCTGGATCAGGTTGCCGGAAAGCACGATGCCGAGCATCGCGCCGACGAAGGCGAGAAAATAGGAGAAGAGCCGCGGCACCGGGTCGGCGGCGGCCATGTAGTAGCGCGCGTAGAGCACCACCAGCGCGCCGATGGCGAGCACCAGCACCGCGAAGAGCCACGCGAGCCCGTCGAGCCGCAGGACGAGGTTGACGCCGAGGCTCGGCAGCCACTCGACGGCATGGACGACGGTACCGCCCCCGCCGAGTTGCGGGGTCAGCGCGAGGAGACAGCCGAGGCTGGCCAGCATCACCAGCCCGGCGGAGACCGCCGCAGCCGTGCGCGCGCGGCTCGGCAAGGCAGCTGTGAGCACGGAGCCCGCGAAGGGGAGGATCGCTGCGGCGGCGAGAAGGGCGTTGGACGACATCAACCCGTGCGAGATGCAGGCTCGGAAGCGGCCTGAAGGACGAAAAGGGACGGCGCGTGAGAGCCAAGCCGCTCGCCCTGGCGGGCGCGGCCTTCGCGGATGCACTTAAGGCATGCCCGACGGTTCGACCGCAAGGGATCGGCGAGGGAAAGGCGAAATCGGCCCGATGGTTGCGCGGCGTGAGAATCCGCACCTGGCCCCCCAAGCGCACCGGAAGCCGGTCGGATGGAGGCGCGAACGGCAACCGTTGTCTGAATAGGGCGTGGGCGATCGACTTGAGCCTGTGGGCCGGTCCGACGAAGGGCAGGCCCTGCCCTCCTGCAACGAAGCCTCGGGACAGGCCGTATGAATGTCGGAACTGCCGGTGACGCGACGAACCCGTCGGAACACGATGTGGCGACGCTGGGCGAGCGGATCTGGCTCGCCACGGAGATGGCGTGCGATCCGATCTGGAACGCGTATCGGGATCGCCTCGGCGTCCAGCCGCCGCTGCAGACCGTGGGCGCCATTCTCGCCACCACCCGCGGCCGGTTCGGCCCCGAGGCGCAGACGGAGGCCTTGCGGATCGCGGCCCGTGTCAGCGACGAGACCGTGCTGCGCCTGACGGAGCGGTTGATCCAGGCGCGGGACGCGCAAGCGGTCCTGCGCACGTCGCGGGCCGCCTTCCTGCGCTCCCTCGTGACCCTCGCCGCAGGCCCGGAGGCCCCGCCTTCGCCGGCTCCGATCGCGCCGTGATGCGGGGATGACGCCCTCGGGCCTCCGCGGCGTCATCCTCGGTGTCTCTCACGAAGCGCCCGCCGCGCCGCCGTGACCGACGGAGAGCCGTCCGGCGGCCGGGAGCTGTCGTGGGATCTCAGAGCGGAAAGGCCGCCAGCGCTTGTTCGAGCGCGCGCCGTGCCATCTGCCGCGCGGCGGCCTCCGTCTGCGTCTCGGATTCGATGGCGGGCACCCGCACCGTCGCCGCGACCTCGACGACGTCGCGTCCCGCGTCCGGCCGGCCGAACAGAACCCGCACCACAACCTGCCGCCGGCCGTCGATCACGTCCTGCGTTTCCTGGGTCATCCGAACCGGCATCCGCGTCTCCCTCCAAGCCGGCGGCGCCCGATGCGCCCTCGCCGTCTCCGGCAGGACGAACGAAGCACGGGGCGAAGCGTTGCCTGGATAGCGCCGGGGCGGGCTGAGGCTATGGGCCGCGCGGGCGCAGCGGGATTGAAACGGTTCGGCGGGTGAACGGGTCGCGATCTCCTCGCCCCGGCCGATCCGGCAGGGATCAACGGCAAGGATCAAATGCTTCGCTCGCCGGACGCCGATCGTTTACCGTCGAAAGTCCCGAAATCTTCACGAGACGCGATCACTCTGTCCAGTGACGGGCCGGCGATCCCGTTTTGATACGGCTTTCCTCAGGCACACACTTTGCGGAACCCGGCAAAGTTCAATCCTGCGCGGTTTCGGCCGTCCCGGGGTGGAGCGATGACGCGGTGACAGACGAGCGTTTGCGCCGTGCCGGATTTCGAGCCGGTCAGAGACTCCGACGATCGATCGCAGACGGGACCAAGTCATGGACGCCAGAAAAGCTCCCAACGTCGTCATCATCGGTCTCGGTTACGTCGGCCTGACCCTGTCCGTTGCTCTGGCCCGCCGCGGTGTCCAAGTCTACGGCATCGAGAAGCGGGCCGACGTCGTCGAGAAGACCAATGCCGGCGTGCCGCATTTCGCCGAGGTGGGGCTTCAGGCCGCCCTCGCCGACGTCGTGAAGAAGGGCCGCTTCGTCGCGAGCACGACGACGCAGGACGTGCCGCGGGCCGAGTACTACATCATCACGGTGGGCACCCCGCTCTATCCCGGCTCGCACGAGCCGCGTCTCGACATGATCGAGGAGGCGACCCGCGAGGTGGCCGAGCACTTCACCGACGGCGCGACGGTGATCCTGCGCTCGACCGTGCGGATCGGCACGACCACCGGCGTGGTGAAGCCGATCCTCGACCGCACCGGCACCGACTACCACCTCGCCATGTGCCCCGAGCGGACGCTCGAGGGCGATGCCATGCGCGAACTCATCAACCTGCCGCAGATCGTCGGCGGTGAGACGCCGGACGCGTCCGACGCGGCGGCCGCCCTGTTCAGCCGCCTGACCCACACCATCGTCCGGGTCGCGAGCCCCGAGACGGCGGAGATGATCAAGCTCGTGGACAACACCTCGCGCGACGTCCACTTCGCCTTCGCCAACGAGGTGGCGCGGGCCTGCGACGCGCTCGGCATCAACGCCAACGACGTGATCCGCTACGGCAAGCTCGGCTATACCCGCACCAATGTCGCCGCGCCGGGCCTCGTCGGCGGTCCCTGCCTGGAGAAGGACCCGCACATCCTGCTCTCCTCGGTCTCCGGCAAGGGCGTGAACCTCGAGATCACCGCGGCCTCCCGCCTCGTCAACGAGCGCCAGCCGGCGGAGACGGTGGGCAGCCTCGTCGAGCGGCTGCGGGCCCGTCGCGCCGGGCCGTTCAAGGCGGTGGTCGCCGGCCTCGCCTTCAAGGGCCGCCCGGAAACCGATGACCTGCGCGGGTCGATGTCCCTCCACGTCATCCGCGAGATGATGGCGACCGAGCAGTTCTCCGAGATCCGGGTCTATGACGGCGTGGTGCCGATGGATCACATCCGGGCGATCTCGTCGGGGCTGACGCCCTACGACAACCTCGCCGCCGCCTGCGCCGGCGCCGACGTGCTCGTGATCGCCAACAACCATCCGGAATATTCGAAGATCGACCTGGAAACGATCATCGGTACGATGTCGGACGACGCCTTCGTCTACGATTACTGGAACAACCTCAGCGAGATGCCGGCGGAGGTTCTGGAAAATCGCTACGTCACCGTGGGCAACCTCGTGGGTAAGTTTCAATGAGCAGACTGGCTGTCACCGGGGCGGGCGGATTCATCGGCGCCCACCTCACCCGCGCGCTCCTGGCCGAGGGCCACGAGGTCGTCGCGATCGACAACTACATCCGCGGACAGGCCTCGCGGCTCGCCAGCGCCCAGGGCGCGATCCATCGCATGACGCTCGACGTGCGCGACAAGGATGCGCTGGTCGAAGCGATCCGGGGCGTCGCCTGCGTGTTTCACCTGGCCGCCGTCAACGGCACGGAGAACTTCTACACGCAGCCGCAACTGGTGCTCGATGTCGGCGTGCGCGGGGCGCTCGCCGTCTCCGAGGCCTGCATCGAGGCCGGTGTGCCCGATCTCGTCGTCGCCTCCTCGGCGGAGGTCTACCAGACCCCGCGCGTGGTGCCGACGGACGAGACCATCGAGATGGTGATCCCCGACTCGCTCAACCCGCGCTACTCCTACGGCGGGTCGAAGCTGATCTCGGAGCTGATCGCCTTCAACTATTGCCGCGACAAGCTGCGCAAGGTCCAGGTCTTCCGCCCGCACAACATCTACGGGCCGGACATGGGCTGGAAGCACGTCGTGCCGCAGCTCATCGAGAAGATCGTCGCGGCCGGCGACGGCGGGTCGATCACGCTCCAGGGCGACGGCAGCGAGACCCGCGCCTTCTGTTACGTCAGCGACGTCGTCGACGGCATCGTCCGGATGTGGCGCGACGGCGAGAGCATGAACGTCTACCATATCGGCTCGATGGAGGAGGTCGCCATCCGCGATCTCGCCCGGATCACCGCGGAGGCGCTCGGCACCCGCGTCGATCTGATCGCCGGACCGGCCGCCGCCGGGGCGACGCCGCGCCGCTGCCCCGACATCGGCAAGATGCAGGCGATCGGCTACGCGCCTTCCGTCTCCCTGGTCCAGGGCATCGAGCGCACGGTGACGTGGTACCGGCAGAACCCGGCGCCGACCGATTCCAACCCGCTTCTGTAGAGGCCGACCGATGCACAGCTTGGCGGGCAAGACCGTCTTCGTCGCCGGACATCGCGGCCTCGTCGGCAGCGCCCTGGTACGGCGTTTGGAAAGCGAGGATTGCGCGATTCTCACCGCCAGCCGCGCGGAACTCGACCTGTGCGATCAGTCCGCCGTGCGCGCCTGGATGCGCGACCGGCGGCCCGACGCGGTGTTCCTGGCCGCGGCCAAGGTCGGCGGGATCCTGGCCAACGCGACCTACCCGGCCGACTTCCTCTACGAGAACCTGATGATCGAGGCCAACGTCATCGAGGCGGCGTTCCGCGCCGATGTCGGCAAGCTGCTGTTCCTCGGATCGAGTTGCATCTATCCGAAATTCGCCGAGCAGCCGATCGTCGAGTCGAGCCTGCTCACGGGATCGCTGGAGCCGACCAACGAATGGTACGCGATCGCCAAGATCGCGGGGATCAAGCTGGCCCAGGCCTATCGCCAGCAGCACGGCCGCGACTTCATCTCGGCCATGCCGACCAACCTCTACGGGCCGGGCGACAATTTCGACCTCAACTCCAGCCACGTCCTGCCGGCCCTGATCCGCAAGGCGCACGAGGCCAAGCGCTCCGGCGCCAAGGAGATGGTGATCTGGGGCACCGGTTCGCCCCGCCGGGAGTTCCTGCACGTCGATGACTGCGCCGACGCCTGCGTCCACCTGATGAAGACCTATTCGGAGGCCGAGCACGTCAATGTCGGTTCGGGCGAGGATATCCCGATCTACGACCTGACCCGCCTCGTCTGCGACGTCGTCGGCTTCGAGGGCGAGATCGTGCGCGATCCGAGCAAGCCCGACGGCACCCCGCGCAAGCTGATGTCGGCGGACAAGCTGCGCGGTCTCGGCTGGGCGCCGAAGGTGCCGCTCCGGGACGGTGTCGCGGCGACCTATGCGTGGTTCCAGGAGCACGTCGCCCATGGCTGAGATCGAGGGAAGCCTGCCCATGAGCGAGGCCGTGGCCATCCCGGCCTCCGGACCCTATGCGCTCCGGATCAACCGGAACGATCCCTACCTCGTCCAGGCGGACGGGCCGGCGGCGCACCGCCTTCCGGCGACCCGCATCCTCGGCGTGCCGGTGAGCGTCATCGACATGCCGTTGGCCGTGCGCACCATCACCGGCTGGGCGCGGGCGCGGCGCACCAGCATGATCTGCGTGCGCGACGTGCACGGCATCATGTGCGCCCAGGAGCAACCCGAGCTGAGGGCCGCGCACGAGCGGGCCAGCATGATCACCCCGGACGGCGCGCCGCTCACGATCATCAGCCGGTTCTTCCGCGCGCACGGCACCGGCCGCGTACCGGGCCCCTCGCTGATGGAGGAGATGTTCGCGGCCACCCAGAACACCGGCATCCGTCATTATCTCTACGGCGGCAAGGAGGGCGTGGCCGAGCAGGTCGCGGCCAATTTCGCCCGCAAATATCCCGGCAGCGCGGTGTGCGGCCTCGCCTGTCCGCCCTTCGGCGCCGTCGCGCCCGATCTCGACGCGCGGCTCACCGATGCGATCAGGGCGGCCGAGCCGCACATCGTCTGGGTCGGCATGTCGACGCCCAAGCAGGACATCTGGATGAACGATCACTTGGATCGTTTGCCCGGCATGGTGCTGATCGGTGTCGGCGCCGCCTTCGATTTCCATTCCGGGGCGGTGAAGCGGGCGCCGAGATTCATGCAGGTGCTCGCCCTCGAATGGCTGCACCGGCTCTTGAGCGAGCCCCGGCGGCTGTGGCGGCGCTACCTCGTCATGGCGCCCGTCTTCCTGTGGAAGATGGCACGCCAGCCCGAGCCGCGCCGTTCGTAAGGAGCCATCTGTTGCGTGTCCTCATCGTCCACAACTACTACCAGATCCGGGGCGGCGAGGACGCGGTGGTGGAGCAAGAGGCCGCGGCCCTTGCCAGGGCCGGCTGCATCGTCGAGACGGTGGCCTTCCACAACGACGACATCCGCACGCCGCTGGACCGCCTGCGCACGGCCTTCGAGGCGCCGAACGCGCCGCGCGGCATTGCCCGCGTCGTCGAGGCGGTGGAGCGCTTCCGTCCGGACGTGGTCCACGCTCACAACACCTTTCCGCTGGTCTCGCCCGCCATGCACGGGGTGGTGCGGGCGCTCGGCCCGGTGACGGTGCAGACGCTGCACAATTTCCGCCTCGCCTGCGCCGGCGCGATCCTGATGCGCGACGGCGCGCCCTGCGAGACCTGCCTCACCGGCTCCGCCTACGCGGCGGTGCGCCACGGCTGCTACCGCGGCTCGCGGCTCGGCACGTTTGCCGTGGCGCGGATGATCGACCGCCACCGCCGGGCCGGCACTTGGACGCGGGACGTCGATGCCTTCGTCGCGCTGACCGAATTCGCCCGCGATCGCTTCATCGCGGCGGGTTTGCCCGCGCACCGCATCTTCGTGAAGCCCAACGGCCTGCTCGATCCGGGACCGCCGGATGACGGCCCGCGCGAGGGCATCCTGTTCGCCGGCCGCCTCAGCGTCGAGAAGGGTGTGGAGATCCTGAAGGGGGCCGCCGCCCTCCTCGCCGCACCGGTCGATGTCGCGGGCGAAGGGCCGCTGCGGGAAAGCCTCGAAGGCGCGCCGGGGCTCAACCTGCTCGGCGCCCTGCCCCGCGCGGAAATGCGGGCGCGGATGAGCCGGGCCGTCGCCCTCGTCGTGCCCTCGCTGTGTTACGAGGGGCTGCCGATGGTCGTGGCCGAGGCCTATGCGGCGGGCACGCCGGTCATCGCCTCGCGGATCGGTGCGCTCACCGGCCTCGTGGAGGAGGGCGTGACGGGCCTGCTGGTGAAGCCGGGCGATCCGGCCGAACTCGCGCGAGCCATCGAGCGGCTGCGCGCCCGGCCGGAGGAAGCCCGGCGGATGGGCGCGGCCGCCCGTGCCGCCTACCTGCGTGATTGGACCGAGACGGCGACGACCGCCACGCTGCTGACGGTCTACCGGTCGGCGCTCGCCGCACGGATGCGGGAAGGGCGCGCCATCGCGTGAGGAGGCGTGACCCGGGTTCGATCGTGGTCAGTGAGCCATCGAGAGGGCGCACGCCTCATGGGGGGTACGGGCAGATCCGTGGATGGGGCCCGACCTCCACCCAAATCCGGCTGATCTCTCCGGCAGGACGGATTTGGCTTTCGCTCAAGCGCCGCACCGGCTGAGGGCTTACGCTTCATCCTGTTCCGAAAACCGGCATCCGCTTTTCGGGACGATGATCGAATCCAGCGACAGGTAGCGCAACCTCTGCTTCTCGAGTTCGGACAGCACCCGCTCGGGTTCGAGACCGTCGTCGTAGGGAGCGTTCCTGAGTTCGTGCAGAAGGAACAGCATCGCGAGGAATCCGATGCCGATCGCTCCACAGATCACCAACGACAGGCCCGTCATCGCTCCCCCACGAATCGCCTGCGTTTTATAAACATAAGCTAATATAATCGGAAAACGGCTTGCACGCGGATCGGTACGCGCCCGCCGCGTGTGCGGCGAAGCGCAGCAGGCAGAGTCACCGGCACGCCATCAGGCTGATCTTGGCCGCGATCACCCGGCAGCCGGCGGCGGAGAACGCGCCTTCGTGGCCGAAACCCGGAACGCTGACGCTTTCGCTGTTCTCGGCATAGGCCCGCCATCCGAGCAGCGGGTCGAGCGCGGGGCCGACCGGAACGCTCTCGCTGCGGACGATCAGCACCGGCCCGCGATGGGGGCGCGGCTCGTAGGCCAGGGCGAGCGCGTCGAGTTCGTCGGTCAATTGCCAGAACGCGTCCTCCGGGCTCGGGGCGGCGAGCCCCACCCGGTTCAGCATGCGCCGCAACCCGCGCCATGAGCGATGCGAGCGGAACCAGAGATGAGCCCGCGAGCCGAGGTAGCCGATTCCGTCGCGGCGGACGTGGCGGATGAGCGCGGCGAGCCGGCCGCGCCGGTAGGCGGCCATCGCCCGCATGCGAGCGGGCGGCTTGAGGCGCCGGATATAGCCCGGCTCCCAGCAATCGATGAGGACGACGAGGGCGACGTCCCGGCCGCCCTGCGCGAACTGCCGGGCGATCTCGAAGGCGAGGACGCCCGAGCGGCAGAACCCGACGAGGCGGATCGGCCCTTGCGGCTGCGCGGCATCGATCGCGTCGCGATAGGCGCCGGCCAGCCGCTCCAGGGTTTCCTCGTGGGGCGGAACCCGGCTTTCCAGTTGCAGCGTCGCGAAGGGATGGTCCGCTCCAAGGGCCTCGGACAGGGGCCGGTAGAGTTCCTGATCGGCCGCGGCGTGGTGGATTGCGGTGAAGCCGGGCCGCGCCTGCGCCGTCGGTGGCGGTTCCTGAAGCAAGCGGTGCCGCACGCCCGCCGCCGCCTCGCCACCGAGGAAGGCGCAGAGCCGCGCGACCGTGCTCGCCTCGAAGAACGACCAGAGCGGAACGGTTCGGCCCGTCGCCGCCTCGATCCGCGCGACGACGCGCGCGGCCAGCAGTGAGTGCCCGCCCGCCGCGAAGAAATCCTCTTCGTCGGACAGGTCGGGGCGGCCGAGCATCTCCCGCCAGATCGTGCGTATCGCGGGCAGGAGGTCGTCGGACGCCTCGCCCACCGAGGGACGCGCCGTCTCGGGGGCAGGTGCCGCATCCGTCGTCGTGCGCCCGGCCGCCTGCTCCGCCTCCTCCGCCTGTTCCGCCTCTTGGCGCCGGGCTCCCTGGGGAGGCTCCTCACGCTCGGCCGCGACCCCTCGCCCGCCTCTTCCCAGGGAGGCCGGATCGGGCAGCCGCGCCCCGACCGCCGCGCGGGCGGCCTGCTCGAAATCCGCGAGCAGGCCGGCGACGGTCTCCGCCGCGTAGAGGCCGGCATCGTACTCGCAGATCAAGCGCCAGCCGGCCGCGCTCGGCGCGAGTTCGAGATCGAGGTCGAAGAAGCTGCCGGTGGCGGCATAGTCGAGATCGACGAGGCGGATCGGGGCCGGCTCCCCGATTGACGACCCGCCGGACGGCGTCGCCTGGGGCGTCGGCCGCATCCGGACATTGACCGAGACCAGCGGCGGCCGCAGCCCGTCGCGGCAGGGCGCCAGCGCCTGCACCACCCGGTCGAAGGGGGCGAGCGCGTGATCGCAGGCGTCGAGGATCGTCCGGCGCGTCGCCGCCAGCCGCTCGGCGAAGCTCTGATCCGCTCCGAGATGAGTCCGAAGCACCAGCGTGTTCACGAAGGTGCCGACGACTCCTTCCAGCTCGATCTCGTCGCGCCCCAGCACCTGCGTGCCGATGGCGATGTCGCCGCGCCCGGTGCGTGCGCTCAGGAGCCCGAACAGAATGGTGCAGGCGAGGACGAAGGGGGTGGCGCCCTGTGCCCGCGCGTACGCTTCCATGCGCGCGCCGAGATCGGCGGAGAGCGGCCGGGTCTCGGCGGCGAAGCGGCGCTCCCGGCCGGGGCGGCGGGGATGGTCCGGCGACAGCTCGAACGGAGTGAGATCGCGCAGCGACTGCGCCCAGAAGGCGAGGTCGCGTTCCGCCGCCTCGGCGAGGGCCGGGGAGACTTCCCATTCCGCGAAGTCGGCATAGTGCAGGGCTGGCGGCGCCAGAGCCGGTGCCTGTCCCCGGATCAGGGCGCCGTAGATCGCGACGAACTCACGGGCCAGCACCACCATCGACCAGCCGTCGCAGACGCTGTGATGGGCGGTGACGAGCAGCAGGGAATCGCCGCGCCCGAGCCGCAGCAGCGTCACCCGCACGAGCGGCGCACGGGCCAGATCAAAGGGCTTCCCGGCCTCCGACTCGGCGATCCCGCCCGCCTCGCCGAGGCGGTCGCCGGGCAGGCCGGAGAGGTCGATTTCGGAGAAGGCCAGCGGCACCGTTCCGGCGATCCGCTGCACCGGCCGCCCGCCCTCGCCGACGATCGACGTGCGCAAAGCCTCGTGCCGGTCGAGCAGGAGGCGGAAGGCTCGGGTGAGGATCTCGGCATCGAGCCGCCCGGCGATGCGCCAGCGGGCGGCGACATGCAGGCTCGGATCGCCCGGCCTCAACTGATCGAGCAGCCAGAACCGCGTCTGGCTGTGGGAGCAGCGGGCCGTGAACGCGTCGCCGCCGTGAAGCTCGCCGGTCACGGCCGGTGATTCTTGCGTGAAATGCCGCATCCTGCCCGCCCTTACGCCTGACCGACCGCGGCGCGGTCGGCGTCGGCGGGCTTTGGGCGCCGGATCGACGGGATCGGCGCGCGCGGGGCGGCCGGTGTTTCGCCCCCCTCCCCGAGGCGTCCGTGCAGCACGGCCGCGATCCGGGCGATGGTGCGTTCCTGAAACAGGTCGCCGGCCCCGAGCGGCAGGTTCTCACGTCTCGCCCGCGCGACGATGCGGAACACGCTGAGCGAATCCGCTCCGAGCGCGATCAGGTCGTCGTCCCGCTCCACTCTGGCGAGCCCCAGCACCTCCCGCCAGATCGCCGCGAGGGTGGTCTCGAGGGCGTCGTCGGATGTCGGGACCGGAGCGGGCTTGAGGGGAAGCTTGATCGCGGCGGCCGGGCCGGTGGGCCGGGCCTCCGGGGCGGGCAGCGCCCGGCGATCGACCTTACCGCTTGCCGTCAACGGCAAGGCCGACAGCCGGACCCATTCCGAGGGGATCATGTAATCGGGGAGTTCGCGGGCGAGCGCGGCGCGCAGATTGCGCAAGGTGGGCGCCGCCTCGCCCTCCGGGCGCACGAAGTAGCAGACGAGGCGATCTTCGCCCGCCGCGTCGGGGCGCAGCACCACGACGGCGTGCAGCCCGGTCTGGCGCAGCAGCACCGCCTCGATCTCAGCGGGCTCGATCCGGTAGCCGCGCAGCTTGATCTGGTGGTCGGCCCGTCCCAGGATCTCGACGCGTCCGTCCGGCCGGTAGCGGGCGCGGTCGCCGGTCCGGTAGAGCCGCGCCCCGGCACATTCCGGCAGGGTGCTCGCGATGAAGCTCCGCTGCGTCAGATCCGGCCGTCCGAGGTAGCCGCGGGCGAGCCCGATCCCGCCGATCAGCAATTCACCCGTGACCCCCACCGGCACCGGCTCGCCCTGTTCATCGAGGATGAACAGGCTGGTGTTGTCGATCGGCCGCCCGATTGTGACCGTCTCCTCCCCCGGATCGACCCGCGCGGCCGAGGACCAGATCGTCGTCTCCGTCGGCCCGTAGAGGTTCCAGAGCTCGCCCCCGCCCTCGGTGAGGCGCCGGGCCAGATCGAGCGGAAGCGCTTCGCCGCCGCACAGCATCTTGAAGCCGGGGCGGGAACGGAAACCCGCCTCCAGCAGGAGCCGCCACGTCATCGGCGTCGCCTGGAGCATGGTCGCCTCGCGCTGTTCCAGGCGGGCGAGGAGGGCATGGCCGTCGCGCGCTTCCTCGGCGGAGGCGAGCACGATCTGGGCGCCGCGGATCAGCGGCAGCAGCAATTCGAGCCCGGCGATGTCGAAGGTGACCGTCGTCACCGCCAGCAGCCGGTCGTCACGGTCGATCCCCGGTGCCCGCGCCATCGAGAACAGCAGGTTCGAGAGGCCGCGATGCAGCACCTCGACGCCCTTCGGCGCCCCGGTCGTGCTCGACGTGTAGATCAGATAGGCGGCCCTCTCCGCCGGCACGCGCGGGAAGCGGGTCGGCACCGGTCCGTCGAGACGATCGACCTCGATGACGCGCGGGCCCTCCGGCAGGAGCGCGCGGTCGGCGGCGAGGGTGAGCATCGCGCCGATCCCGGCATCGGCGACGATTCCCGCGCGGCGGGCGGACGGCATGGCCGGGTCGAGCGGGACGTAGGGGATGCCGGCGCGCAGCGCGCCGAGCATCGCCGCGACGAGGCCGGGCGATCGGCGCATGAGCAGGCCGACGCGGGCCCCCTCGGACAGAGTGCCTCCCTGCAAGGCCGCGGCGACGCGATCGGCCCAGCGGTCGAGGGCGCCGTAGGAGACGCTCTCTTCGCCGAAACGGATCGCGATCCGGTCCGGGTCGCGCCGGGCGTGGAGCCTGAAGGCGCGCATCGCCCCGACCTCGAGCGGATGCACGGTCTCGGTCGCGTTCCAGGCCACCAGCATGGTCTGCCGCTCGGCCGCATCGAGCAGCGGAACGCGCCCGATCGGCTGCGCGGGATCGCGGGTGAGATGCCCGAGCAGGGTGAGATAGTGCCCGATCCAGCGCTCGATCGTGGCCGGCTCGAACAGGGCGCTGTTGTAGGTGGCGTCAAGGGTCAGTCCGTCGGCCGTCTCGCTGAGGCTGACGGTGAGCTCGAACGTCGAGAAGCGCTTCGGCGCGGGTGCGAGGGTGCCGTGCAGGCCCGCCCCGAAATCGATGGCGTCGGCGAAACGCTGGAGGTTGAACTGCACCTGCGCCAGCGGCGGGCGCGCCGGATCGTGCGGCCGGTCGAGGTGGCGCAGCAGCCGCCCCAGGGTGCAGTCGGCGTGGGCGGCGGCCTCGGCCAGGGCCGCCCCGGTACGGGCGAGATGGGCAGCGAACGGCTCACCCGGGTCGAATCGGGCCCGCAGCGGCAGGAAATCGGCGTGGTGACCGACGAGGCCCGGTTCACCGCGGCGCGGCTGGCCCGCCATCGGTATGCCGACGACGAGGTCGTCCTGCCCCGAGAGCCGCGCGAGGAGCACTTGAAAGGCCGCGAGCAGCGTGGCGTTCAGCGTCTGCCCCTGGCGCGCCGCGAGCGCTTTCAGCGCGGCGACGAGCGGCGGCGGCAGTGTGGCGCTTCGGGTGTCGCCGGCAAAGCCGCGCAGCTTCGGCCGCGGATGGTCGGCCGGCAGGTCGAGCGGCTCGGGCAAACGCGCATAGAGCCCGGCCCAGTAATCCAGCGCCCGGCTCGCCTCCGCCGGAGCACAGCCAGTGCTCTGCGGGGCCTGTGCCAGCTCTTCCGGCGCGGCGCGGTAGGCGCCCGCGATCGCGTCGGCCAGGACCGCGAAGGACCAGCCGTCGCAGGCGATGTGGTGGGCCGAGAGGACGAGGACGTGACGCCGCTCGCCGAGGCGAACGAGGTCGGCTTGCGCCACCGGTCCGGCGACGGGATCGAACGAGAGGCCCGCTTGCGTGTGAAGATGCGCCGCCAGAGCGGCCTCCGGATCGGATTGCCCCGCGAGATCGACCCACCGCACCGGCACGAGGCCCGCGGGATCGATCCGCACGGTCTCGCCACTCGGCGAGAAGCGGCTGCGCAGGGCGTCGTGGCGGCCGAGCACCGCTCTCACGACGGAGAGAAGCCGCTCGGCGTCGAGCGGGCCGTCGAGCCGCAGGGTGACGATCTCGGTCATCGCAGCATTGGCGTCGGCGCCGAACTGAGCGGCGAGCCAGATCTCGGCCTCCCCGTCGGTCACCGACCGCTCTGCCCCGCGCTCCCCCGTCGGCAGAGCCGGGGATGGCTGTGGCTCGGGCCGGCTCACCCGCGCGGCTGTGAAGGTCAGCGCGAGCGTGCGAAGCTGCTCCTCCACCACGCGGCACACGGCATCGAGCTGATGCCGGAAGATCCCCTGCAATTCCTCCGGCGTCGGCGTGGCGAGCGGGACGGCCGGCCGCCCCTCCCCGCCCGAACCGGGTGCGGCGTAACGAGCCGGGATCGCCTGGAAAACAGCCTCGCCGTCGATGCAGGACATCCCGATCCTCGTCTGGCCGTGCGGCTCATCGGCGAAGGCCGGGTATCCCGCACCGGACGCCAGCCGCGCCGCCGGGTTGGAACCGGGCGCTCTCGGCGATCGGGCGTCCGATGAGGCACACTTGCCTTGGCGTGACGAGCAGGAGGGTCATCGCGTCGCCGGGAGTGTGGAGACCGGTGTCTCGACCGATTTCCGCAAGCCCCCGAGAGACGTTTTCACGACCATACCAGCGGGCCGGCGACGATCATCTGCCTCCTTGGGAGTAGTGCTTCTCCACTCTGCGCGGTTCATCGCGCGGGGGAAGGTCGGTGCTCTTCGAGTCGTAGTCCTATAGTGCTGAGTTCGGCCGTGCCTCCGACGAAGCGGTTTTGGAGAGACGCGCCTCCAGCCGCTCGATCGCCGCGCTCACCAGCGCCTTCGAGGCGTGCAGCGTGCCGAGTTCGACCGAGGACATCGCCAGCAGCACCGGCAGGAGGTTGTCGCTCGGGCGGCCGTCGTCGCGGAACAGGCGAAGATCGTCGTCGGGCTTGAGGCCGACGCTGCCAGCGATCCGTGCGGCGTAGTTGCGGATGCGCGTCTCGTCATTGGCGCAGACAGGGGCCGGGAGGCTGAGATCGAGCAGGCTGCCCTTCGGCAGCGAGGCGGCGATCGAGGGCAGTGCGGCCGCCTCCGCCGCGAGCCGGTCGGGCGCCAGCAGGGCCGCGGGATTGGCCGCGCCGGAGGCGACGAGCGCGCGGGCCGGGGTGACAGCCGCGGGAGGCTTGGCCGCGATTTGCGGTGCCTCGGTCAGGCCCGTCGCGATGTCGGCAGCGGTCTTCGGCACGGAGACGGCCGATCTTGCCACGGCGCGGGGTACCCGGCCGGGATGCCCGGCGAGCCGTGCGCGGGCCGACCAGGGTTGCACCCGCAGCCCCGCGGCGGCGCTCGGAGCTGCCCGCGCGACGCCGCCCCGCCCATGCCGCGCGAGGAAGCGGGCACGCAAGGTTCCGCCGATGCCCCGCGGTGCCGTCGTCGTCGACACGGCGGCCTGTCGCGCCGGCGGCCTCGGCTTTCCACCGACAGGCGCCGCCGCCACGGGGCGGGCCGTGCCGCACTCGGCGGGCGCCCAGCGGCGGACGATGGCGAGCGCCGAGCGGCGTCCGTAATCACGCTGGTAGCGGCGCAGGAGCTGCACAGCCGCATCCGCCCCATCGGCGGCGGTGGCGAAGCCGGTATGGCCCTCGGCGTCGCCGCCGAGCTCGCCGCTCCAGCGCGCCTGTTTGATGCACCAGTAATTGTTGAGCCGCACACAGCGGGCAACGAAGCCCGGCTCGGTCGCCGCGTGCCGGACGACGAAAGCGAGCGAGCCCGGCGCGAGGTTCTCGCCCGCCTGTTCCCGCCAGTTCGAGACGGCACGCGCCACGAGGCTGAAGCTCGGCGCGGGCGCCGGGGGCGCCTCGGCCGCGCGGGGGAGAGGCGGCAGGCGCGCCCGCGCCGCGTCGAGTGCGGGCTCGATCCGCGGCAGCAGCATCGTCAGGGCGAGGAGCGTTTCGAGGAGCACGCCGGTCTTCCCTCACGCGGTATCAGCTCGGCTGTTCTCGTTGGGGAACGGCGCGAGGCGGCGAAGGGTTCGGTGCTCCCGCTTCTGAAACCCCTCAATCGTCGTCCATGTCCGCCGCGAGCTGGCGCGGGCGCACGAACCGGAGGAGGCGCCCGGCGCCCGCGGTGATGTCCTCCCAGCCTTCCGCGTCGAACGCGAACACGGCGAGCGCCGCGGTCGGAAACTTCTCGCGCAATGCCTTCTGCAAATCCTTCGGCCCCTCGCCGATGAGCCGCAGGGCGAGATCACCGAGGCCGGGATTGTGGCCGATGACGAGCAGGGTCGCCGCCTCCGCCGGGGCGGAGCGGATCGCGTCGAGAATGCGCGCCGCCGGCGCCTCGTAGATCGACGGCACCGTCTCCATCGGCGTCTCGGGAAGCTCGGCCCGCAAAGCCGCCCAGGTCTCCTGCGTGCGCCGGGCCGGCGAGACCATGACATGGTCGGGCACCAACGACTCGCGGGCGATGTAGGCGCCCATCAGCGGTGCGGCCTCCCGGCCGCGGCCATTGAGCGGGCGGTCGATGTCGGCCACGCCCTGCGGGTAGGCGGATTTGGCGTGGCGCAGAAGGAGCAGGCGGCGCATCATTGGAACCCGACCACGGCGTGCGGAACGTAAGGGGCTTCGAGCCGCGCGATCTCGTCCTGTGTCAGCGTCAGGTCGAGGGCGGCGGCGGCATCGTCGAGATGCTGCGGCTTCGAGGCGCCGATGATCGGGGCGGCGACGCCCGGCTTCTGGATCACCCAGGCGAGCGCCACCTGCGCCCGCGGCACGCCGCGGTTCTTCGCCACCTCGGCCACCGCCTCGACCACCTGCCGGTCGGCATCGACCGAGGCGTCGTAGAGGTTCTTGCCGACGAGATCGCTCTCCTGCCGGGCACTGCCGGCATCGAAGTCGCGGGTCAGCCGGCCGCGGGCGAGCGGACTCCAGGGCAGCAGCGGGATGTTCCGGTCGGCGCAGAGCGGGATCATCTCGCGCTCCTCCTCGCGGTGGAGCAGGTTGAGGTGATTCTGCATGGTCGCGAACCGCGTCCAGCCGTTCACGTCGGCGGTGTAGAGCGCTTTGGCGAACTGCCACGCGAACATCGAGGAGGCGCCGATATACCGGGCCTTGCCGGCCTTCACGACATCGTGGAGCGCTTCCAGCGTCACCTCGATCGGCGTGGCGTAGTCCCAGCGGTGGATCTGGTAGAGATCGACGTAGTCGGTGCCGAGGCGCTTCAACGAGGCGTCGATCGCCGAGAAGATCGCCTTGCGCGAGAGGCCGCCGGCATTGGGCTGGCTCTTGAGCGGGTAGTAGACCTTGGTGGCCAGCACGATGCTGTCGCGGTCGGCGTAATCCTTGAGTGCGCGGCCGACGATCTCCTCCGAGGTGCCGTCGGAATAGTAGTTCGCCGTGTCGAAGAAGTTGATCCCGAGATCGAGCGCCCGCTTGATCAGCGGGCGGCTCTCCTCCTCCCGCAGGGTCCACGGATGCGGTCCCCGCTCCGGCACGCCGTAGGTCATGCAGCCGAGGCAGAGGGGCGAGATGTCGAGGCCGGTGCGGCCGAGTTTCTTTGTTTGCATGGAAGCGGTCACGCGAAGGCGAGTCGGAGCCGCTTAATTGGGGCGCCGAGGCGGTCCGTCACCCGCCCCGCCCTTCGCGCCGCATCATGAAGGCGAGCTTCTCGAACAGGCTCACGTCCTGCTCGTTCTTGAGGAGCGCGCCGTGCAGCGGCGGAATCAGCTTGCGGCCGTCGCGCTCGCGCAGGGTCTCGGGCTGGACGTCCTCGGAGACGAGGAGCTTGAGCCAGTCGAGCAATTCGGAGGTCGAAGGCTTCTTCTTGAGGCCCGGCACCTCGCGGGTCTCCAGGAACACCCGCAGCGCCTCTTCGACGAGGCGGTGCTTGATGCCCGGATAATGCACCTCGACGATAGCCTTCAACGTCTCGGCATCGGGGAACTTGATGTAGTGGAAGAAGCAGCGGCGCAGGAAGGCGTCCGGCAGCTCCTTCTCGTTGTTCGAGGTGATGATGACGATGGGGCGGATGTCGGCGCGGATCGTCTCGCCGGTCTCGTAGACGTGGAACTCCATCCGGTCGAGTTCGGTCAGCAGGTCGTTGGGGAACTCGATGTCGGCCTTGTCGATCTCGTCGATGAGCAGCACCGGCCGCTGCGGGGCGGTGAACGCCTCCCATAGCTTGCCGCGGCGGATGTAGTTGGCGATGTCCGACACCCGCGGGTCGCCGAGTTGCGAGTCGCGCAGCCGCGAGACGGCGTCGTACTCGTAGAGGCCCTGCTGCGCCTTGGTCGTCGACTTGATGTTCCAGGTCAGCAGCGGCGCGCTCAAGCCCCGGGCGATCTCCTCGGCCAGCACCGTCTTGCCGGTGCCGGGCTCGCCCTTCACCAGGAGCGGGCGCTCCAGCACGATCGCCGCGTTGACCGCCGTGGTGAGATCGGGCGGCGCGACGTAGGACTCGGTTCCGGTGAAGCGCATGGAGCCTCGCGTCGGGAGGGGGATCGGAGCGGACTAACCCGAGGCGAAGCGGGTCGGCAACCGTTCGCGCGGCGGTCGATGCCCGGGGCGTTTCCTCACAACGTCTTTCCGTCGTGCCACACGCAGTTCGAGGCCAGAATCCCCAGATTCACGTCCGACTTCTGCGGCTGGGGCAGTGTCTTGCCGTCCATGGCGAGGTCGATCTTGATCTCGACCTGCCCCTTGGTCTCGTTCGAGCGACGGGAGAAGTAGCAATATTGCTGGAACGGCCGCTCCTCGTTGGCCTTGAAGTTCCAACCCGTCACGATCTGCCCGTCGAGATAGGGCACCTGCTTGAACACCGTGAAGGTCGTGTTCACCGGCGCCTGCGAGGCCGGGGCGGCATCGGTGCCGAGCTGCGCCTTGGTCGGTGTCGGCACCGCGTTGGCCTTCTGCGCCGGCAGCCCTTCGAGCTTCAGGGTGTTGTCGGTGAGGGTGACCTCGCCCTTGGTCTTCAGCGTCACGTCGGAGAGCGCGGCCTGCATCGCGCTGGCGATCTTCTCGGCGGCCGAGTCGAACTGGTTCATGTAGGCGTAGCCGTAGCAGGCCGCGCCGATGCCGATCCCGGCGAGCGCCGAGAAGGCGCCGGCTCCGATCGCCCGCAGCAGGAAGGCGCGGGCGAAATGCATCCGCGCTTCCGCCCTGAGCCGGCCGTTGACGTGCTGCGCGAGCACGATGTTCTCGTGCGTACCCTCGGTGTGGATGCTCATGGCCGGGCGCTCGCCTCAGGATCGCTCTCCGCCGAAGGGGCCGCCGGTTCGGCGCGGGAGAGCGCGTTCAAAAAAGGAGTTCGAGCCGCTCCCGATCAGGGGCGGCTCGAAGGAGTTACGCGGTGGCGCCGGTGGCGGCGTTGCCGGAGGTGTTGGCGGGCGGCGGGGGCGGCGGCACCACGGGGGCCGTGCGCCGCTCCAGCGGGATCACCGAGGCGTCGCGCGTCATCGGTCTCGGCTGGGCCAGCGCCATCTCCTGGCGCACGCCCTCGGCGATCGAGGCGAGCAGGTAGGGCGTGGCCTCCGGATTCACGGCGGCGCCGAGGTCGTCCTCGTCCATGAAGGTCTTGCGCACCGAGACCGCCGAGAGCGCCAGAATCGTCGAGGCGAAGGCGGCGCAGAGCGCGGGCACGAACACGAAGATGCGCAGGAAGGCGTGGACCTGCGCATCGGTCACGTCGATCGGATCGACGCCGTAGACCATGGCGGTGAAGGAGTGGAGCTGCGAGCGGTTGACCGAGTTGCGGTAGGCCTGCTCGGCATCGGCCACCTTGCGGTCGGCCGCGCCGCGGTCGAGGGCGGTGCGGGCCTTGCGGGCCTCTTCCAGCTCCTTGACGATGGCGCCCCGGTCGCTACCCGCCTTGGCCACCGCGGCGTTGAGCGTCGCGGTGCGCGGGTCGGTGACGCATTTCAGGTTTGAGTAGCGCATGCCGCGACTGTTGGTGCCGTAGACGCGCTCGCAGCGCTGGGCCGGAAGCCCGGCGAGTTGCGACGCGTTCTCGGCCGAGCGCCGCTCGATCTGCTCCAGCTCGTTCGTGTACTGCTCGACCCGGGCGTTGGCGGCGGCGATGCGCGTGTCGATGCTGTCGCGGTCGGCCTGGGCGTCCTTGAGGGCGGTCTTGGCCTTGGCCGCATCCATCAGGCGGGGATGGAACATCATCTCGCCGAGCTGCGACACCGATTTGGTGGTGACGCCCGCGGCGAAGATGATGCCGATGATGGCAAGCCCCTTCACGAACCACGAGCGCTGGGTCCGCGCCAGGATGCCGAGCGGCACCCGGCACAGTTCCACCGCGGCGTAGACCAGCGGCGCCAGCAGCATGAAGTAGAACGCCCGGTCGTCGCCGTCGCTGTAGGTGCCCGCGAACAGCCACGCGCCCCAGAGCGAGGCGCCGATCACCATGAACTCGACGAGATAGGCGATGGCGACGTAGCCCCACTTGACGCGGTAGCCGCGCTCGATGTCGCGCTGGTGCTTCCAGCGCTGCTGGTCGAGCATCCATTCGCGCCGCTCGCGCTGCACGTCGCGGCTCGGAGGCGTGTCGGACAAGATTTTCATGGGCCAGAACTTCATGGGCCTCAGATCGCTGCGGGCCTCCGGCTGAGCGGCGGACCTGCCATCCCCTAACATCGCGTTACCCGAGCGTAAGAGCGTATTGTGCCGAAGTTGTGCCGGCCCGATCGATGAGCGGTGGATGGCGGCCTGCCGCGGCCGCCGCGGGTGAAGCGGGCGCGAAAACGGCCGGTCGTCACGGAAAACGGTTGCTCCGCCACCGGCTCGCCGCCCATGATGCCGCCGGTCCCTCCCGCGGCATCGAAGATGCAGGGAGCCGGGCCGCCCCTCTCTCCCCTCAAGGCGGCAGCGTATCAGCCCGATGACCGACCCCGTGCAGGCCGGAACCCAGATCGCCGCGGAAGCCGGCGCGCATGCGGGCGGCTACCGGGAGGCGATCCTCTTTCTTGTCACCGCCGGCATCGTCGTGCCGCTGTTCCACCGCCTGCGGGTCAGTCCCGTGCTCGGCTTCATCGGCGCGGGCGCGCTGCTCGGGCCGTTCGGCCTCGGGCGCTTCGCCGACGCGCATCCCTGGCTCGCGCCCTTCACCATCGGCAACCGCGCGGAGATCGCGCATCTGGCCGAGTTCGGCGTCATCTTCCTGATGTTCATGATCGGAATCGAGCTGTCCTGGGAGCGCCTGCGGGTGCTGCGCCGGCTCGTCTTCGGCCTCGGCGCGATCCAGGTGATCGCCTCCGCCGCGGTGATCGCTGGCATCCTCGTCGCCCTGGATCAGCCGGTGGCCGGGGCGGTGCTGGTGGGACTGGCGCTCGCCTTGTCCTCCACCGCCGTGGTGCTGCCGGTGCTCGCCGAGCAGAAGCGGCTCGGCACGCCGGCCGGACGCACCAGTTTCGCGATCCTGCTGTTTCAGGATCTGGCGGTCGCCCCGATCCTGTTCGCCATCGCCGTGCTCGGCCGCAAGGATGGCGGCGACCTCGGGGCCGCACTCGCCCTGGCGCTCGGACAGGCAGCGATCGCCCTCGCCGTGATCGTCGTGGCCGGCCGGGTCGCGCTGCGCCCGCTCTTCCATCTCGTCGCGCGCACGCGCTCGCCCGAATTGTTCATGGCGGCCTGCCTGCTCGTCATCGTGGCGACCGCCCTGGTCGCGGCGGGCAGCGGCCTGTCGATGACGCTCGGCGCTTTCGTCGCCGGCCTGCTGCTCGCCGAAACCGAGTATCGCCGCGCCATCGAGGCGACCATCGATCCGTTCAAGGGGCTCCTGCTCGGGGTGTTCTTCGTCTCGGTCGGCATGAATCTCGATCCGGCCCAGCTCATCTCGGCGCCGGGCGCGATCCTCGGCCTGTCGGTCGGGCTCCTCGTCATCAAGGGCGCCGTGGTGCTCGTCGGCGCTCGCATCATGAAGCTGTCCCGTTCGGTCGCCCTGGAGGCGGCCCTGCTGATCGGCCCCGGCGGCGAGTTCGCCTTCGTGCTGATCGGCGGCGCGATGGCGACGGGGCTCGTACCGGAGCCGGTGGGCGGCGCCGCCCTCATCGTCACCACCGTCACCATGATCGCGATTCCCGGCCTCGCGGCGCTCGGCCGCCGCATCGGCGGCCGCGCTTCGAAGCAGCAGGTCGGTCCGGCGCAGGCCGAGCCGGTGCCGGAGCCGGAGCAGAATCGGGTGATCATCGCGGGCTATGGCCGGGTCGGGCGGCTCGTCGGCGAGATGCTCAAGCGCCACGCGATTTCCCACATCGCCGTCGATTCGGACCCCGCCCGCGTCGCCGAACAGCGCCGGCTCGGCAGCCCGGTCTATTTCGGTGATTCGGCCAACACGGAGATGCTGCGCCGCTGCGACATCGCCACAGCCCGCGCGCTGGTGGTGACCCTCGACAATCCGCGTGCCGTGGAGGCCGTAGTGCAGGCCGCCCGCGCCGAGCGGCCGGACCTTACCATCGTCGCCCGCGCCCGCGACGCGCGCCATGCCACGCAGCTCTACGAGATGGGCGTCGACGACGCGGTGCCCGAAACGATCGAGGCCTCGCTCCAGCTCTCGGAGGCCGTGCTGGTCGATGTCGGCGTGCCGATGGGCAACGTCATCGCCTCGATCCACGAGCGGCGCGACGAGTTCCGCACCATGCTCAAGCGCAGGGAAGCGGAAGCGCGGCCCGTCTTCCGTGCCCGCCGCACGGTCGGCAAGGGACGCGAAACGCCGTCCGAAACCAAGGCTGCCGAACCGGCCCCGAGCCCGCGGCCGGTCGGCAAGAGCGCCTGAGTGGAAGAGCGCCTGAGCGGGCTCGGGCCCGCCCTCAGGCGTCCGGCAGCGCGGCGACCAGGGTCCGAAAACGGTCGCCGCGGACCTCGAAATTCGGGAACTGGTCGTAGGAGGCGCAGGCCGGCGACAGCAGCACGACGGGCGCCTCGGTGCCGGATGCGCGGGCGGCCCGCGCCGCCGCCTCGGTCGCGGCCTCCAGCGTGCCGCAGCGGGTGACGGCGACGCGTCCCTCCAGCGTCGCGGCGAAGGCCTCGCTCGATGCGCCGATCAGGTAGGCATGGGCCACGCGGTCGAACAGCGGCGCGAGCGGCTCGATGCCGCCCTCCTTCGCCTTGCCGCCGACGATCCAGTGGATGTCGCGGAAGGCCAGCAGCGCCTTCTCGGTCGAATCGGCGTTGGTCGCCTTGGAATCGTTGACGAACAGCGTCCGGCCGATGCGGCGCAGCGGCTCCATCCGGTGAGCGAGGCCGGGAAAGCTCTTGAGCCCCGCCGCGATCTCCGTGCTGCTGAGGCCGAGCCGGATCGCGGCGGCGACCGCCGCGGCGGCGTTCTGGAGGTTGTGGTCGCCGAGCAGGGCCTGGATGCCGGAGACCTCCGCGATCACGGCGCCGTCAGGCCCGCGCACCGTACTTTTGGCGCCGACATAGTCGCCCGCCGCGTCGCCGTGCCCCTCGACATGGAGGCGAATGCGCTCGCCCGTGCGACGCTCGGCGATCGCTGCGCAGTAGGGGTCATCGACGCCGATCACCGCGAGGTCCGCGCCCGCCACCAGCCGCTCCTTGATCGCGGCGTAGTTCTCCATGGTGCCGTGACGGTCGAGATGGTCCGGCGTCAGGTTGAGCAGGATGCCGACGCCGGGCTTGAGCGAGGGCGTCAGGTCGATCTGGAACGAGGACAGTTCGACCACGTGAACGCGGTTTGCTGCGGGCGGCTCCAGCGACAGGATCGCGGTGCCGATGTTGCCGCCCATCTGCACGTCGCGCCCGGCATGGCGCAGCAGGTGGGCGGTGAGCGCCGTGGTGGTGGATTTGCCGTTGGTGCCGGTGATGGCCACGAAGGCTGCGTCGGGCGCCAGGGCCGCACGCTCGCGGCAGAAAATCTCGATGTCGCCGATGATCGGGATGCCGGCCTGCCGCGCGAGCCCCACCGTCCAGTGCGGCTCGGGATGCGTCAGCGGCACGCCGGGCGCCAGCACCAGGGCTTCGAAGCCCGACCAATCGGCTTCGTTGAGATCGGTGACGGTGATGCCCTGCTCGCGGGCGCGGTCGCGGCTGCCCGCGTTGTCGTCCCAGGCCAGCACGTCGGCGCCGCCGGCCAGCAGCGAACGGACGGTGACGAGCCCGGACCCGCCGAGGCCGAACAGGGCGAGCTTCCGGCCGGCGAAGGTGGTGGCTGGCGTCATGGTTTGTTGTCTCTCGTCCCGGCTCAGCGCAGCTTCAGCGTGGCGAGCCCGACCAGCGCCAGGATGACGGCGATGATCCAGAAGCGGATCACGACCTGCGGCTCCTTCCAGCCCTTCTGCTCGAAGTGGTGGTGGATCGGCGCCATGCGGAAGACGCGTTTGCCCGTGAGCTTGAACGAGACGACCTGGATGATCACCGACATGATCTCCAGCACGAACAGGCCGCCGACGATGGCAAGCACGATCTCGTGCTTGGCTGCCACGGCGATGGTGCCGAGCAGGCCGCCGAGCGCGAGCGAGCCGGTATCACCCATGAAGATCTGCGCGGGCGGCGCGTTGAACCACAGGAAGCCGAGCCCTGCCCCGATCACCGCGCCGCAGACCACGGCGAGTTCGCCGGTGTCGCGCACGTAGTTCACCTGCAGGTAGCCGGCATAGATGACGTTGCCGACGAGGTAGGCGATCACGCCGAAGGTGGCGCAGGCGATCATGACGGGGACGATGGCGAGCCCATCGAGCCCGTCGGTGATGTTGACCGCGTTGCCCGCCCCCACGATCACGAAGGCGGCGAACGGCACCCAGAACCAGCCGAGGTTCAGCAGCGTGTCCTTGAGGACGGGGAAGGCGAGCTGGTTCTGCAGTCCGGCGGGCGAGTAGAGCGAGATCATCAGGCAGGCTGCGCCCGCGATCGCGAATTCGAGAGCCAAGCGGAAGCGGCCCGAGAAGCCCTTGTGCGATTGCTTCGTGACCTTGAGGTAGTCGTCGTAGAAGCCGATCGCGCCGAAGCCGAGGGTCACCGCGAGCGTCACCCAGACGTAGTGGTTGTGCGGGTTGGTCCAGAGCAGGATCGAGACCACGGCGCCGGCCAGAATCATCAGGCCGCCCATGGTCGGCGTGCCGCGCTTGGTCAGGTGGCTGGCCGGACCGTCCTCGCGGATCGGCTGGCCCTTGCCCTGGCGCAGGCGCAGCAGCGAGATGATCCAGGGCCCGAACCAGAACACGAAGAAGCCCGCCGTGAACAGCGCGCCGCCGGTGCGGAAGGTGATGTAGCGGAACACGTTGAGAGGCGTGAGCGTGCCGCTCAGTTCCGACAGCAGATAGAGCATGCGTTCGTCCGCCCGCGGCAGGTTCTTTGTCGACACGCCCGGCACGGCGTTGCGCGCGGCCGGATGGAACGGCCGGGCGCGAGGGCCCGGCCGATGGAGTGAAGCTTAGCGAACCGCGTTCAGCGAGGCTTCGCGCGGGTCCGGCGCGACCGCGTAGCGGGCTTTGACCGCTTCGACAATGCGGACCATGCGCATGGAGTTGGAGCCCTTGACCATTACGGCATCGCCCGGCCGCAGGGTCGCGAGGACGGCGTCGGTGACGTCCTCGGCGGCCGGCGCGGCCGTCCCCCGCACCGGTATCGGCAGCGCCTCGAACAGGTGCGCCATCAGGGGGCCGACGGCGAAGACGAGGTCGATGCCGTTCGCGGCAACCGAATCCGCCAGTTCGCGGTGCAGCGCTTCCCCGGTCGCGCCAAGCTCCTTCATGTCGCCGAGCACGGCGATGCGCCGGCCCTTGGCACCGGTGTCGATGCCGGCGAGCGTCGCCAGCGCCGCGCGGATCGAGGCGGGATTGGCATTGTAGCTCTCATCGACGAGGAAGGCCTCGCCGTCCCCGATCCGAAGCGCGGTGCGCTCGCCGCGCCCGACCGGCGGCTTGAGGCTCGCCAGCGAAAGGGCGGCGCGGGCGAGGTCGGCGCCGAGCGCGTGGATGCAGGCCAGCACGCCGAGCGAGTTCATCGCGACGTGCCGGCCCGGCGTGCCGAGCTGGTAGGTCAGGGGCACGCCCATCACGCTGGCATCGACCACCGAGACGTCGGGGCGGGTGAGGATGCGGTGGGCGCGCACATCCGCCGCCGCATGCTCGCCGAAGGTGATGACGCGCCCCGCCCGGGAGGCGTGCGCGTGGGCGAGCAGGCGCTCGTAGTTCGGGTTGTCGCGGTTGATCACCGCGACGCCGCCGGGCTTGAGTCCTGAGAAGATCTCGCCCTTGGCGTCGGCGATGGCCGAGAGCGAGCGGAAATGCTCGATATGCACCGGCTCGACCGTGGTAATCAGCGCCACGTCCGGCCGCACCATCGCGGTCAGCGGCAGGATCTCGGCGCCGTGGTTCATGCCGATCTCGAACACGCCGAAGCGGGTGGCCTCCGGCATCCGCGTCAGCGTCAGCGGCACGCCCCAATGGTTGTTGTAGGAGGCGACCGAGGCGTGCGTGGCGCCTTGCGCCGAGAGCACGTGGCGCAGGGCTTCCTTGGTACCGGTCTTGCCGACGGAGCCGGTCACCGCAACGATCGCTGCCCCGGTGCGGGCGCGCGCGGCCAGACCAAGGCGACGCATCGCGTCCAGAACCGGATCGTCGCCCTCACCCGGCACGGCGAGAACGGGACCGGCATCCTCGAATTCGCTGGCGCGCGACGCGGAGACCACGGCGGCGCCCGCCCCTTTCCCGAGGGCGGCCGGCACGAAGTCGTGCCCGTCGCGCGCCTCGCCGCGGATGGCGAAGAACAGGTCGCCGGGTTCCAGGCTGCGGGTGTCGATCGAGGCGCCGGTGACGGCACGCGGCGCGCCGATCAGGCGCCCGCCGGTGGCCGCCTCCAGGGCGGCAGGGGTCCAGAGGGGGGCGTCGGTCATCCGTTCAACTCCGCGATCGCGGCGCGCAGGGTGTCGTGATCCGAGAACGGGAGCACGCGTGGCCCGACGATCTGGCCGGTTTCATGTCCTTTGCCGGCAACCACCAGCACGTCGCCGGCTCGCAGGTCCCGCACGCCCGCGCGGATCGCCTCGGCCCGGTCGCCGATCTCCTCCGCGCCCGGCGCTGCGGCGAGGATGGCGGCGCGGATCGCCGCGGGCTCCTCGTTGCGGGGGTTGTCGTCGGTGACGATGACCCGGTCGGCGAGGCGCGCGGCGATCGCGCCCATGATCGGCCGCTTGCCGGCGTCGCGGTTGCCACCGCAGCCGAACACGACGACGAGGCGCCCGCTGGCGAAGGGGCGGAGCGCGGTCAGCACATGCTCCAGGGCTTCCGGCTTGTGGGCGTAATCGACGAGGCAGAGCCCGCCCTTCGCCTCGCCGATCCGCTCCATGCGGCCCGGCACGCCGGTCAGCCCTTCGAGCGCGGCGAAGACGCCGGCCGGATCGGCCTGCCCCGCTGGCGTCGCCAGGGCGAGGCCCGCCGCGACCAGGGCGTTCTCGACCTGGAAGCCGCCGACCAGCGGCAGGCGCACGCGATAGTCCTTGCCGTCGTGGGCGAGCGTCAGGCTCTGCGCAAAACCCTCCGTTCCGGCCTCGACGAGGCGGATGAAGTCGCCGCCGCGCCCCGTGGTGCGGATGACGTGGCCGGCGGCGTCGGCCACGCCGATGACGCGCTCGGCATAGGCGCCATCCGCATTGACGACGACCGGACGGCCCTTCGGCAGCAGCGTCGTGAACAGGCGGAGCTTGGCATCGAGATAGTCCTCGATGGTGGGGTGATAATCGAGGTGGTCGCGGCCGAGATTGGTGAAGGCGGCGGCCGTCAGTTCCACCCCGTCGAGGCGGCGCTGCTCGATGCCGTGGGAAGAAGCCTCCATGGCCAGATCGGTGATGCCCTCCTTCGCCAGGCGCGCCAGGGTCTCGTGCAGCGTGACGGGGTCGGGCGTCGTCAGCGAGCCGTATTCCGCCCCCCGGTTGGTGACGATGCCGACGGTGCCGAGGCTTGCCGCTTCCCGCCCGAGGCGTGACAGGATCTGCCGCACGAAGTCGGCGACCGAGCTTTTGCCGCTGGTGCCGGTGACCGCGACCACCGTCTCGGGCTGACGACCGGAGAGGCGGGCGGCGGCGAGGGCCAGCGCCCGGCGGGCATCCGCGACTTCGATCCAGGCGGTCGCCTCGGGCAGGTCTGCCGGGCGCGTCCCCTCCCCGGCCACGGCGACCGCGCCGGCCGCTGCGGCGGCGGCGGCAAAGCGGCGTCCGTCGGCGGCGGTGCCGGGCACCGCCACGAACACGCCGTCGGGTACGACCTTGCGGCTGTCGGCGGTGAGGCCGGCGACGGGACGGCCGGCGATGGCCGCGTCCGCCTCCGGGAACAGCGCCCCGAGAGTCCGGTCGTCAGGCGTCGGCTGGCTCATCGGCAAAACAATCCTCGGAAGCGTCCGTGCGGGTCAGGCCGACCGGGTACAGGCTGCCGTCACTGCCCGTCCACCATGGTCGCATGGTAGGCGCCGAGCTTTACCATCAGCGGGAACGGCTTCACCGGCGGATCGAAGCGCGGTGCCAGCCCGAGGATCGGCGCGGCCCGCTCGATGATCTTGCCCGTCACCGTGCCGGAATTGTAGGCGGCCGTGGCGTAGCCGCCGGTCTCGGGCAGGCCCTGCGGCTCGTCCATGATCGTCAGGAACAGGTATTTCGGCTTGTCCATGGGGGCCGCCGCCATGAACGTCGTGAACAGGCGGTTCTTGGCGTAGCGCCCGTTGATGACCTTCTCCGCCGTGCCGGTCTTGCCGCCGACGTAGTAGAGCGGGATCGACGCCTTCTTGGCCGAGCCCTCGACGGCGTTGAGGCGCATGATGAAGCGCATCGCCTCGCTGGCCTCCGGCTTCATCACGTGGCTGGCCTTGCCCCGCGCGGTCGGCTCGTCGGTCTTCAGGAAGGTCGGCGTCATCAGGTCGCCGCCGTTGATGATCGCGGCCACCGCCGCCGCCGCCTGGATCGGCGCCACCGCGATGCCGTGGCCGAAGGCGATGGTGATGGTGTTGATCTCGGCCCAGCGCGGCGGAAGGATCGGCGCGGCCGATTCCGGCAGCTCGGTCCGCATCCGGTCGAGCAGGCCCATCTTCTTGAGGAAGGCGCGGTGGCCGGGCACGCCGACGCCCAGCGCCATCTTGGCCGAGCCGATGTTGGAAGAGTGGGTGAACACCTCCGGCATCGTCAGCACGCGCCCGGTGGCGTGGTAGTCGTGAATCTTCTGACGGCCCCAGTGCAGCACGCCGCCGCGGGTGTCGAAGGTGGAGTTGACGTTGTACTTGCCGGAATCCAGCGCCATGGCGAGCGTCATCGCCTTGAAGGTCGAGCCCATCTCGTAGACGCCGACATTCATCCGGTTGATGCGGTCGTCCGAGAGCGCGTCCTTCGGCTCGTTCGGGTCGAAATCCGGATAGGAGGCGAGCGCGACGACCTCGCCGGTGGTCACGTCGAGGATCATCGAGGCGCCGGCCTTGGCCTTGAACTTCTCCACGCCCTTCACGAGCTCGTCGCGCAGGGCGAACTGGGCGCGCAGGTCGAGGGAGAGCTGGATCGGCGAGAGGTCGGTCTGCTTGGCGACGAGGCCGAACTCGTTGAGCGCCTTGTTGCCGCGGTTGTCGATGTACTTTTCGATGCCGGCGATGCCGATATTGTCTAGGTTCGTCGCGCCGATGACATGCGCGGCCGCGACCCCGTTCGGGTAGACGCGCTTGTGGTCGGGCAGGAAGCCGACGCCGGGGATGCCGAGGCGGTGGACTTCGAGCTGCTGCTTCGGCGTGATCTCGCGCTTGATCCAGACGAAGCCCTTCTTCGAGGACAGCTTGGCGCGCAGCTCCGCCGCGTTCAGCTCGGGCAGCACCGCGGTCAGCAGTTCGACCGCCTCGTCGGTGTCGAAGGTGCGCACCATCCGCTTCGGCTCGGCGAAGACCGAGACGGTGCGGATGTCGGTGGCCAGGATCTCGCCGTTGCGGTCGATGATGTCCGGGCGGATCGTGGTGGTGGCGGCGGCCGCCACCCGGTGCTCGTCGCTGTTGCTCGCAGGCGTCGCCGCCATCACGATCAGCCGCACGCTGATGGTGACGAACACCGCCGTGAAGGCGAGGCCGACCAGTGCCACGCGGGCATGCGAGCGCTCGATGGCGAGACGGAACATGATCCGGGTGAGCCGCGTCAGCGCCGAGACCGGCGGCTCGCTCGCCACCACCCGGTCCGCACCCGGCTCCGGCACGGCGGCGTCAGTCGCGCGCGCGTCCGGCTGCGCGTGCTGCAGGCCCAGTGACGGACCTTCCTGCGACGGATCTTCCTGGGAAGGATCGTGGGACACGGGGACGCTACCTCGAAACCGCGGGCGGGCGGGTGGAGACGGTGCGGGTGGTGACGGAGCCGGTGGTGCGCGGCTCGTCGCGGGCGCTCCCCGGCCTGTCCGTCGGGGTCACGGTCGGAGTCGCCGTGGAGGCGAGCAGGCGGCCGATCTCGTCGCCGCGGTCGGGCCGGTTCGGCAGGTCGGAGAGCCGGGCGAGATGCCCGTTGCCGATCGGCTCCAGGGTGAGATGCCGCTCGACCGCCGCCTGGAGCCGGTCCGGGCGGGTGAGAAGCTGCCATTCGGCGCGCAGCACGGCGATGGCCTGCCGCTCCTTGTGCAGGCCGGTCTTCAGCTTGGAGACCTGACCCGCCTGATAGAGCGTGTCGTACTTGGTCGAGTAGGCGTAGACCGCCGAGCAGATCAGCCCGACGATCGCCAGCACGTTGAGAAGCCGGATCACCGCCGTGGCCCTCGTCCCTGTGGAGCCGGCAGGCTCGCCAGCGTTTCGATGGCGCTCAGAGGCGGCGGCGCGGGTGCGTCGGTCCGCTCGCCGGCGCGTAGCTTGGCCGAACGCGACCGTGGGTTGACGTCCGTTTCCGATTCCGAGGGCAGCACCGGACCCTTGGTCACCAGCTTGAAGCTCTTGGGTGCCGGCCGCTCCACGCCCGGGACGTGCCGGGAGGCTTGCGCCGCCCGGCCGCTGCGGGCCGAGAAGAACTGCTTGACGATGCGGTCCTCCAGCGAATGGAACGTCACCACCGCGAGCCGGCCGCCGGGCTTGAGCACCCGCTCGGCGGCGTGCAGGCCGCGCACCAGTTCGCCGAGTTCGTCGTTCACCGCGATGCGCAGGCCCTGGAAGCTGCGCGTCGCCGGGTGGATCGGGCTGCCGGGCTCGGGCCGGACCACGCTCGCCACGAGGTCGGCGAGTTGCGCCGTGGTCTCGATCGGAGCGCGGCGCCGCGCCTCGACGATGGCACGGGCCACCGCCCGCGAGCGGCGCTCCTCGCCGAAATAGTAGAGGATGTCGGCGAGCGTGGTCTCCTCCTCGCCGTTCACGAGATCGGCCGCCGAGGGCCCCTCCCCGCCCATGCGCATGTCGAGCGGCCCGTCCTGCCGGAACGAGAACCCGCGCTGCGCCTCGTCGATCTGCATTGAGGACACGCCGATATCGAGCACGACCCAGTCGGCCTGCGCCTCGTCCTGATCGGTGATGAGCGTGTCGAGATCGCCGAACCGGCCCTGGACCAGCCGCAGGCGGCCCCCGGAGGCATTCACGAGATCCGCTCCGCCCCGGATCGCGGTGGGATCGCGATCGATGGCGATCACGCGCACCTCCGGCCCGGCATCGAGCAGCGCGCGGGTGTAGCCGCCCGCTCCGAAGGTGCCGTCCACGGCCAGGCCCGGCCGGTCGAGGGAGAGCGCGGCGAGGACCTCGGCGAGCAGGACGGGAACGTGGCGAGCCTGCTCGCCCTTCGGCAACTCGGCTCTCGGCGTACGCGGCGCCCGGCTCATCGGCATCGCCCCACGGCGCTCTCGCGGAATCCGTAGAGAGCTCGGGCGCCACCCGGCGGGGGATGCATCATGGGAGCCTGCTGAATGGACGGACCGCAGGGCGGCCCGAGATGTGGCGACGCCGATCCGCGAGCGGCTCCGGCCATGCGCGCGCAGTCCCGCGAGGCAACCTGAGCGAGTGTTGGCCGATCCAGAACAGGGCGTCAACGGGATGGCGCGGGGTAACATGGGCCCTCGAAACGCGTCAACGAGCTTGACCATGCAGGCAGCTCTGATCTGACCGTATCAAGGTTAACCGAGCGTCAATGATCGGGATGTTTTCTTGACGTTTACCAAGCGGCGCCATGGCAACTCACGCCCCCGGCGGTGGATGCGCTGCGGCGGAATTCCCGAAACTCGGGAAGCACTTGCGCCAACGGGCGCGGGAGCGCGCGCGTCGGTTGGATCGGGTGGATCAGCCGGCCTGTAAGCCGGGTTCTGTAGGGCCCGTGAGACGAACTCACGGACGTGGCAGCCATTCCTCTGGGACGTCCGTTACCGGCCGCCTCGAGCAACCAACCCGGGCGACGAGCCTGGAGAGAGGGCCTGCCCTCCCCTCGCGGGGAGCGGCGTGTCGCCCCTATTCGGTTTTGCTCCCGGTGGGGTTTGCCGTGCCGTCCGCGTTGCCGCGTCCGCGGTGCGCTCTTACCGCACCCTTTCACCCTGACCTTGCGAAGGACGAGCCTTCAGCAAGGCGGTCTACTCTCTGTGGCACTGTCCCTGGGGTCGCCCCCGCCGGAGGTTATCCGGCACCGCCTCTCCATGGAGCCCGGACTTTCCTCCCCGTCTGACGACGGAGCGGCTGCCCGGCCGGCTGATCCGGGGCACGGATTGCGCCGTGGGGGGCGCGGGGTCAAGGCTCGGGGGAAACTTTACGCCTCCGCCAGCATCGCCAGCCAATCGTCCTCCGAGACCACCTTCACCCCGTGACGCTCGGCGTCCTTGAGCTTCGAGCCGGCGCCGGGGCCGGCGACCACGAGGTCGGTCTTAGCCGAGACCGAGCCGGAGACCTTGGCGCCCAGGCGCTCGGCGGTGGCCTTGGCCTCGCTGCGGGTCATCTTTTCGAGGGTGCCGGTGAACACCACCGTCTTGCCGGCGAACGCCGCCGCCGAGGTCGTGGCCGCAAGCGGCTCGGTTCCCACCTCTTCGAGCAGCGCCCGCACCGCCGCATCGTTATGCGGCTCGGAGAAGAACTGGATCAGCGAGTCCGTCGCCACGGGGCCAATCTCGCCGTCGTCTGCGAATAGCCGGTAGGCGTCGCCGGGCCGCTGGGAGGCCGCCCGCTCCAGCGCCGCGTCGGCCCTGTCCTCGCTGCCGTAATGGGCCAGCACCGCCTCGCGCTGGGATGGCGCGAGCCGCCCCCGCAGGCGGGCGCCGAGGCTGAGGTCCTGCATCGCCTCGCCGGGCAGTGGATCGAGGGTCTCGAACAGCCGGTCGCGGGTGCCGGGTCCGATCCGCGGGAGCGCCGAGAGCTCGAGCCAGTCCTGGCCCGCCTGCTCCCGCGTCGCCGCCGCGAGGGCCGCCCTCAGAGCGGGCATGTCGGGAAAGCGCTTGGCCAGCGCCTTGGCCGTCGATTCGCCGATCTGCGGGATGCCGAGGGCGAACAGGAAGCGGTTGAGCGGGATTTTTCGGCGGGCGTCGAGCGAGGCAAGCAGGTTCTTGATCGCCTTGTCCTCCTCCTCACCCTTCTTCTTGGTCGGTTTCTTCGGCGCCGGCTCGCCCTCGGTGCGGCGCTGCGCGGACAGCGCTTCGCGCCGGGCGACGATCGCCGCCTTCAGGGGCTCGAACTCCAGCCGGAACAGGTCGGCGGGCTGCTTCACGAGACCGGCCTCGAACAGCACCTCGATATAGGTCTGGCCGAACCCTTCGAGGTCGAAGCCGTTGCGCGAGACGAAGTGCTTCAGCCGCTCGAGCCCCTGCGCCGGGCAGATCAGCCCGCCGGTGCAACGGCGGATCGCGTCGAGCTTTTTCGTACGCGGGTTGAGTTCACGCACGGCCCGGCTGCCGCAGGCCGGGCAGGTGTCCGGGAAGACGTAGGGCACCGCATCGGCCGGGCGCTTGTCGAGCACCACGTCCCGCACCTTCGGGATGACGTCGCCCGCGCGCACCACGATCACGGTGTCGCCGACGCGGATGTCGCGACCCTCGCGGATCGGCTCGCCGTCGGCGCCCACGCCCTGCACGTAGCCCTCGTTGTGCAGCGTCGCATTCGAGACCACCACGCCGCCGACGGTGACGGGCTTGAGCCGCGCGAGCGGGTTGAGCGAGCCGGTTCGGCCGACATTGATGTCGATGGCGAGGAGTTCGGTGATCGCCTCCTGCGCCGCGAATTTGTGTGCCAACGCCCAGCGCGGCGCGCGGCTGACGAAGCCGAGTCGGCGCTGGAAGCCGAGGTCGTCCACTTTGTAGACGACGCCGTCGATGTCGTAGCCGAGACCCGCCCGCTCCGCCTCGATGGCGCGGTAATGCGCGATCATCTCTTCGGCCGAGCGGCACAGCTTGGTCCGCGGGTTCACCGGCAAGCCCCAGCCGTGGAACCGCTCCAACACCGCCGATTGCGTGTCGGCGAAGGGCTCGGAGACCTCGCCCCAGGCATAGGCGAAGAAGCGCAAGGGGCGCGAGGCGGTGATCGCCGGATCGAGCTGGCGCAGCGACCCGGCCGCAGCGTTGCGCGGATTGGCGAAGAGTGGCTTGCCCGCCGCCTCCTGGCGCGCGTTGATGGCCGCGAAATCGGCGTGCGACAGGTAGACCTCGCCGCGCACCTCCAGCACGTCGGGAATGCCCTCGCCGGAGAGCGTTTCCGGGATGTCGTCCACCGTCAGCGCGTTGGCGGTGACGTTCTCGCCGACCTCGCCGTCGCCCCGCGTCGCCGCGGTGACGAGCCGGCCCGCCTCGTAACGCAGCGACAGCGACAGCCCGTCGATCTTCGGCTCCGCGGTGAAGGCGACCGCCGCCTCGGCCGGGAGGTTCAGGAAGCGGCGCACGCGGGCGACGAACTCCTCGACGTCCTCGTCGGCGAAGGCGTTGCCGAGCGACAGCATCGGCACCGCGTGGCGGACCTTGGCGAATTTCTCCGAAGGCTTGGCGCCGACGCCCGCGCTCGCCTCGGTGGTGCCGGTCAGCGCGGGGAAATGCGCCTCGATCGCCTCCAGCTCCTGGCGCAGGGCATCGTAATCCGCGTCCGTGAGTTCGGGCGCGTCCTCGTTGTAGTAGAGATCGTTTGCCCGCTCGATCGCCCGCGACAGCTCGGCATGGCGCGCCTGGGCGGCTTCCTCGCTGAGGGCTTCGACGGCGGCGGAAAGGGGCGTGCGCGGCATGAGCCGCGTTTACCGCATCTCGCACGACGGTGCGTTAACGCTCGCGGTTTCACGACCCCATTCCCGCCACAACTCGACCGTCACAACCCTCGAGACGACGGCGCGGGAACGGATCATGGCAGGACGCATCATCACGGCATTGGCGCTGGCCGGTCTCGCGGGCCCGGCGCTGGCCGCCCCTTGCACGCCGCCGACGCCCCCGCCGGCGGAGGCGCGGCCGGAAAAGCCGAAGCTTCCCGAAAAGCCCGCCTGCCTCGACAAGAAGGACGGCTGCCCCGGCTGGGAGGCCTACAGCTACAACGACGCGATCAAGGCCTACAACGCTCAGGCGCAGGCTTTCCAAGCGATCGCAGGCGCTTACGTCCAGAAGCTCAACGCCTACGTCAAGGCGAGTTCGGACTATGCGCAATGCGAGGTGAAGGCGTTGCAGCAGTAGACGCGCCTTCGCGGGCACGGACAATGGTGATAGGCTCAGTCCTATGAGCGTGCAGCCCAAGACCGGGCCGACAGCCCGCATGAATGTCGATGAGTTCCTGGCCTGGGCCGAGGGCCAGCCGGGACGGTACGAACTCGTCGATGGCGAGGTGTTTGCCATGTCGCCGGAGCGCATCCGGCACGCTGAAACCAAGCTCGCGACCTATCAAGCACTTGGGATGGCGATCCGCGCCGCCAATCTTCCGTGTCGCGTTCTTCCCGACGGCGTTGCCGTGCGGATCGATGCATCCGCGAGCTTCGAGCCTGACGCTCTCGTCTATTGCGGAGAGCGCCTCAATCCGAATTCGACCACAGTCCCTGAGCCGATTGTCATCGTCGAAGTCATCTCACCGAGCACGCGGCACGTCGACACCGGCACAAAGCTCATGGGCTACTTCCGCCTGCCGAGCCTGTGCCACTACCTCATCCTCGACACCGAGCGGCGCACGGTGATCCACCACCGCCGCAGCACCGGCGACCTGATCGAGACGCGCATCGCCGCTTCGGGCGATCTCGTGCTCGATCCGCCCGGCCTCAGGCTCGCCGTGGCGAGTCTGTTCGCGGAGCCTTGAGACGGCCTTTGCTTGACGCTTGCCGAGCGGGGTGCGACAGGCCCGGCCCATCTGTCACGCGAGACCGGACGGCCCGATGTCCCAATCCCTCGACCTCCTCGTCCTCGGCAACGCCATCGTCGATCTCATCGCCCATGCCGAGGAGGATTTCCTCGTCAAGCAGGGCGTCACGAAGGGCGCGATGCAACTCGTCGACGAGCCGCGGGCCGAGAGCCTCTTCGAGGTGATGGGTCCGGCGACCGTCGTCTCCGGCGGCTCGGGCGCCAACACCGCCGTCGGCGCGGCTTTGCTCGGGGCCAAGACCGGCTTCGTCGGAAAGGTGCACGAGGACGAACTCGGCCGGCTGTTCAGCCACGATCTGAAGGCGACGGGCGTGCGCTTCGACGTGCCGCCGGCGACGGAAGGGCCGACCACCGCCCGCTGCTTCATCCTGGTGACGCCCGACGGCGAGCGCACCATGAATACCTATCTCGGCGCCTGCCAGGGCCTCTCCCCCGACGACGTGGACGAGGCGACCGTGCGCTCGGCCCGCGTCACCTATCTCGAAGGCTATCTGTGGGATCCGCCGGCCGCCAAGGACGCGTTCCGCAAGGCGGTGAAGGTCGCCCATTCGGCCGGTAACGCCGTGGCGCTGACCCTGTCGGACGCGTTCTGCGTCGGCCGCTACCGCGAGGAATTCCTCGATCTGATCCGCAACGGCAGCATCGACATCCTGTTCGCCAATATCGGCGAGCTGCAGAGCCTCTACCAGACCGACGATCCGGACGCCGCCGTCGCGGCCCTGCGCGAGGAGCGCGGCGGGCAGGGCACGCACCTGCTCGGCCTCGTCACCCGCTCGGCCAAGGGCGCGCTGGTGGTGCGCGGCGGCGAGGTGCGGGCGGTGGATGCCTTCCCGGTGCGCGAGGTGATCGACACCACCGGCGCCGGTGACCTGTTCGCGGCGGGCTTCCTGGCCGGCTACACCCGCGGCATCGACTACGTGTCGTCGGCCCGTCTCGGTGCGCTCGCGGCGGCCGAGGTCATCGAGCATATCGGCGCCCGGCCGCAGCGCGATCTGCTGGCGCTGGCGCGCGAGCACAAGCTCATCTGAGGCCGTTGCCTGCGGGATCCGGCGCCCTCGGGGGCGCCGGACGCGTTTCGCGATCAGCGCGAGCCGATCAGCTCGACGTCGAAGATGAGCGTGGCGTTCGGCGGGATCACGCCGCCGGCGCCGCGGGCGCCGTAGCCGAGATCCGGCGGAATCGTCAGGATGCGGCGGCCGCCGGCCTTCATCGTGGCGACGCCCTCGTCCCAGCCGCGGATCACCTGGCCCGCGCCGATGGTGAACGAGAAGGGCTGGCCGCGATCACGCGACGAATCGAACTTCTTGCCCCGCTTGCCGCCGCCCTCGTCGAGCCAGCCGGTATAGTGGACGGTGACCTGCTGGCCGGTCTTCGGCTCGGCGCCGGTGCCGACCACTTCGTCGGTGTAGCTGAGGCCCGAGGGCAGCGTGACGGGCTGGGCGGAAGCGGCACTGGTCATGGCGAGGGCGATGGCTCCGGCTAGGGGAAAGATCGAGCGCATGAATCTCGTCTCGGCGCGTCGTCGCTGACGACGGGGCGCGCGGGTTAACACGCGCCCGGCCGCAAGGCTAATAGCGGGAAGGCTAATAGCGGGCCCGGATGGCCTCGCGCTCCGTCGCCGGGCAGGCGCCGGCCTGCGGGCCGACTACCAGATCGCCCTGGCGCGGGTTGTTGAGGGCGAGCGGTCCCGTATCCTTCCGGCCGATGAAGCCGCCGCCGAGCTGCTCCTCGAAGAAGCCGCCGCCGAGCTGCTCCTCGAAGAAGCCGTCGCCGAAGCGGATATAGCAGCGGTCGATGATCGCCACCGTGTCGTAGCTCGCCCGGTAGGCGGCCTGCTCCGGCAGGGCGCCCGGGCCACAGGTCAACGCCACGTCGATGCGGCCGGAGTGATGGTACTGGATCGTCTGCGAGCGGTTCGGCCGCACCGCGACCCAGGGGCCGCCGTCGCGGCTGACGAGGGCGATGTAGCCGGATTTGTTGATGATGCGGCGGGCGCAGGACGCCTCCGCCGGAGCGATGCTCGCTGCCGTCACGGCGAGGGCCGCCGCAAGTCCCAGTGCCGTGCTCAACCTGCGCATCGATCCCTCCGCTCCACAAGGCCGGCCAGGGAGACGCTCCGACGGCCACGCTTTCGCCGACAACCGAGAGCCGGCCCGCGCGTTCCATCGCGGGCGTCGAACAGACTCGCCGTTTTGCTTACGCCCGGCCAATCGCATTCAAAACTGGTTGCCTCTCCGGTGATCGAGCCCGTAAAATCGATACAAAATACGGATGATCGCCGGCCCCTCGCGCGGTTCCATCGCCGCAAGAGAGGGGCCGCTGGCATTCCAAGGGAGGATTGATGTGATGGGCTGTCGGCAAGCGTTCGATTCACCTTCTGCGTGTGGCCCGACCGGGCGGCGGCACGACTGAGGCGGGGCCGATGATGGACGCCGCGAAGTCCGGTCCTCTGGCCGGCGTGAAGGTCATCGAACTCGCCCACATCATGGCCGGACCGGTCTGCGGGCTGATGCTCGGCGACATGGGCGCCGAGGTCATCAAGATCGAGGGCGAGAGCGCCGCCTACATGATGATGAACCGCGGCGAGCGCGGGATCGCCCTCGACCTCAAGAGCGCGGACGGCAAGGCGGTGTTGCGGCGTCTGCTCGAAGATGCCGATGTGCTGATCGAGAATTACCGCGCCGGCACGATGGAGCGCCTCGGCCTCGGCTACGACGTTCTCGCCCAAGAGTTTCCGGGCCTGGTCTACTGCTCGCTCTCGGGCTTCGGCCGTTCGGGGCCCTATGCCGAGCGCGCGGGCTTCGATCTCGTGGCACAGGGCATGAGCGGCCTGATGAGCATCACCGGCGAGGGGCCGGGCCGGCCGCCGATGAAGTGCGGCCCGCCGGTGACCGATATCACCGCCGGCATCCTGGCGGCGATGGGTGTGCTGGCCGCCCATGTCCACAAGCTGAAGACCGGCCAGGGTCAGGTCGTCGATACCTCGCTGTTCGAGGCCGGCATCACCCTGACCTACTGGCAATCGGCCATCGCCATGGCGACCGGCGTCGCACCGGGGCCGATGGGTTCGGCCCATCCGCTGAACGCGCCCTACGAGGCGTTCGAGACGGCAGATGGCTGGATCACCATCGGCGCGGCCAACCAGACCAACTGGCTGCGCCTGCTCGCGGTGCTCGGGGCCGAGGATCTCGCCGCCGATTCGCGCTTCTCGGCCAACCGCGACCGCATGGCGAACCGTGCGGCGCTGGCCCAGGTGCTGGCCCCGCATTTCCGCACCGCGCCCTCCGCCGATTGGCTCGCGCGTCTGGAGGCCGGTGGCGTGCCGGCCGGACCCGTGCTCGACGTACTCGCGATGCAGGCCGACCCGCAGGCCCGCGCCCGCGAGATGGTGGTCGAGGTCGAGCACGCCCGCGCCGGGCGGATGAGCACGCTCGGCCTGCCGGTCAAATTCTCGGCGACGCCGGGGCGGGTGCACGGCCCCGCGCCGCTGCTGGGCGAACACAGCCGCGCCATCCTCGCCCAAGCCGGCTATGACGGGGCGGCGATCGACGATCTGATCGCCCGGGGCATCGTGCGCGAGACGACGGCCTGAGATGCTTGACGAGGAGCCGCTCCATGAACGCTGACGCCGAGACCGCTTCGACCGACGAACTGCTCTTCGCAGTGGATGCGGCGGGCATCGCCCGCATCACCCTCAACCGGCCGAAGGCGCGCAACGCGCTGACCTTTGCGATGTATCGCGGGCTGGTGGAGCTGTGCGAGCGGATCGAGGCGGACCACGCGATCAAGGCGGTGATCATCACCGGCGCCGGGGACAAGGCGTTCGCGGCGGGCACCGACATCGCCCAGTTCCGCAGCTTCAGCAAACCGGAAGACGCGCTCGGCTACGAGCGCTTCATGGATCGGGTGCTCGGCGGCCTGGAACGCCTGCGGGTGCCGACCATCGCGGCGATCGCGGGAGCCTGCACCGGCGGCGGCGCGGCCATCGCTGCGGCCTGCGACATGCGCATCGCCAGTCGCGACGCCCGCTTCGGCATCCCCATCGCCCGCACGCTCGGCAATTGCCTCTCGCAGAACACCCTGAGACGGCTGGCGAATCTCATCGGCGCGCCGCGCGTGAAGGACATCCTGTTCACCGCCCGGCTCGTCGAGGCGCAGGAGGCGCTGGCGATCGGCCTCGTCAACGAGGTGGTCGAGGATGCCGCGGCCGTCGCGGCCCGAGCGGATGCGCTGGCCATCCTGCTCGCGAGCCACGCGCCACTCACTCTCCAGGCCACCAAGGAAGGCCTGCGCCGCATCGGCGAGGAGGGCGCCGCGGAGACTGCCGAGGGCGAGCGGCCCGGCGACGACCTGATCGTGATGACCTATATGAGCGAGGACTTCCGAGAGGGCATGGAAGCCTTTCTCGGCAAGCGCCCGCCGAACTTCAAAGGGCGTTGAACCTGCGGCGTCCGCTTCAGCGGGGCGGCGCCTCCGTCCCCTCTTCGCCGTAGATCGCCGCAATCACCGGCTTCTTGGAGCGGATATGCCGACGCATCAGCCCGGCAAGTTCCTCGCCCTGACGGGCGCGGAGCAGCGGAATCATGCGCTCGTGCTCCTCGACCGCCTGGGCCCACTGCGCCTCGGTCTGGTGGGCACTGTAGCGGGAGCGTTGAATCCGGCCGGTGAGACCCAGATACAGGCTGCGCAACTTGGTGTTGCGGCTCGCGAGCATGATCGCTTCGTGGATCTCACGATTCAGACGGAAGTAGCTCGCCTCGTCGCGCGCCTGCCACGCCGCCATCATCGCCTGATGCTTCGCCTCGATCTCCGCCAGTTCCGCGTCGGTGATCGTTCGGCAGGCGAGGTCGCAGGCGGTCGCTTCGAGCCCGGCAATGACCTCGATCATCTCTTCCAACTCGTCGGGTGAAATGCTGGCGACCCGGGCGCCGCGATTAGGCAGCAGCTCCAGAAGTCCTTCGGTCGCCAGAATCTTGATCGCCTCGCGCAACGGCGTGCGCGAAATTCCGAACCGCTCGGTCAACTCGCTCTCGTTGACGCGCGCACGCGGCTCGAGTTCGCCTTCGTTGATCAATTCACGCATCCGGTCCGCCACCTCGTCGTGAAGGTAGCGACGGCTGATCCCGATACTGGGCTCAATTCTATTCATCGAGCTCTCAAAGAATTTTAAATGCGAAACTACGCGTCGCAATTTCTAGACTTGCGGCTACCGCCTGTCGAGATACGCGGCCGTTCCCAGCTTCGTGAGCCACATGGAAAGTTCCGCGTTTGCGAAAGGCGACCATCGCGACGTCACGCGGGACGGCTTGCGGGGAATTGAATTTTTCATGCATTCAGGGGCGCCGCGGGAGCCCCTTGCAACAGAGCGTGGCGGCGAGACCGAGCGGACGGGCTTGCAAGGAAGGGATGCGCCATGATCGATCTGTTCAGCGACACCCAGACGCGCCCGACGCCGGGCATGCGCGATGCGATGGCACGGGCCGAGGTTGGCGACGAGCAGTCGAACTCCGATCCGACCACCAATGCGCTGTGCGAACGTGTGGCGGAGATGCTCGGTCAGGAGGCGGCCGTGTTCATGCCGTCGGGCACGATGTGCAACCTCGCCTCGATCCTGGTGCATTGCCGACCAGGCGACGAGATCATCGTCGACGACCAGTCCCACATCTACAACACCGAGGCCGCCGGCTCCGCCGCGATCGGCGGCGTCTCGGTGAAGGCCCTGCCGACGCGGGTCGGGCTGTTCACCCTGGCCCAGGTCGAGGCGGCGATCCGGGTTCCGCAGCGCACGGCGCCGCGCTCGCGGCTGGTCTCGATCGAGCAGACCACGAGCTTTTCCGGCGGGACGGTCTGGGATATCGCCGCGATGCGCCTGATCCGCGACTACGCCCAGGCGCGCGGCCTCAAGGCGCATATCGACGGGGCGCGCCTGCTCAACGCGGTGGTCGCCAGCGGCCTCTCGGCAGCGGAGTATGCGGCCGGCTTCGACAGTGTCTGGATCGATCTCAGCAAGGGTCTCGGTTGCCCGGTCGGGGCGGTGCTGTCCGGCACGCGGGATTTCATCGACCAAGCGTGGCAGTGGAAGTACCGGCTCGGCGGCGCGATGCGCCAGTCGGGCGTGCTGGCGGCGGCGGGGCTCTACGCCCTCGACCACCACATGACCCAGCTTGCCGAGGACAACGCCAATGCCGGCCGGCTGCACCGGGCGATCGCCGACGTGCCGGGCCTGGCCTTCGACCCGACGGCGGGGCAGTCGAACATCCTGTGCTTCACGGTGGAGGCCCTGGGCATCACCGCCTCGACCTTCGCGAGCGCCTGTCTGGAGGACGGGGTGCGGGTGCGGGCGATCGGAGCCCATCAGATTCGTGCAACCGCCAATCTCGACGTCGATCGCGCGGGCATCGACCGGGCGGCCGACGTGATCCGCGCGAAGGCCGCGGCGTTCATGCAAAGGGTTTGATGGTCGGGGGCCGAGCGCCTGTTTTCATCCCGACCCCTCACCCTGAAGTGCCGCCGGCCGGGCGGCGCTCACCGAAGAGCACCGCCCGAAAGCGCAAAAAACTACTTCTTGTTGTCGAGGTCCTGAGCCATCTTCAGGTGCTCGTCGAGATGCGGCTTCGTCTTGATGGCGAAGGCCTTGAGGGCCGCGTTGTCGCCGCCCTCGGCGTAGCGCTTGTAGAGGTCGGTGGCGTTCTTGTGCGCCGTCACCTGATCGTCGTGATACTGCTTCGTGAAGTCGCCGCCGCTCAGGCTCTTGAGCTTGTCGAGCTTGCTCTGGTGGCTCGAATCCAGGGCGGTCGGAAGGTTGAGCTTCATGTCGCCGGTCTGGACGACGGATTTCAGCTCGTCCGAGGTCTTCTTATGGTCCTCGATCATTTTCTTGGCGAAGGCTTTGGTCTTCTCATCGGCCTTCTCCAAAGCGAGCTTGCTCGACTGATCCTCGAACATGTCGCTGATGACGGCTTGCGTGACGAAGTCCTGAGCCGTGGGGGCGACGCCGATCAGCGAGTTCACGCCGGTCTTCTCGCCGACCGATTGCGCATGGGCCGGCATCCCCGCCGCGCCCAGCAGGAGCAGGCAGGCGGCGGCGGTGAGTGTCGTTCTCATGGAGATACTCCTCGGACAAAATCGGACCTGTCGGAGCAACCGGAGCGGGCGTTCGATGTTCCTGGCGGAGCCGGAGGGGCTCCGTCACGCCTCGCAGTTGGCGGTCTCGCGGGCGAGCCAGTCGATGACAGCGGACAGCGCCTTGCGCTCGCTGCCGCCCGCGGCGAGCGAGGCCTCGTAGACCCGGATCTGCCCGTCCGCGCTGGAGCCGCATTCGGTGATGGTGAGGGCGTGCGCGACCTGGGCGTTGCAGCCCAAGGCCGCGGCATCCTCCGCCACGAGGTCGAGCAGGCGCTCGACGAGGCGGCCCACCGGCACCGCCTCCTCCGCCGCCTCATCGATCAGGGCGGCGTGAACGCCGTCGCGCTGCGCCCGCCACAGGTTCTCCATGACGAAGCCGCGCGAGGCGCCCGTCGGCCGGGCGTTCAGTTCCGGCCGGCGCACGCAGAGCCGCACGAGGCATCGGTAGAGCGCAGCGATGGCCAGCGTGTCCTTGAGCCGGGTGCAACTGTCGGCGACCCGCAATTCGAGCGTCGGGTAGCGGATCGACGGGCGGATGTGCCACCAGAAATAGGTCGCGTCCTCCACCGCGCCCGCCCGCGTCATCACCCGCACGTAGCGCTCGAAATCGTCGGCCCCGTCGAACAGTTCCGGCAGGCCGGTGCGCGGCAGTTCGGCATAGGCCCGCAGGCGATAGCCGGCGAGCCCGGTGCGGTGGCGCTCGTAGAAGGGCGAGGACGTGGAGAGCGCGAGCAGCACCGGCAGGAACGGCATCAGCCGGTTGATCAAGTCGATGCGCCGGTCGGGCTCGGGCACCTCGACATGGACGTGCAGGCCGCTGACGATGGAGCGCCGGCCCACCATCTGCAGCGTCTCGATCATCTTGCGGTAGCGGACCTTGGCGGTCTCGCGCTGGTCGGTCCAGATCGCCGTCGGGTGGGTGCCGGCGGCGAAGACCTTCAGGCCGTGCTCGCGGCCGATGCCGCACAGGCCGGTGCGGAGCTTGGCCAGGGCCTCGTGGGTCTCGGCAAAGCTCGCCGAGGGTTTGGAGCAGATTTCGGCCTGGCTCTCCAGCATCTCGCGCTCGACGCCCGCCAGCCGGCTCCGCGCTGCCTTGTGGAAGGCCGAGACCGACTCGCTGGGCGCCGCCCGGGTCCGGCTGCTGGCCAGGAACAGCTCTTCCTCGATCCCGAACCGGTACGCGTGTGCCATCGCTCGTCCCACCTTCCGGGCCCGACCCGGTCCGGATGGAAGCAAGCGAGGGCCCAATTGGTTCGTGCGTTAACGAACGATCCGATCGAGGCGGTTGTTCACGAAGAAATACAGCTCCTTGGCGCCGGGCTCGGTGTAGAGCACCTGCACCTCACGACCGGAGCGGCCTTCGCCGACCAGCACGTCGGTGGGCGGGCGCCCCTTGAGCCGCACGAGGTCGCATTCGCCGATTCCGGTTTCGATGGCGGCGGCCGTGCCCGGCGCCGGGCCGGTGCAGGCGCCGTTGCCATCGAGCACGGGGCCGAGCGCAGCCGCCGGCGACGCCGGGAGGGCGGGCAGCACCGCGCTCGGGGACGGCGGCGGCGGGATCGGTTCGCGGCGCTCGGCGGTGTTGCAGCCCGCCAGAAAAACGGCGGGCAAAACTCCCAAAGAATCCTCAAGGCGTCGGTCTCTTCTCCGGCATGGTCGCGCCCGACGCGCCTCCGCCCTTCGCGCTCCCGTCGGAGCGGGTTTCCAGCGCTCGGGCGAACAGGTCGGCGGCGTCGTCGTGGAAGGCGTTGCGCGAATCCGGCCGCGTGTAGAACATGTGGCCGCCGGGATAAACCGAGAGCTTGAGGCGGTCGGGCGAGCCGTAGACCGGCATCTGGTCCAGCAGCATCTTCGAGGTGAAGTAGGGCGTCACGAGGTCTGTGAAGCCGTGGGCGACGAGCACCCGCATCCGCCCGTCGAGCGCCAGCGCGTCCTTCAGGGCCCCCATGGCTTCCGGCGCCGAGCGGCCCGAGCCCCAGCTCCAGCCACGGTTGACCGCGCCGTTGAGCAACTCGTAGCGCATGTTCTCGACGCGCCAGTTCAAGCGGCCCTGATAGAGCTGCACCATGGCGGTGGTGAGCGGCGCCTGCAGCGCGTCGAGCACCGGATCCTCGAAGTTCGATTGCGGCGCGGTCGGGTCCGGGTCCCAGCCGGTCACGCCGGTGTCGTAGGCCGAGGCGACGCGGCCGGCGTCCCGCCCGATCTCGCGCTGGTAGCTGTGGGCGGTGAGCCGCCCGGCCTGACGCCGTGCGGTCTCCGGATCGAGGCCGGTCAGCGCCGAAACCTTCTCGGCGAGCCGCGCCACCGCCTCCCGGTCGGACGGGCCTTTCAGGAGATCGGTGAGATAGGCACCGGACGCGTAGGTCTCGGCCTCCTTCATGAGTTCGCGGCTGGGCGTCGTGCCCGCGCGCTCCAGCGCCGCGGCGGCAAACGACGGGAGTTTGGTCACGAAGCCCCACGGCGTCGTGCGGGGCGGCTGCAGCCACGCGAAGTCGAGCACGGGGGAGAGCAGCACGAGGCCCGAGAGGCCGACGCCGACATCCTGCTGCAGCTTCTGCGCAATCAGCGGTCCGCGGAAACCGCCATAGCTCTCGCCGACGAAGAATTTCGGCGAAGCGAGACGGTCGTTCTGGCGCAGATAGCGGGCGATGGAAGCGGCCAGCACCGAGGCATCCGCATCGACGCTCCAGTACTTCTTGCCGTCGCCGTCCGCCGCGCGGCTGTAGCCGGTGCCGACGGGATCGATGAAGACGAGATCGGTGAAGTCGAGCCAGGTCGCCGGGTTCGGCTGAAGCGCGATCGTCTGCGACGGGCTGATCGAGGGGCCGTCGGTCGGCAGCCGCCAGGGGCCGATCGCACCGATGTTGAGATAGGCCGAGGCCGCGCCCGGCCCGCCATTGACGCCGAAGGTGATCGGCCGGGAGGCGGTCTCCTCCGGCTTGCCCGCCTTGGTGTATGCGATGAAAGCGATCTCGGACTGAAGCTTGCCCTCCTCGTCCACGAGAGCGAGGCTGCCGGCGGTGGCGGTGAAGGCGAGCGCACGGCCGTTCGGACCGTCGATGCTGTGCTCGGTGGTCGCGTCCGGCGGCAGGCGGCGGCCTTCGGGCGCCTTGCGCGACGGTGCCTGCCCCGGTGCCTTCCCCTGTGCTTGGCCGGGGCCCTCGCCCTGCGCCGGGCCGTGCTGGGCGAGCACCGGCACCGGCCCCAATCCCACGGCGAGGGAGAGGAAGCCGGCAAGGCAGAGCCGGGCCGTTCCGGCACGGGGGGAGAGGGAGAAGGCTTGCGTCATCGGTCTCTCGCGATCCTCGGCCGGTTGGTCGCGCCCCGCCGTCGGACGGGGCGCGGGTCTCATGCCTTCTTGGTCCAGCGCCCGCCCTCGTCCTGCTGCCAGTAGGCGATGGCGTGGCCAGCGGCCTTGGCGCCGCGCCATTGCTCGCGGGCGTGGAGCAGCGCGTCGGTGTCGGTGCCGTCGAACAGGATGCAGATCCGCTGGTAGCTCTCCGCATCCTCCGGCAATTCCGCGCCCTCCACGAGGAAGCGGATCGAGGCACCGTTGGGGTTGGTCTCGCGCAGGGTCAGCACCACGGGCTGGCTCGCCGCGTCCTGATCACGGTCCGTGCCGTGGGGCAGGAAGCTCTCGTCGGTATAGGTCCAGAGGCCGTCGTCGAGCGCCTGAAGCCGCTCCTCGCTCACCGCCTGGATGGCCGCCTGCCAGCCGCGCTCCAGCGACTTCTCGACGAGGCTGGGCAGCACCTTTTCGAGGGGCTGGCGCTGGAGGTGGTAGAACAGGATCTCGGTCACGGCATCGCACCATATAGGGTCCGGCGCTCCTAAGGCAGTGCGGACGTGGCGTCGCGGCCGCCGGCCCCACGGATGGCGCGACGGCTGAGGAAATTCGCGCTGAACCATGCCGTCGGCGGCGGGTTCGCTGTCCACACACGATATCAGGGAAGGAAAGAGCCATGCCGACCAAGATGATCGCGCTCGCTGCCGCGATGACCCTCGCCGTCTCCGGGGCGGCCTTCGCCCAGTCGAGCACCGGCAAGGGCGGCACCGGCGGCACCACGGACAGCGCCAGCCCGGTGCGGAACAACTCCGGCAACAGCATGCGGCCGACGAATGGCAGCGCCGCAGGTGCCACCACCGGCTCGACCGGCACCATGGCCCCCGGCGCCGCGACCGGCAACGCGCCGGGCGGCACCATGGGCGGTGGCGCGGGCAGCGCCGGCGGCGGCAACAGCGCCGCGGGTCGCTAACGAGAGTTGCCGCTCACGAAAGCGCAAGCGAGGGGCCGGAGCCGATCCGGCCCCTTTTTCTGGCCCGGCGTCAGCCCGGTTCGATCAGGTGCGGCACGAACAGCGCGCCGTCGCCGGTGATCGGGCCGTCGGATTCGCGGATGCAGAGACCGGCCGGCGCATCCCCGACGATCCAGGCGCCGAGGAGCGGGCGGCGGCCCTCGAAGCACGGCAGCTCGGCCAGACCCTGGCGGATGAAGCCGTCCGCACCGTAAGGCCCGTCCGCCCCGGCGATGCGGGCCCCATCGGAAAAGATTTCGACATTGGCGCCCTCCCGCGAGAGCAGCGGCTTGCGCACATAGGCGCCGCCCAGGCTCGCACAGGCGGGATCGGCCTCGAAGAAGGCCGGCAGCAGGTTCGGGTGGCCGGGCTCGCGGGCCCAGAGATGGGCGAGCAGACCCTTGTTGGAGAGCACCATCTTCCACGGCGGCTCGAGGAACCGCGTCGGCGAGGCCGCGACCGCCAAGCCGAACGCGTCCCGGAACGCCCATTCCCAGGGGTAGAGCTTGAACAGGGCCGCGAAGGGTCGCTCGTCCGGTCCGCAGAAGGCGCCGTCCGCGCGCAGGCCGATCTGCGCGAGGTCGAGCAAGATCGTCGTGCAGCCGGCCTGGACCGCGCAATCCTGAAGGTAGCAGGCGGTGCCCAGGTCCTCCGGGCCGCTCGTGTCGGCGGCGAAGGCGATGAGGCCGGGCGGCGCGATCTCGGACAGGCGGGCGATCAGCCGCTCGTGCAGAGCGTTGAACTGGTCGCTGCCCGCGGGCAGGCGCCCTTCCGTCAGCCCTTGTTCGAGCCAGAGCCACTGGAACACGGCGGTTTCGTAGAGGGCGGTCGGCGTGTCGGCGTTGTATTCGAGGAGCTTGGCCGGCCCGGTCCCACCGTAGGAGAAGTCGAGGCGGCCGTAGAGACTCGGATCGCCCCGGCGCCAACTCGCCCGCACCGTGTCCCAGACCGGTTCGGGGATGGCGAGCGAGGCGAGGATGCGCTCGTCCGCCACCGCCTCGGCCGCGAAGTCGAGGCAGAGCGCGTGCAGTTCGGCGCTCGGTCCTTCGATGTCGTCTTCGATCTCGGCCAGCGTGAAGGCGTAGGCGTGGGTCTCGTCCCAGTAGGGTTCGCCGTCGATGGTGTGGAAGAAAAAGCCCGCGTCCCCCGCGATCTCCCGCCAGCCGGGCCGCTCTCCGCAGGCGATGCGGCGCATCAGGTCCCGCCGAAGGAGGAGACGCTGCGCCCGCTGCTGCCGAAGCCGCCGAACTTCGTCGCCTGCGTAGCGGCGGGCTTGAGCGTCGCCGAGGAGGCATGGCCTCCGCTTCCGGTGAAGACCTTGCCGCCTGAGCCGGTGCAGTAACTTCCATGATGACCGCCGTGACCCTCGCGGTGCTCGTAGACCGGTTCGGGTGTCACCCAATCCGACGCCCGGCGACCGAGGAGGAAGCCCGCCATACGGGGGACGAAGTGCGGCGGCGCATCCGGGTCCGGCAGGCAGTGCGACGAGCCGTGGTGCTCCTCGCACTCTGCCGGAGAGCCGTAATGTGGCGCGGTCGAGGGATAGGCCGCGCGGGCGGTGGCATAGTCGCTGCGGCACTCGTCGGCCGGGCGGATGCCGTCGGCGGCGCAGGCGGTCACGTCCGCGTAGACCAGGACGTCCTTCGACGGCACGGTCCGCTCGAGAGAGCCAAGGCCGAGTGCGGCGAGGCCGGCGCTCGCGACCAGAACCGTCGAGACGGTCTGCGAGCGTTTGCTTGCGCCCCTGTCGCGCGGTGTGACGGCGGGAGCAGGGTCGGTCGGCCTGCGGCGGCCGAATTCGGCCCGGTTCTCGCGGTCGTCCGCCACGGGGTCAGTAGCTCATGCAGGCGGCGTTCACGAGGCCGCCCGCCAGGGACGCGGCCCCGAGCAGGACAGCGGGCGCGGTCTCGCCCTCGTCGATCCGCCGCGACAGGTTCGGCAGCAGCGGCCGCATCAGCCAGTAGATCGCGACCTGCACCACGAGGGCGACGAGCCCCCAGACGATGCAGTCGAGGAGCGAGCCGGCGTAACGCACCGCCGCCGAGAGCGGGATCGAGTAGCCGAGCAGGCTGCCTCCGAGGGCCAGGGACGCCGCGAGGTTGCCCTCGCGCACCAGGGCGATCTCCCGGTGCGCCGTCGCGGTGAGGTAGGTCACGAGGTAGAGGGCGGTGAGGCCGAGGGAGACGAAGAAGTAAGCAATAAAGGCCGGAAGACCAGCGATAGATGTATTCAATCTCAATCCTCGGTGACATTCCAGGTTTTATTCATATATGTAATCTGTATCGAAAGATTAAATATCTTTCCTTTGTCGTGAAGGCTTTTGCGATGATTTGCTGTGGCTGAGACAGCTTTCGAGGCTGCCTCTTTCAATCTATCCTCACGCATGACATTTTTGTCTACGAGATTGAGTGGCTCTCGCTCATCGCTTTGTGGGCGCCCATTTATGCGTCTCATCGTATAAATGAAAGTAGAGAATATTGCATTGGCGACAACCCCCGTTACTACGCCCGCAAAATACGGGTCCGCAATAATTTCGAGGGAGCCATTTCTGAATTCGCGCGCAACGAGAAAGCCATCTCTTTTCTTCGCATTGTTTCCGCTTACGCGCGCTGTAACCTCGCGAGATGTGGCGCGAAATATAGCATCAATATCTTTCAATACCTGGGCGCAATCGCCAAATGACAGAGAGTTCTCAGAAGAAAGGCGGATTTTTATTTCGCCGGCGACCGACTCGAACCTCTTATCAGATGCATAAGCAACCACAGGAACGCCCCCAGACCTGCTTTATGACACTATGGTTACAGTGGCCGCATAGCAAGTCAATAAGGTTGTAACCTTTGAACCTTGAGAGTCTTCGAGGATATGAATTTAAACCTATAAATCGCGTTGACGTCACCGACGGCTGGGTAACAATAGGAGGTAAAGCTCAGATCAGACCAGGCGGCTCTGCTCGATCGCGGCGGCGATGAACCCCTTGAACAGGGGGTGCGGCTCGAACGGGCGCGACTTCAGCTCCGGGTGGAACTGCACGCCGATGAACCACGGATGGCCCACGTGCTCGACGGTCTCGGGCAGGAGCCCGTCCGGCGAGGTTCCGGAGAAACGCAGGCCCTTGGCTTCCAGGCACGCGCGATAGGCCATGTTGACCTCGTAGCGGTGGCGGTGCCGCTCCGAGATCTCGGTGCCGCCGTACATCTGCGCGATCTTGGTGTCCGGATGGAGCGTCGCCTTGTAGGCGCCGAGCCGCATGGTGCCGCCGAGATCGCTCTCGGCCGCGCGCCGCTCCAGCTCGTTGCCGCGCATCCATTCGGTGAGGAGGCCGACCACCGGCTCCTCGGTCGCGCCGAACTCGGTTGAGTTGGCGCCCTCGATCCCGGCGAGCGAGCGCGCGGCCTCGATCACCGCCATCTGCATGCCGAAGCAGATGCCGAAATAGGGGATGTTGCGCTCGCGCGCGTAGCGGGCCGCGCGGATCTTGCCCTCGGCGCCGCGCTGGCCGAAGCCGCCGGGCACGAGGATACCGTGCAGGCCTTCGAGGAAGGGGGCGGGGTCCTCGCGCTCGAATACCTCAGCCTCGATCCATTCGAGGTTGACGCGCACGTTGTTGGCGATCCCGCCGTGGGTCAGCGCCTCGGTGAGCGACTTGTAGGCGTCCTTGAGGCCCGTGTACTTGCCGACGATGGCGATGGTGACCTCGCCCTCGGGGTTGCGCACCCGCTCGAGGATGTCCTGCCAGCGGTCGAGCTTGGGCTGGCTCTCGGGTTCCATCTGGAAATGCGCCAGGATCTCCCGGTCGAGTCCCGCCTCGCGGTAGGAGAGCGGCACGGCGTAGATCGTGTCCACGTCGCGCGCCTCGATGACGGCGCTCTCCCGCACGTTGCAGAACAGGCCGAGCTTGCGCCGCTCGTCTTGCGGGATCGGCCGGTCGCAGCGGCAGAGGAGGATGTCGGGCTGGATGCCGATGGAGCGCAGCTCCTTCACGGAATGCTGCGTCGGCTTGGTCTTCAATTCGCCGGCGGACGGGATGTAGGGCAGCAGCGTGAGGTGCAGGTAGCAGACGCTGCCGCGCGGGCGCTCCTGGCCGATCTGGCGGATCGCCTCGAAGAACGGCAGACCCTCGATGTCGCCGACCGTGCCGCCGATCTCGACCAGCACGAAGTCGTAGTCGTCGTTGCCGTCGAGGACGAACGCCTTGATGGCGTTGGTAACGTGCGGGATCACCTGGATCGTGGCGCCGAGATAGTCGCCCCGCCGCTCCTTGGTGATGATGTCGAGGTAGATCCGCCCCGTGGTGACGTTGTCGGCCCGCGAGGCCGGCAGGCCGGTGAAGCGCTCGTAATGGCCCAGATCGAGGTCGGTCTCGGCGCCGTCGTCGGTGACGAACACCTCGCCGTGCTGCGTCGGGCTCATCGTGCCCGGATCGACGTTGAGATAGGGGTCGAGCTTGCGCAGGCGCACCCGGTAGCCGCGCGCCTGGAGCAGCGCCGCGAGGGCGGCGGAGGCGAGACCCTTGCCGAGGGAGGAAACCACGCCGCCGGTGATGAAGACGTACCGCGTCATGGGCTTTGGTCCATAAAGGGGCTCAAGCGATTCGCCAAACCGCAACGATTGCCGCACCCCGCCGGCCACGCGGGAGGCGGCACGGGGCGAGGCCCCTCATGCCGTTGAGGAATTCGTTTCTCACGTCCCTGCGGCCGATGCGCCGGCCGCAAGGCTCTTATCCGCAGATGATGCGGCTCGACCGCAGCGCTCAGCGCGATTGCGGCGCGTCCGGCGTCGCCGGTGCGGCCGGGGGCGTGTCGGGAGCGGGGGCCGGGGTCGCCGGCTTGGCCGGTGCGTCGGTCGGGACCGAGGCCGGCTGGCCGCCCTGGCTCGGGCTGCCGCTGCGCAGCGTGTCGAGCAGGTTGTCCGCGTTCACCGGCTTGTCGGTCTGCTGCGTCTGGCCCTGCGGCGTCCCGGCCTCGTCGAGGATCGAGCGGGGCGCGGCGCTTCGGTGGGCCAAGATCGCCAGCGCGATGCTGGTGGTGAAGAACAGGGCGGCGAGGATCGCGGTCGCGCGGGTGAGCGCATTCGCCTGGCCGCGGCCGGTCATGAAGCCGGAGACGCCGCCCCCGCCGCCGCCGCCAAGCCCGAGCCCACCCTCCGAGCGCTGCAGCAGCACCACGGCGATCAGCGCCAGCACGATGATGAGATGGACGACGATGAGGACGGTCTGCATAGCGATTCCGGTGCCCGCTCGCGCGGACGCTGTCGGTGTGCCGGACATGGGTCGCGCGCAAAAGCAGCGCGCCCGCGTATCCGCTGCACGAAGTGGGGGCTCCTACACCGTTTGCCCACCCGCGCCAACCGGCCTTCACGCAAGCGGGCGGGACAAACGCCTCGCGCGCCCGATACGAAGGACGAGCCGAGGCATCGGGAACCGCCACGCGCACCTATAGAGACGGCGCGCGGGAAAAACGCCGCAGGAGCATGGTCATAGGGCTACGGCCCGTGCGAGGAGTCGGAATGAGCGATTTTCAGCACGAAGCCGGGCGGTTTGCCGCCTTCATCGACCGCGCCGACCGCGAGGAGATGGAGGCCGTCCAGGGCGACCTCTTGCGGATCGCCCTGGAGCGGCCCGACCCGGTGGGGCGGGCGCAGGCAATGGATGCGCTGCAGGCCGCGCTCTCCGACCGGATCCGGCCGGACGCGATGAGCCCGTTGCAGCAGGCCTTCTACGTCGCGGTGCTCTCGATGATCGAGCGCACCAAAGAGGCGGTGGCGAAGGCACCGGCCCGGGCGGACTGAGCATGGACCCGGCGCGCTCCGTGCGGCGGGACCGGCAGGCCCTCCTCGTCGTCGATGTCCAGGCGAGCTTTCGCGTGGCCGACACGATCGTCGCGGACATCACCGCGCTGAGCCGGACGCTGCACACGGTCGCGACCGTCGAGCGGCACGACGAGGCGGTTACACCGTTCAGGGCGCAGCTCGGCTGGGCGCCGCCGACGGATGAGGAGTCGCTCGTCCCGGCCGACCGGGTTTTCGTCAAGCACGGCTACCTGCCGCCGCCCGCGCTGATCGACCATTTGAGGGCGCTCGACATCGAGCGCGTCCTCGTCTGCGGCGTGCAGACGGAGACTTGCTGCCTTGCCGCCGGCTTCATGCTGTTCGATGCCGGGCTGCGACCGACCCTGCTGCCATGGCTCAGCGTCGGGTCGTCCCTCGACCGTTCGGCCTCGCTCGGGACCGAACTCTGGCGGCATCATTTCGGCAGCGTTCTGAGCGGTCCCGACGCGCTTTAGAGTGCCTCACACAACTCGTGGTCTCTGACCATTATCGCTCTGCGATGACAGCGCGGCGGGCGTTTTGTGAGAGACATTGAGCGGGCCGGCAGGTCGGCGGCTCAGCGTATCTCGGTGCAGCGCGCCGTTGCGAGGGCGGCCCATGCCGGTTCGAAATCCGGCTCGGTGCCATCGTCCCGCTGCACCGAGGCTTCGAGACGGACGACACCGCCCGCACGCTCGGCCTCCGCGACGAGTGTCGTCTCCTCGCCCCCCGATCCCCCGGTCTCGCGTGTCACCCGGTAGCGGACGATCGTCGCACCGAGCGGCCGGCGCTCCGTCAAGACGGCCGCGTCTCGTCCGTGTCCGGGCGTCAGCCTGATCTCGACCACGCTGCGCCGGCCCTCCTGCCCGATCGGCTGCAGGGTGATGTCGCCGCCGCGTAGCTGGGCCGAAAAACCCTTGGGGATCTCGACGGTCAGCCGACATCCGCCCGGCGCCGTGATCGCTGCGCCCTGCGCTGCCGTGACCGCCAGGGGAACGGGGATGGTTCCGATCGCCCAAAGAAGCCGCCGGGCGCCGAGCAGCCCCGGTCGCAGGAGACTGACGGCGTGGCAATGCCGCGAAGGGCTCACCCCTCGTAAGCGCGGCAGATCCCCAAAAAGTCCTCCGCCACGAGGCTGGCGCCGCCGACCAGCGCGCCGTCGACGTTCTCCACCGCCATCAGTTCGCGGGCATTCGAGGGCTTCACCGAGCCGCCGTAGAGGATGCGGATCTTGTGCGCCTCGTCGCCGGCGAGCTTGTCGAGCATCTCGCGCAAGCTGGCATGGACCTCGGCGATCTCCTTGGCCGTCGGCGTGCGGCCCGAGCCGATCGCCCAGACCGGCTCGTAGGCGATCACCGTGTCGGCGCCGGTCGCGCCCTTCGGCAGGCCGATGGCGAGCTGCGCACGCACGATGTCGAGCGCCCGGCCCTGCTCGCGCTCCTCCATGGTCTCGCCGACGCAGATGATGCCGCGCAGGCCGGCGCGGCGGGCGCCCAGCGCCTTGGCGTGGACGCCGTCATCGGTCTCGTAGTGGTAGGCGCGCCGCTCGGAATGGCCGACGATGACGTAGGTGGCGCCGAGATCGGCGAACATCTCCGCCGAGATCGAACCGGTGAAGGCGCCGCTCGGCCGGGCGTGCAGGTTTTGGCCGCCGATGGCGACCACGGAGCCGTAGACCGCCGCCACGCAGGAGGAGATCAGCGTCGCGGGCGGGCAGATCAGTACGTCGATCTTGTCCGCGAGGGCCGGCGAAAGCCCGTCGCGGATCGCCTCGACGGTCGGAACCGAGGAGAGCAGACCGTTCATCTTCCAGTTGCCGGCAACCAGCGGACGGCGTCCCTCGCTTGCCATGGCGTCCTGCTTCTCCGTGTCTCGATGGATGGCTACAACTTTGTCGGCGCACCTAGCAGAGCAAGCTTGGGCGCGCAAACGACCTTTGGGCGGTCGCCCCCGGCGGTCGGCGTGCAATCGACATGCCCTTTGCGCCGCCGCCCCGATCGTCTATCGCGGGGCTCGAATTTGTTCCCCGCCCCTGCGGGCAGGGACCGTAGAGATCTAGGCCCGGGCGTCCGATGCTCCAGTCCATTCGCAGTGCCAGCCAGCATTGGCTCGGCAAGGTCGTGCTGTCGGTGATCTTCACCTTCCTGATCGCGGGCGTCGCGATCTTCGGTGTGGAGGAGTTTTTCCGCGGCGGATCGACCACGGCGGTCGCCACCGTCGGCAAGACGCCGATCTCGGCCGAGGAAGTTCGCACCGCCTACCAGAACCAGCTCCAGCGCTATCAGGCGCAGCTCAAGCGGACGCTGACGCCGGACCAGGCGCGGGCGATGGGCCTGGAACGCCAGGTGCTGGCGCAACTCATCACCGAGGCGGCGCTCGACCAGAAGACCACGGATCTCGGACTCGCGGTCTCCGACGCGACGGTGCTGCGGGCGATCCAGGACGAGCCGAGCTTCAAGAATGCCAATGGCAGCTTCGACCGGGTGCTGTTCTTTCAGACGCTCCAGCGGGCGGGCCTGAACGAGGCGATGTTCGTGCGCGAGCAGCGCTCGGTCATCGCCCGCCTGCAACTGGCCGATGCGATCGTCGCCGAAATGCCGGTGCCCCAGGCGATCCGCGAGGCGGTGCATCGCTACTCGACCGAGCGCCGCGACGCCGCCGTGCTGACGCTGGCGCCCTCCGCCGCGGGCGAGATCCCGGCCCCGACCGACGAAGAGCTCAACGCCTACTACGAGAACAACAAGGCCTCGTTCCGCGCCCCCGAGTACCGCAGCCTCAACCTGCTGGTGCTCGACCCCGCCGCGCTGGCGAAGCCCGACGAGGTGTCCGACGACGAGGCGCGCAAGGTTTACGAGGCCAATCCCGGCCGGTTCGGCAAGCCGGAGCGGCGTACGATCCAGCAGATCAGCTTCCCCGACGACGCGGCTGCAGCGGAGGCGCGGACCAAGATCGAGAGCGGCGAGACGCCGTTCGAGACCGTGGCCGCCGACCGTGGCCTCGACCCGAAGCAGCTCGATCTCGGCACGATGACGAAGGCCGAGCTGTTCGATCCGGCGGTGGGCAACGCCGCTTTCGCTCTGGAACAGGGCAAGGTGAGCGAGCCGGTGAAGGGCCGCTTCGGCACCGTGCTCCTGCGTGTCACAGCCATCGAGCCGGGCTCGGTCAAGCCGTTCGACGAGGTCAAGGACGAGATCCGCAAGGAGATCGCGCTGAAGCGCGTGCGTGACGGCGGCTTCGACAAGGCGCAGGATGCCATCGAGGATGCCCGCGCCTCCGCCAAGCCGCTCGCCGAAATCGCCGGGGACCAGGGCCTGACGCTGCTAAGCATTCCGGCGGTGGATGCGCAGGGCAACGACCCCTCCGGCCAGCCGGTCGCCGGCATTCCGGACAAGGAGACCACGCTGCCGGCCGCCTTCCGCGCCGATGTCGGCAACGACACCGAGGTGCTGCGCACCAAGACCGGGGGCGCGATCTGGTACGACGTCGTCAAGATCGACCCTTCGCACGAGAAGCCGCTGGTGGAGGTCCGCGACGAGGTCGTGAAGGGCTGGACCGCGGCCGAGATCGAGAAGCGCCTCGTGGCCAAGTCGAAGGAGCTGACCGAGCGCCTCGACAAGGGTGAGGCCATCGAGACCGTGGCACAGGAGGCGGGCGTGCCGCTGAAGACGATCACCGAGATCGGCCGCAACCAAGCGAAGGACGACCTCTCGACCGAGATCGTCGAGCGCATCTTCACCACCCCGGTGGGCAAGGCAGCCTCGGCGCCCGCCGGCGAGGGACGCGCGGTGTTCAAGGTGACGGCCGCCACGATGCCGGCTTTCGTGCCGGGCACGCCGAGCGACGGGCAACTCGTGACCTCGCTGCGCACGGCGCTCGCCGACGACGTGCTCGGCGAGTTCATCGCCGAGGTGCAGAAGAGCGCCGGCGTCAACGTGAACCAGACCGCCCTGCGGCGGGCGCTCGGCGGCGAGTACTGAGAGGCCCCCGATGACCGAGCCTGCGCACGAGGCCGTAGCGCGCGCCTACGAGGCCGGACGGGCAAGCCTGCTCGGCCTCACCCTGGTGGCCGATCTGGAGACGCCGGTCGCGGCCTTCCTCAAGCTGAAGGCGGTCCATGCCGGCCCCGGCTTCCTGCTCGAATCGGTCGAGGGCGGCGCGGTGCGCGGGCGCTACTCGATGATCGGGCTCGACCCCGACCTGATCTGGCGCTGCCGCGACGGGCGCACCGAGATCGCCCGCGACGCGGGCCTCGCGGAGTTCGTGGCCGACGAGCGGGCGCCGCTCGCCTCGCTGCGTGCGCTGATCGCCGAGAGCGCCGTGGGCGACGACGCCGAAAGCGCCGCGCTGCCGCCGATGGCCGCCGGCCTGTTCGGCTATCTCGGCTACGACATGGTCCGCGCCATGGAGCGGCTGCCGGAGCCGAACCCCGATCCGCTCGGCGTGCCGGATGCGATCCTGATGCGCCCGCGCGTGATGGTGGTGTTCGACGCGGTGGCCGACGCGCTCACCGTCGTCACCCCCGTGCGTCCAACCGACGGTGTGAGCGCCCGCGCCGCGCTGGAAGCCGCGCAGGCCCGGCTCGACCGGGTGGCGGAAGCCCTCGAAGGCCCGCTGCCGGTCGAGGCGCGCCTCGACGTCTCGAGCCTTCCCCTGCCCTCTCCGGTCTCGAACACCGAGCCGGACGCGTTCCTCGGCATGGTGGCCAAGGCCAAGGAGTACATCGTCGCGGGCGACATCTTCCAAGTGGTGCTGTCGCAGCGCTTCGAGGCGCCGTTCACCCTGCCCGCCCTTGCACTCTACCGCTCTCTTCGCCGCACCAACCCGGCGCCGTTCCTGTGCTACCTCGATTTCGAGGCGTTTCAGGTCGTCTGCTCGTCGCCTGAGATCCTCGTGCGGGTGCGCGAGGGCAAGGTGACGATCCGCCCGATCGCCGGCACACGGCGGCGCGGCGCCACACCGGCCGAGGACCGGGCGCTGGCCGACGAACTCCTGGCCGACCCGAAGGAGCGCTCCGAGCACCTGATGCTGCTCGATCTCGGCCGCAACGATGTCGGCCGCGTCTCGAAGATCGGCACCGTCACCGTCACCGACTCGTTCTTCCTCGAATACTATTCCCAGGTCATGCACATCGTCTCGAACGTCGAGGGCGACCTCGACCCCGCTCACGACGCGCTCTCGGCCCTGGCCGCCGGCTTTCCCGCCGGCACCGTCTCGGGCGCGCCGAAGGTGCGGGCGATGGAGATCATCGACGAGCTGGAGCGCGAGAAGCGCGGCCCCTATGGCGGCTGCATCGGCTATTTCGGCGCGCGCGGCGAGATGGACACCTGCATCGTCCTGCGCACGGCCATCGTGAAGGACGGCCGCATGCATGTGCAGGCGGGTGCGGGCATCGTCTACGATTCCGATCCGCACTCCGAGCAGCAGGAATGCGTGAACAAGGCCAAGGCGTTGTTCCGAGCCGCGGAGGATGCGGTGCAGTTCGCGAGCCGGGCCAAGCGCGGGCAATAGTGGCTGCGGCGAAAGCAGGCCTGCGCCCCCGCGCTGCGGCGGGGGCCGTGTCTCGGCAGCCTCAGGCCGCCTTCACGTCCGCGAGGAAGTTCGCGACCGTGCGGCCGAGCCCTTCCGAATCGCGGGCGAGCTGGCGGGCCGCTCCGAGCACCTGCGTCGCCGCCGACCCGGTCTCGCCCGCGCCTTGCCGCATGCCGGAGACGCTGCCGGTGACCTGTTCGGTGCCGCGCGCCGCCTCCTGAACGTTTCGGGCGATCTCGCGGGTCGCAGCCTCCTGCTCCTCCATGGCCGCCGCGATGCTGGTCGAGACCTGTTCGAGGCTGGCGATCTGCCCGCCGATGGCGCGGACGGCGGCGACGGCCGCCTTGGTCGCGTTCTGGATCGCGCCGATCTGGGCGGAGACCTCCTCCGTCGCCTGTCCGGTTCGGGCCGCAAGGTCCTTCACCTCGGTGGCGACGACCGCGAAGCCGCGGCCGGCGGCGCCGGCGCGGGCCGCCTCGATCGTGGCGTTGAGCGCCAGCAGGTTGGTCTGACCGGCGATGCCCGAGATCATGGCCACCACCGCGCCGACGCGTTCGGCCGTTTCGCTCAAGGCGTGAATGGTCGCGTCGGTCTCGGCGACACGCTCGACCGCTGCCCCGATCAGGCTGATGGAGTGGGCGACCTGGGCGGTGATCTCGGCGATCGAGGCCGACAATTCCTCCGTGGAGGCGGCGACGGTCTGGACGTTGGCCGCGGTCTGCGTCGCGGTCGAGGACACCGCCATCGCCTGCGTGGTCGTCTGGTCGGCGATTCCGCTCATGGAGCGGGCGGTCACCTCCATGTCGGCGGCGGCCGTGTTGAGGCCGCTGGTCATCCGGGTGGCATCGGTCTCGAAGGCGCGGGTCACCGCGTCGAGCCGCTCGGCGCGCACCATCTTGGCCGCGGTCTCACGGCTCTGTTCGGCCTCGAGCCGTTGCCGGGCCAGCGCGCTGTCCTTGAACACCGTGAGCGCCCGGTTGAGGGCACCGATTTCGTCGCGCCGCGCCACGTCATCCACGGGCGTGGCGAGGTCGCCGGCGGCGAGCCGCTCGGTCGCCCGAATGGCCCGGCGGATCGGGCGTGCGATGCCGAACACGGTGATCAGGCCCGCCAGCGAGGCCAGCACCCCGACACCCGTGATGGCCCCGATGATGAGGCGCGTCGTGGTCGCGCGGCCTTCCTCCTTGACCGCGCGGATCGTGGCCTCGGTGGTGGCCGCGTTCACGCTGAGGTGGGACGACAGGCGCTCCTCGAGGCGCTGGCGCGCGGCCCGCCCCTCGCTGTTGGAGATGGCAATTGCCCCCTTCAGGTCGCCCTGCAGAGCGCGCTCGATGCTCCTGTCGACCGCCTGCAGATAGGCGCTCACGACGCTCCGGGTCTCCGTGTAACGCTTGTGCAGCTCGCTCGTCTCGGCCGCCGCGAGGATCATGTCGATCTGCCGAAAAATCTCCGCCCGGCTCGCTTCCAGAAGCGCCTTCGTCTTCGTCACCTCGGCCGGATCGGTGGCGATGATGATGCTCTTCTCGTGGATCGTCACGTCCTTGGCCGCGCGATCGAAGTCGCTGACCGCGATACGGCGCCGAAGGGTGTAGTCGGTGAGCCGCGTCACCCGTTCGAGCGTCCCGTCGATGCCGGATTTGGCCGTGACCACGAGGCCGGAACTCAGGCAGATCAGAAGGCCGATCGGGATCGCGAGCTTCAGGGGCAACTTGAGATCGTTAAGTAGGCGCACGAGGTCTTTCCGATCATGACGTGAGATTATTATTCATCCAAACAAATGATGGGATCCGAGTTTTAAGATGCGGTTTCTCTCCCGAGCTCTTTTCTTTGAATACTCAGTTTGTGAAGCGCGCTCTTGCTCCACTCCCGGGAATGGGTTTCCCCGACTCCGGCCACGTCGATCCCGTGGAGCGCGGGACCGGGTCCGCGGTGCGCTCCGGGAACCCGTTGACCCCGGCTCGATCAGGGGTCACATCGGCCGGGTCACTCCGCAAAGCCGGCGGCCATGTCCAACGTCCTCGTCATCGACAATTACGATTCCTTCACCTGGAATCTCGTCCACCTGATCGGCCCGCTCTGCGGTCGGATCGACGTGGTGCGCAACGATCAGATCGATGTCGCCGGCATCCGTGCGCGGGCGCCCGACGCGCTTGTGCTCTCGCCGGGGCCGTGCACCCCGAACGAGGCCGGCATCTGCCTCGATGCGGTGCGGGAACTGGGCTCCGAGATCCCGATCTTCGGCGTGTGTCTTGGGCTCCAGACCATCGGGCAGGCCTATGGCGGTGACGTGGTGCGTGCGCCCTCCCCCATGCACGGCAAGGTCTCCACCATCCGTCACGAGGCGAAGGGTGTGTTCCGCGGCATCAACGAGGGTTTCGCCGCCACGCGCTACCACTCGCTGGTGGTCGACCGTGCAAGCTGCCCGCAGGATCTCGCGGTGACGGCAGAGGCCGACGGGCTCATAATGGGGCTCCAGCACCTGGAACTGCCGGTCCACGGCGTGCAGTTCCATCCCGAGAGCATCCTCTCGAACCACGGCACGCAGATCTTACGCAACTTCCTCGACATCGCCGCGGCGTGGCGCAAGGAGTCGGCCGCCCGAGCGTGACAAGCCCGGCCTCGGCGTGCATTGACGGGGCACACCCTATTCCCTCTCCCTTTCGCGGGTGAAGGTGCCTCGCGGATGAGAGGCGGAAGGGGAGCGAGGCGTTCCGAATTACGCGGAGCCCTCCCCTCGCCCGACCCGGCTCGCGGGCCACCCTCGTCCGCGAAGGTGAGAGGGCTTCCAGCGGATGATCACGGACCCATGGAGTCCTTCAAAACCCATCTCGCGACCGTCGCGGCCGGCGCCTCGCTGAGCCGCGAGCAGGCCCGCGCCGCCTTCGATGACCTGCTCTCGGGCGAGGTCACGCCGATCCAGGCGGGCGCCTTCCTCACCGCCCTCTCCGTGCGCGGCGAGAGCGAGGAGGAGATCGTCGGCGCGGTCTCGGCGATGCGCGCGCGGATGCTGCCGGTGGCCGCACCCGCGGGCGCCATCGACATCGTCGGCACCGGGGGGGACCATTCGGGCAGCTACAACGTCTCGACGCTGGCCGCGATTCTCACCGCCGCCTGCGGCGTGCCCGTGGCCAAGCACGGCAACCGCGCCGCCACCTCGCGCTCCGGCGCCGCCGACGTACTGGCGGCCCTCGGCGTCAAGATCGGCTTGCCCCCCGAGGCCCTGGCGCGCTGCCTGTCAGAGGCGGGGCTCTGCTTCATGTTCGCGCAGACGCATCACGGCGCCATGCGCCATGTCGCGCCGGTGCGCACAGAGCTGCCGTTCCGCACCATCTTCAACATGCTCGGGCCGCTCTCAAATCCGGCCGGGGTCACCGCGCAGGTGTTCGGCGTCTCGCGCCCGGCCTGGGCCGAGCCGCTGACGCGGGTGCTGGCCACGCTCGGCAGCCAGCGGGTCTGGACCGTGCACGGCTCCGACGGGCTCGACGAGATCACCACCACCGGCCCCACCGCCGTGGTGGCGCTGGAGGCTGGCGCGCTGACGCACTTCACCCTCGATCCGCGCGAGGTCGGCCTGCCGCTCGCGACCCTGGACGACCTGCGCGGGGGCGACCCCGAGCACAACGCCGCCGCGCTCGGCGCCGTGCTGGAGGGCGCCCGCAACGCCTACCGCGACATCGCCGTGCTGAACGCCGGCGCCGGCCTCGTGGTGGCGGGGGCCGCCGGCACGCTCGCCGAAGGCGTCGCGCGGGCGCAAGGCGCGATCGATTCCGGCGCGGCGCGGGGCACGCTGGCGCGCCTCGTCGCCGTGTCCAATGCGTGATAGACGGCTTCGAACGGTTCTAAGGACAACCCGATGGACGATATCGTCGCCGACGTGACCGCCGGGCCCGCCCCGGAACGGGCGAGCGTGCTGGCGCGGATCGAGGCCTACAAGCGCCGCGAGATCGCCGAGGCGAAGCTGCGCGTGCCGCTGGCCAAGCTGGAAAAGCAGGTCGCCAAGGCCGAGCCGCCGCGCGGCTTCGCCGACGCCATCGCCCGGCATATCGCGGAAGGCCGTCCCGCCCTGATTGCCGAGATCAAGAAGGCCTCGCCCTCCAAGGGGCTGATCCGCGCCGATTTCGACCCGAAGACGCTGGCCAAGGCCTACGCCAAGGGCGGCGCCACCTGCCTGTCGGTGCTGACCGACACGCCGTCCTTCCAGGGGGCGCCGGACTTCCTGATCGAGGCGCGCGCGGCCTGCGGCCTGCCGGTTCTGCGAAAAGACTTCATGTTCGAGCCGTATCAGGTCTACGAGGCTCGCGCCTGGGGCGCCGATTGCGTCCTCGTCATCATGGCCTGCCTCGATGACGCGGAGGCCGCCGACATCACCGAGACCGCGCATGATCTCGGCATGGATGTGCTGGTCGAGGTCCACGACGCGCAGGAGCTGGAGCGGGCCCTGCCGCTCGGCACCCGTCTGGTCGGCGTCAACAACCGCAACCTCAAGACCTTCGAGGTGTCGTTCGAGACGGCGATCACCCTGAAGCCCGGCATCCCCGCCAATCGGATCGCGGTGGCCGAGAGCGGCATTGGTGGACATGCCGACGTGCTGCGGCTGAAGCAGCACGGGCTCGATACCATCCTCGTCGGCGAGAGCCTGATGCGGCAGGACGACGTGACTGCGGCGACACGGTCCCTGCTGTTCGGGGATCGGGACCGGTGAGCGGCGCCACCCTCACCCATATCGACCGGACCGGCGCGGCCAACATGGTCGATGTCTCGGACAAGGCCGCGACGTCGCGCACGGCCGTGGCCGAGGGCGTGGTGGTGATGCAGCCCGAGACCCTGGCGCTGATCCGCGAGGGCGACGCCAAGAAGGGCGACGTCATCGGCACCGCCCGGCTCGCCGGCATCATGGCCGCCAAGCGAACGCACGAGCTGATCCCGCTCTGCCACCCGCTGCTGATCACCAAGGTGCGGCTCACCTGCGAGCCCGACGACGCCCTTCCCGGCCTGCGCCTGACTGCGGAGGTGAAGGTGCAGGGCCAGACCGGCGTCGAAATGGAGGCGCTGACCGCCGTCTCGGTCGCTTGCCTGACGGTCTACGACATGGTGAAGGCCGCCGACCGCGGCATGCGCATCGAGGGCATCCGCCTCCTGTCGAAGGAGGGCGGCAAGTCCGGCGCATGGAACGCCGGCTCATGAGCCTGCTCTCGGTTGCTGAGGCGCTCGCAAAGATCCTCGCCGCCATCCCCGGCCCGGTCGCGGTGGAGGATATCCCCATCGCGCAGGGCGCCGGCCGCACCCTGGCCGCCGACCTGACCGCCCGGCGGACCCAGCCGCCCTTCCCGGCCTCCGCCATGGACGGCTACGCCGTGCGCGCCGCCGACGTGGCGACCGTGCCGGCGCGCCTGCGCCTGATCGGCACCAGCGCGGCCGGCCACGGATTTTCCGGGACATTGGCCGCGGGCGAGGCCGTCCGCATCTTCACCGGCGCACCGGTTCCCGAAGGCGCCGATGCGATCCTGATCCAAGAGAACGCCGAGGCCGAGGGCGAGACCGTCACCGCCCGCGAGCCGGTGGCGGCGGGCCGCTTCCTGCGCCGCGCCGGCCTCGATTTCCGCGAGGGCGAGACGCTGGTGCGGGCCGGCGAGGTCCTCGACGCGCGCCGCCTCGCCCTGGCGGCCAGCGCCGGCCATGCCGTGTTGCCCGTGCGGCGCAAGCCCAGGGTCGCCGTCCTCGCGACCGGTGACGAATTGGTGCGGCCGGGCGAGCCGGCGGCGTGGGACCAGATCGTCGCCTCGAACGGTCTCGCGCTCGGAGCGCTGAGCCTGGAGGCCGGCGCGGAGGTCATCGAGCTCGGCATCGTCACGGACGAGCTCGGCGCCTTGCGCGAGGCGGTCGGCCGTGCGCGGTCGGCCGAGGCCGATCTTCTGGTGACGCTTGGTGGCGCCTCGGTCGGCGATCACGACCTCGTCCAGGCGGCGCTCGGTGCCGAGGGGCTGGAACTCGGCTTCTGGCGGGTGGCGCTCCGCCCCGGCAAGCCGCTGATGCACGGGCGGCTCGGGCCCATGGCGGTGATCGGCCTGCCGGGCAATCCCGTCTCCTCGATCGTCTGCGGCCTCCTCTTCGTGGTGCCGGCGATCCGCGCGCTCCTCGGCGATCCCCGCGCGGGCGAGGACCGCAGCGAGCCGGCGCTTCTCGGCCGCGACATGCCGGAGAACGACGCCCGCCAGGACTATCTGCGCGCCCGCCTCGATACGGCGCCGGACCGGTTGCCGGTCGTCCACCCCGAGGCCCGCCAGGATTCCTCGATGCTCTCGGTGCTCGGCACCAGCGAGGCCCTGCTGGTCCGTCCGCCGCATGCGAGCCCCGCCAAGACGGGCGACCCGTGCCGCATCATCCGGCTGGATCGGCGGATCGTCTGAGTTGCCATCGCGGCCGGTGCCGCTGGTTGTGGCCCCAACGGCGCAAAAGTCTTGCATCCGCCTGATTTTCTGCCGAAGAGGGCGGCCTTCACCGGCAAAAGGCACGGGACCGTGCGGCGGACGCCGCCGGGCAAGCATGGGCGGGGAGCGTTGGGACCGATGAGTGAGACGCGGGAGCTGGGTTCGGCCGATATCCAGAAAGTGCTGGAACTACTGCCCCACCGCTATCCCTTCCTGATGATCGACCGCATCATCGAGATCGACCGGGACGAGAGCTGCATCGGCATCAAGAACGTCACGGCGAACGAGCCGCAATTTACCGGGCACTTCCCCGGCCTGCCGGTCTTCCCCGGCGTGCTGCTGATCGAAGGCATGGCCCAGACCGCGGGCGCGATCTGCTGCCGCCACATCATGAATGACGACCTGAAGACCAAGCAGGTCTTCTTCATGACCATCGACAAGTGCAAGTTCCGCAAGCCCGTCGTGCCCGGTGACCAAGTGCGCTTCCACATGACGAAGATGAACCAGCGCAAGACCATGTGGTGGTTCCGCGGCGAGGCCCGCGTCGACGGCGCGCTCGTCGCCCAGGCCGAGATCGGTGCCATGCTGGTGACGGAGTGAACGCAGTGCGGGACGGGATCCATCCGAGCAGCGTCGTCGAGGACGGCGCCCGGCTCGGGGACGGCGTGCGGATCGGCCCGTTCTGCCATATCGGGCCCGACGTCGTGCTGGGGGATGGCTGCGAACTCGTCAGCCACGTCGTGGTCGCCGGCCGGACCACGGTGGGCGCGCGCACTCGGATCTATCCCTTCGCTTCGATTGGCCATCCGCCGCAGGATCTGAAGTTCCGCGGCGAGCCCTCGACGTTGGCGGTCGGCTCCGATTGCCTGATCCGCGAAGGCGTGACGATGAACCCCGGCACCGCCGGCGGCGGTCTGGAAACGGTGGTCGGCAACGGCTGCGCGTTTCTCGCCAACAGCCATGTCGGCCACGATTGCCGGGTCGGCGACCACGTCATCTTTTCCAACAACGTCATGCTCGCCGGCCATTGCACGGTCGGCAACTACGCCATCCTCGGGGGCGGTGCGGCGGTGATCCAGTTCGCCCGCGTCGGCGATCACGCCTTCGTCGGCGGCCTCTCGGGGTTGGAGAACGACTGCATTCCCTACGGCATGGTGCTCGGCAACCGCGCCTACCTCTCCGGGCTCAACATCATCGGCCTGCAACGCCGCGGTTTTTCGCGCGAGGACATCCACGCCCTGCGCCGGGCCTATCGGCTGCTCTTCGCCCAGGAGGGCACGCTGATGGAGCGCGTCGAGGACGTGGCCGCCGAGTTCGATACCCATCCGGCGATCCACGAAATCCTCTCCTTCATCCGCGCGGGCGGTAAGCGCTCGATCTGCACGCCCCGCCCCGTCTCCGCGGCGGCCTGAGGCGGCCCGCCGTGATCGATCCGGCCCGACCCCTCGCCCTGGTGGCCGGCGCGGGCCACCTGCCGGAACTCGTCGCGGCCTCCCTCGATCGGGCGCGGCGGCCGTTCCGGATCCTGGCCGTGCGCGGTTTCACCGAGCGGGCGATGCGGCGGCGCGCGGACGCGGTGGTCGATCTCCTCGATATCCCCGGCACCCTGCGCATCCTGAGGGAGTGGGCCCCCGCCGCCGTGGTACCGGCCGGCGGCGTCACCCGCCCGAGCCCGGCCGCCCTGCTCAACGCGGCGCATGCGGTGCGCAACCGCGATATCCTGAAAAGCCTGGCCGGCGGTGACGACCGGCTCCTGCGGGCCGTGCTCTCGCTGCTCGAGGAGAACGGGCACCGTGTGCTCGGCGTTCACGAGGTCGCGCCCGACTTGCTCGGCCGGCTCGGCCGGCTCGGCCAGGTGGAACCGGATTCCGACGCGACCCTCTCGATCGCCACGGGCCGTGCCATGCTCGGCGCCCTGAGCCCGTTCGATGTGGGTCAGGCGGCCGTGGTGGCGGGCGAGCGCGTCATCGCCGTCGAGGGACCCGAGGGCACGGACCGCATGCTCGCCCGCGCCCGTGCGCTCAACCGCAAGCCGTTCGGCCGCGGTACGCCTGCGAAGGGGACGGTGCTCGTCAAGCTACCGAAGCTCGGCCAGGATCTGCGGATCGATCTGCCGGCCATCGGCCCGCGCACCGTGCGCCGTGCCGCGGAGGCCGGCTGCGCCGGCATCGCCATCGGCGCCGGCCATACCCTGGTGATCGACGGTGCGGCGACGGTCGCGGCCGCGGATGCGGCAGGCCTGTTCCTGATCGGCGTGGAGGTCGCCCCGTGACGCATCGGCGGATCTGGCTCGTGGTGGGCGAGGATTCCGGCGACCAGCTCGGCGCCAAGCTGATCCGGGCGCTGCGGGCGTTGTCGCCGGCGCCCCTGACGCTCGGCGGCGTCGGCGGGGAGGCGATGGAGGCGGAGGGCTTCCGCTCGCTCTTCCCCATCGATGATGTGGCGGTGATGGGTTACCTCCCCGTGCTCGCCCGCGCCCGCACCCTGCTGCGGCGCATCCGCGAGACGGTGGACGACGTCGTGGCGGGCCGGCCCGACGTGCTCGTCATCATCGACAGCCCCGGCTTCACCCACGCGGTCGCGACCCGCGTGCGCAAGCGCCTGCCGGATCTGCCGATCGTCGACTACGTCTCGCCGAGCGTCTGGGCGTGGCGGCCCTGGCGGGCCAAGGGCATGGTGCCCTTCATCGACCACGTGCTCGCCCTCCTCCCCTTCGAACCGGAGGCGCATCGCCGCCTCGGCGGGCCGCCCTGCTCGTATGTCGGCCACCCGCTGATCGAGCGTCTGACCGAGCTGCGCCCCTCCCCCGACGAGACCGCGATCCGCGAGGGACGTCCACCTCTCCTCGCCGTGCTGCCGGGCTCGCGCCGCTCGGAGATCGAGCGGCTGATGCCGGTCTTCGGGCGGGCGATCGCCGAACTCAGCCAGCGGGTCGGCCCGTTCGAGATCGAACTGCCGGCGGTGAGCCGTCACCGCGCCCTGATCGAACGGCTCGCCGCCGCCTGGGAGCGGCATCCGCGGATCGTCCACGGGGAGGCCGACAAATACGCGACCTTCCGCCGGGCGCGGGCCGCGCTCGCGGCCTCCGGCACCGTGACGCTCGAACTCGCGCTCGCCGGCGTGCCGATGGTGGTGGCCTACAAGGTGTCGCGGGTCGAGGAGGTCATCGCCCGGCGGCTCATCCAAGTGCCGACGATCGTGCTGCCGAACCTCATCCTGTCCGAGAACGCCATGCCGGAATTCGTGCAGGCCGATTGCACACCGGAGCGGCTGGCCGGGACGCTGGCGCCGCTTCTCGCGGGCGGCCCCGCCCGCCGGACGCAGCTCGACGCGCTGGCCCGCATCGACGGCCGGATGCGGCTGCCCGGCGACGAGGAACCGAGCCGGGCGGCGGCCCGGATCGTTTTGGAGGCACGGCGGGCGGCATGAGCGAGGAAGCGACGACACCGAGAATCGCGATCTACGTCGATGCCGACGCCTGCCCGGTGAAGGACGAGGTGTACCGCGTCGCCGGGCGCTACGGCCTTCACGTCTTCGTCGTCTCGAACAGCTTCCTGAACCTGCCGCGCGAGCCCTGGATCGAGCGGGTCGTCGTCGGGGACAAGTTCGATGCGGCCGATGACTGGATCGCCGAGCGGGCGAGCCGTGGCGCCATCGTGATCACGGCCGACGTGCCGCTCGCGAGCCGCTGCGTGAAGGCGGGCGCCGTCGCGCTCGCGCCGAACGGCAAAACCTTCACGGAATCGTCGGTCGGTCTCGCGCTCGCGACCCGCAACCTGATGCAGGATTTGCGGGAGGCCGGCGCGATCACCGGCGGTCCGAGGCCGTTCTCACCGAAGGACCGCTCGGCCTTTCTCGGTGCTCTGGATCGCGTGGTCATGCGCCTGAAGCGCGATCTCAAGCTCTGACATCGTGCGCCTCCGGACCGCTGGGTCCGGAGGCGCCCTTGAGTGTCTCTCACAAACCTCCCGCTCCGCCGTCCTCGTCAGAGGGAGAACGGTCAGAGATCGGGAGTTTTGCGAGGCACTCTCAGCTCAGCTCCGCTGGCCGATCGGCGTGTAGTCGCGGCGATCCGGGCCGATATAGAGCTGGCGCGGGCGACCGATCTTCTGGGACGGATCCTCGATCATCTCGGCCCATTGCGCGATCCAGCCGACGGTGCGGGCCAGCGCGAACAGCACCGTGAACATCGAGGTCGGGAAGCCGAGCGCCTTGAGGGTGATGCCCGAGTAGAAGTCGATGTTCGGGTAGAGCTTCTTCTCGATGAAGTACTCGTCCTCGAGGGCGATCTTCTCGAGCTGGACGGCGACCTCCAGCAGATCGTCCTTGATCCCGAGTTCGTTCAGAACCTCGTGGGTGGTCTTCTGCATGATGCGCGCACGCGGGTCGTAGTTCTTGTAGACCCGGTGGCCGAAGCCCATCAGGCGGAAGGGATCGTTCTTGTCCTTCGCCTTGGCGACGTATTTCTGCACGTTCTCGGGATGCCCGATCTCCATGAGCATCTTAAGCGCCGCCTCGTTGGCGCCGCCATGGGCCGGTCCCCACAGGCAGGCGATGCCGGCGGCGATGCAGGCGAACGGGTTGGCGCCCGAGGAACCGGCGAGACGCACCGTCGAGGTCGAGGCGTTCTGCTCGTGGTCGGCGTGCAGGATGAAGATCTTGTCCAGCGCGCGGGCATAGATCGGGTTGACGACGTATTCTTCGCACGGAACGGCAAAGCACATCCGCAGGAAGTTCGAGGTGTAATCGAGGTCGTTCTTCGGATACACGAAGGGCTGGCCGATCGTGTACTTGTAGGCCATCGCCGCCAGCGTCGGCATCTTCGCGATCATGCGCAGCGAGGCGATCATCCGCTGCTGCTCGTCCGAGATGTCGGTCGAGTCGTGGTAGAAGGCCGAGAGCGCGCCGACGCAGGCCACCATCACCGCCATCGGGTGGGCGTCGCGGCGGAAACCCTGGAAGAAGCGGTTCATCTGGTCGTGCACCATGGTGTGGCGCGTGACCCGGTAATCGAAATCCGCCTTCTGGGCCGAGCTGGGCAGCTCGCCGAACAGCATCAGGTAGGCGGTCTCGAGGAAGTCGCCGTTCTCGGCGAGTTGCTCGATCGGGTAGCCGCGATAGAGCAGCACGCCCTCGTCGCCGTCGATATAGGTGATCTTCGATTCGCAGGAGGCGGTCGAGGTGAAGCCCGGATCGAAGGTGAACTTGCCGGTCTGGGCGTAGAGCTTCCCGATATCGACCACGTCGGGGCCGATCGTTCCGGTCTTGATGGGCAGTTCGACGTTTTTGTCGCCCACGATGATGGTGCTGGCGGAAGCGCTCATGGGATCGCGGACCCTTTCTCGCGACGGGAACAGCACTGGAGCGGAAGACAAGGCCTCCCGCTCCGTTGTGGCGCCGCAGCAGAGCACTGCGCCCGCTCACTGAAGCACCGGGTTAGCGGATCGGTCGGCGCCCAGCAACGGTGGGCTGCTCCCGGTCTCTTCGCATATGCGAAAAACAGGCTGGATCTGTCACCCCACGAACGGGATGAAATCCTATCCGACCCGTTCTCCCTCGCAGTTCTCGATAATTCTGAACGCTCTGCAAGAGCGGAGATGACGCTGAAACACGCGCCCAGGCAAGACTTTCCGGCCCTCGACCGGACGATGTGCCGCTGTCGGAAAGTGGGCTGTCATTTGCGCTAGATTGTCATTTTAGGCGTCGCAAGGCTCAGGCGGATGCGGACACCGCGATGCGGTGCACCAGCATCGGCCGATGCACCAGATGCTCTGCGTCGGGATCCGTCGCGTGGACGGTTCAGGCCGGCAGGCGATCCCGGAGGCGGGCGAGCGCTTCGTCGCGGCCGAGCACGGCCAGGACGTCGAAGACCGGCGGCGAGGTGGCACGCCCCGTGAGCGCCGCCCGCAGGGGCTGGGCGACTTGGCCGAGCTTGACCCCCTGACTGTCGGCGAACTGTCGCACCGCAGCCTCCGTCGTCGCCGCGTTCCAGTCCGGGAGCGCTTCGAGCGCCGGCAGGAGTGCCCGCAGCCGCTCGGGCGCTTCGCCCGCGAGCAGGGCTTCGGCCTTGGCGTCGAGGGCGAGCGGCCGGGCGGCGTAGAGGTAGTAGGCGCTGTCGAGGAGTTCGACGAGCGTCTTGGCGCGCTCCTTCAGGCCCGGCATCGCCGCCACGAGCTTCTCACGCAGGGCGGGCTCGAGCTTGGTCGGCAGACCGCGCTCGGGGCCGCGGGCGGGCAGGATCGCCTCGATCGCATCCACCAGCGCCGCATCGTCGCTACCGCGGATGTAGAGCCCGTTGAGGCTTTCCAGCTTCGTGAAGTCGAACCGCGCCGCCGAGCGGCCGATCGCCTTCAGGTCGAAGGCGGCGATCATCTCCTCGGTGGAGAACACTTCCTGATCGCCGTGGCTCCAGCCGAGCCGCACGAGGTAGTTGCGCAGCGCCGCCGGCAGGTAGCCGCGGTCGCGGTACTCCTCGACGCCGAGCGCACCGTGGCGCTTCGACAGCTTGGCGCCGTCCGCCCCGTGAATGAGCGGGATATGCGCCATGGCCGGCACGTCCCAGCCCAGCGCCCGGTAGATCTGGCTCTGGCGCGCGGCGTTGGTGAGGTGGTCGTCGCCGCGGATCACCTGCGTGACGCCCATGTCGTGGTCGTCCACCACGACGGCGAGCATGTAGGTCGGCGTGCCGTCGGAGCGCAGCAGCACGAGATCGTCGAGGTCGCGGTTGGCCCAGGTCACGCGGCCCTGCACGGCATCCTCGACCACGGTCTCGCCATCGCTGGGGGCCCGCAGGCGGATCACCGGCTTCACGCCGGCGGGCGCCTCGGACGGGTCGCGGTCGCGCCAGCGGCCGTCATAGCGCGGGGCGCGGCCCTCGGCGCGGGCGGTCTCGCGCATTTGCGCCAGCTCCTCGGCGCTGGCGTAGCAATGGTAGGCGTTGCCCGAGGCGAGCAGGCTCTCGGCGACCTCGCGGTGCCGTTCGGCGCGGGCGAACTGATAGATCACCTCCCCGTCCCAATCGAGGCCGAGCCAGCGCATCCCATCGAGGATCGCGTCGATCGCCCCTTGCGTCGATCGCTCCCGATCGGTGTCCTCGATGCGCAGCAGCATCCGCCCGCCGAAATGTCGGGCGTAGAGCCAATTGAACAGAGCCGTACGCGCTCCCCCGATATGCAGGAAGCCCGTGGGTGAAGGCGCAAAGCGCGTGACGACCGGTGACGACATCGGCGGCTGGGAGGCTTCTTCAAAAAGTGCGGGATGGCGCGCGTACGGCTGCGGCCGGTCTCGGCGGGCGTGTAGCACGAGCGAGCCGATGCGTTAAGAATTCGTCATGGTTGCCCAGCGCGCGGGCAACGCAGGTCTCCGAGCGCGGCGGGGCATAGGCAAGGCACATGGCAGGGGGCGGCGGCAGGGCGATGCGCGGGGCCGTTCCGGCCCTCCTCGCCGGTCGCCTCCCCGCCCCTGCACAGCTCTGGCAGGCCGCGCGCGACGGCTTGCGCGGCAGCGTCGCCCGCGAGGCCGAGCAGCGGCGGCTGTTCCCCTGGCTCGCCGTCGCCTTCGGGGCCGGCATTCTCGTCTTCTTCACGGCGACCGATGGAGAGCCTTCCCTCGCCGCGCCGCTGATCGCGGCGGGGCTCTGCCTTTCGGTGACGCCGCTGCTGCGGGCGCGCCCGGTGGCGCTCGCGCTGATGCTCGGCCTCGCCGCGGCCTTCCTCGGCTTCGCGGCGGGCGTCTGGCGGGTCGCCTCCGTCGCGGGACCGGTGCTGACCCGCGTCACCATCGCGCCGCTCGTCGGCCTCGTCGAAGGGCTCGATGAGCGTGAGGGCGGTGCGCGGCTGATCGTGCGCGTCGAGCGTTTCGGCGATCTCGATGCGGAAAGCCGCCCGCGCCGGGTACGGGTCTCCTACCGCGCCGCGCAGGCGGTGCGGCCGGGTGACGCCATCCGCGCCACCGCCCGCCTCTTGCCACCGCCGGAATCGGTGCGGCCGGGCGGCTACGACTTTGCGCGCGACGCTTACTTTCGCGGGATCGGCGCCGTGGGCTCGCTGGTCGGCAAGGTCGAGGTCGGGCCCCCGGCCGAGCCTCTGGCCCTGTCGCTGCGGTTGACCGCCGCCATCGACGCGGCGCGCAATGCCTTCACCCGCCGCATCACCGATGCGATCGGCGGACAGGCCGGCGCGGTGGCGGCGGCCCTCGTCACGGGAAAGCGGGGACTGATCTCCAACGAGACCAACGACGTGCTGCGCGCGGCGGGGATTTATCACGTCGTCTCGATCTCCGGGCTCCACATGGTGCTCGCGGCGGGCGTCGTGTTCTGGCTGGTGCGGGCCGGGCTCGCGCTGGTGCCGGCGCTGGCCCTCGCCTGGCCCATCAAGAAGATCGCGGCGGGTACGGCGATGCTGGGCGTGACCGCCTACTGCGCCTTCTCGGGCTGGGACGTCGCGGCCGAGCGGGCGCTGATCATGACGCTGGTGATGCTCGGCGCGATCCTCGTCGATCGCCCGGCGCTCAGCCTGCGTAATCTCGCCCTCGCGGCGATCCTGGCGCTCGCCCGCGAGCCGGAAGCGCTGCTGGGTCCGAGTTTCCAGATGTCGTTCGGCGCGGTCGCCGGCCTCATCGCCTGTGCGCCGCTCATCGATGGGCGGGTTTTCCGAACCGACAGCGCATCCCGGATCGCGCGATCCGCCTCCTGGGTGGCGAAGGCGGTGGTCGGAACGCTTGCCACGACGCTGGTCGCGCAACTCGCCACCGCGCCGTTCGCGACCTATCACTTCCAGACCGTGCAACCCTTCGGCCTCGTCGGCAACGCGCTGACCCTGCCGCTCGTCTCACTCGCGGTCATGCCCGCGGCGGTGCTTGGAATGCTGGCCTATCCCTTTGCCCTCGACCGTCCGGTCTGGTGGCTGATGGGGCTCGCGGTGCGCGGCATGCTCGACATCTCCGCCTGGATCGCCGGGTTCGGGCAGGCCAACGTCGTGCTGCCTGCCTTCGGAACGGGCGCCCTGATGCTGCTCGCCGCCGCCCTGCTGCTGGCGACACTTCCCGTGTCGCGGCTGCGTTTCCTCGCCCTCATGCCGGCGGGGCTCGGTGTTGCCCTCGCCGCGAGCCCGATCCGCTACGACATCTATATCGATCGGGACGGGGCCGGTGCCGCGGTCCGCGGCAAGGACGGGCGTCTCGTGGTCCTTGGGCGCCCGCCCGGCTTCGTGCTCGAACAATGGTTGAAGGCCGACGGCGATGGGCGCCGTCCGGACGCCGCGATCGGTGCTGCCGGACCGCGCTGCGACCGGATCGGTTGCACCCTCACCGCGGTCGACGGGCGCGCCGTCGCTCTTGTCATGGACAAGCGTGCCTTCGCGGAGGATTGCGCCCGGGCCGACATCCTCATCACCCGACTGCGTGCCCCGCCGGGCTGCGCCGCGCCGCTGATCGCCGACCGGGCTTTTCTGGCGGTGCGGGGTGCCACGGCGATCCGTCTCGGAACGTCAGGGCCTGAAATCGTCACTGCCCGCGGGGCCGATCAGCCGAAGCCCTGGCAGCCCCGGCCTGCCAGCGTGACGACGCCGGCAACCGGGTCGGGCCCCCAACCTCCCAACGATGCCAGTGCGGCGGATCCATCAGACCCTCCGCCCTCCGAGAACCCTCAGTAACGGCGCACGAGGCTCACGAGCTTGCCCTGGATGCGCACCCGGTCGGGCCCGAGCACGCGGGTCTCGTAGGCCGGGTTGGCGGCTTCCAGTGCGATCGACGAGCCGCGGCGGCGCAGTCGCTTGAGGGTCGCCTCCTCGTCGTCGATCAGCGCGACGATGATGTCGCCATTGTTGGCGGTGTCCTGTTTGTGGATCACCACGAGGTCGCCATCGAGAATGCCGGCCTCGATCATCGAATCGCCGCGGACTTCCAGCGCATAATGCTCTCCGCCCGACAGGAAGTCGGGGGACATCGAAATCGAGTGGCTCTGGCTCTCGATCGCCGAGATCGGCACACCGGCAGCGATCCGGCCCATTACCGGCACCATCACCGATTGGCCCTTGCCGTCATGGGCCTGAAGCATGGCAGGCTTCGGCGTGGCGGGCTTGGCCGAAAGGCCGCCCTCGACCACGCTCGGGGTGAAGCGCCGCGGCTCGGACGATGCGGGCTTGGCCGCCGGCATGTCGGGCATGCGCAGGATCTCGATTGCCCGGGCCCGGTTCGGCAGACGGCGGAGAAAGCCGCGCTCCTCCAGTGCCATGATCAGGCGGTGGATGCCGGACTTGGATTTCAGGTCGAGCGCGTCCTTCATCTCGTCGAAGGACGGCGGCACACCGCTCTCCTGCATCCTCTGCTGGATGAACTGGAGCAGTTCGAGTTGCTTGCGGGTCAGCATGCGGCACCTGCTGTCGACCGCGGGCCGAAGGCGCCGCAGAATCGTTGAAAACAAAGCACGAACAGCCTAGACGTTCCTCTCCTGTTCCGCAAGCATCCCCCGGGAAGCGGCAGGGGCGGCGGAGCTGTCGCCCCGCCGCCTCTCGTGTCGTGCCGTGCAACCGGATCAGGCCGGGATCACATCCACGATCTCGTAGGTGTCGGGGTCGATGATGACGATGTCGTCCCCGACGAGAATGAACTGCAGGCCGCGATAGGCCGGCACGACCGTGAGGATCGCCGGCGGCAGCGGGTGCAGCGAGACCGAACGCGGGATCGCCGTGCCGACGCGGACGGCGAAGTTGACGTTCGGGACAGCGCGGACGCTGGAGCGGCTGATCGACTGGCGGAACTCGGTGCGCTGTGTCGAGTTCAGGTTCTTCGAAGCGCCCCGCGCCTCGGCGGCAGACCCGCGACCGCCTCGCTCGCCAGCGGCGCCGCGTTCACCCGCCGCATCCCGCCCGCCACGCTCGCCCGGCCCGTCTCGGCCGTCCCGTCCACCGCGCTCGCCTGCGCCGCTGCGGTCGGGCTGCGCCGACTCGCGGTTGCCGCGCTCGCCCGGCTGCTCGGCGCGAGCCGGGCCGCCCTCGCGCCCGCCACGGGTGCCCGGCTCTCCCCCCTCGCCGCCGCGTGCCGCACCGCCGGCCGCTCCGCCGCTCTCGCTGCCACGGGCAGCGCCGCCGACATCGGCGCCGCCACGGGCACCGCCTGCGCCGCCGGCCTCGCCCGCGCCGCCCCGTGCTCCACCGGCTGCTCCGCCGCCCGCACCGCCCGCGCCGCCGGCTGCTCCGCCCGCGCCTCCGCCCGCACCGCCAGCGCCCGTACCGGCACCCCCGCCCCCAGCACCGCCGGCGCCGCCGCCTTGTGCGAGTGCGGTCGCCGCGCCCAGCATCAGGATCGCCGCAGTCGCCGTACTGCGAAAGAACTTCGTCATGTTCCGTCCCCGTCTTTTCTCGGACACCGACCTGGCGCCGAATACGGGGACGCAACGGCAAGCGTCGGAAAACCGTTCCCGTTGGTGACTCTCCGAGTTATTCTTTGCGACAAGCGCCGGAATGGGCGAGCGGATACGGTAGCGACCGGAAAAATCCGAAGTAAAATCGATCATGTGTTTGCAATGATCGAAACGGCGACGATGACATCGTGGTCGACTCATCGCATGCCGCGCTGCGGTTCTCTCCACCGTAATCGGAGTGCCGCGGTGTAGCGGCGAGGATGGCATGTCGGCCCTCCCCGAGGTGGGACTGACCGAGCCGAGCGATCCGAGGCCGGGAGCGCAACGTTCCTTGGCATCTGTCACGGAATGGCCGCATACCGCGTCGGTGCTTGGCCGGCCTCGGCTAAATACTGTCCATTGATAAGGGCTCACGGCCGCTCGAGGGCTGGATCATCAGGGGAAACGCATGCTGGATACCAGCGCCGCCGCGCCGCCGCTCGACGAGGCCGCCGACCGCCGCCGACGCATCATGGCCATTGTCGGTTCCTCGTCGGGCAATCTCGTCGAGTGGTACGACTTCTACTGCTACGCCTTCTTCGCCCTCTACTTCGCCCCGGTCTTCTTCCCGGAGGGCGACGACACCGGCCAGCTTCTAAAGTCGGCCGCGGTCTTCGCGGTGGGCTTCTTCATGCGGCCGATCGGCGGCTGGCTGTTCGGGCGCATCGCCGACCGTCTCGGGCGCAAGACCTCGCTGATGATCTCGGTGCTGATGATGTGCGGCGGCTCGCTCGCCATCGCCCTGCTGCCGACCTACGCGACCGTCGGCCACCTCGCGCCGGTCCTTCTCGTGATCGCGCGCATGGTGCAGGGCCTCTCCGTCGGTGGCGAGTACGGCACCAGCGCGACCTACATGAGCGAGGTCGCGACCAAGGGGCAGCGCGGATTCTTCGCCTCGTTCCAGTACGTCACGCTGATCGGCGGCCAGTTGCTCGCCTCGCTGGTGCTCGTCGTGCTTCAGAGCTTGCTCACGGCCGAGCAACTCACGGCCTGGGGCTGGCGCATCCCCTTCGTCATCGGTGCGCTGGCGGCGGTGGTCGCCCTGTTCCTGCGCCGCTCGCTCTCCGAGACGATGAGCGCGGAGAACAAGGATTCGAAGGAAGCGGGAACCCTCTCCGGGCTGCTCAAGCACTGGCGGGCTTTCGCCGTGGTGCTGGCCTATACGGCTGGCGGGTCGCTGTCGTTCTACACGCTCACGACCTACATGCCGAAGTACCTCTTCAACACCGCCCGTATGGACAAGGTGACCGCATCGCAGGTCACGACGGTGGCGCTGTTCGCCTACATGGTGATCCAGCCCTTCTTCGGCTGGCTCTCCGACCGGATCGGCCGGAAGACGAACATGCTGCTGTTCAGCGGCCTCGGCATGGTGATAATCGTGCCGCTGATGACGGCGATCGGCACCACCACCGACCCCGTCCTGTCCTTCTGTCTCATCATGACCGGTCTGGTCGTGATCAGCTTCTACACCGGCATCAGCGGCATCGTGAAAGCGGAGCTGTTCCCGACCCAGGTGCGTGCGCTCGGTGTCGGCCTGTCCTACGCGGTGGCCAACTCACTGTTCGGTGGCACGGCGGAGGCGGTCGCGCTCTGGCTCAAGCATGTCGGCGCGGAGACCAGCTTCTTCTGGTACGTCGCCGTGATGCTGGCGATCTCGTTCATCGCTTCGCTGATGATGCCGAACCCGAAGCGCCACGGCTATCTCGACGGGGACGGCACCGTCGAGGAGGCACTGGGGCGCAAGGCGAGCCCGGTTCTGGCCTGATCGGCGCGAGCGTGTCGTTCTGGATATCGATCCAGAACGACACGCTCGCCTCGTGTTTGCGCATTGTCTTTTCCCGAACGCCGAGAGCCACCGCTCGGGACTGTGCTTGGGCTCAGCCGAGGCGCAGGATCGCCCGCGTCTCGGCCGGCGTCGCCGGCCGGGCGCCGTGCTCGGCGCAGATCCGGGCGGCCAGACGGACAAGGTCGGCATTGCCATCCGCGAGCCGCTCCTTGGAGAGGCGCACGTTGTCCTCCAGGCCCGTGCGCACGCCCTGCGCACCCCGCGACACGGCCCAGCCCATCACAGGGCTCTGGAAGCGGCCGATGCCGAAGGCGCCCCAGGTCGCGCCCGGCAACAGGCGCCGGGTCTCCGCCAGCAGGATGTCGAGCAGATGCGGGTCGGGCGGCAGGGCGTTGCGGATGCCCATGACGAATTGCAGATGGGGCTCGGCGCCGATCACGCCCTCGTCCACGAGGCGGCGCGCGTTGTGGATGTGCGTGAGGTCGAACACCTCGATCTCCGGGCGTACGCCCTCGTCCTGCATCCGCCGGCCGAGCGCCGTGAACGAGGCGGCCGGGTTCTCATAAACTCCGTCGCCGAAGTTGACCGAGCCGGTGGTGAGCGAGGCCATATCGGGCCGGTGGATCAAGCAGGCGCCCCGCTCCGTCGGATCGGGCCCCGCCCCGCTCGTCGAGAACTGGACGATCATGTCCGGGCAATGCCGCCGGATGCCCGCCTGCACCGCCGCGAACCGGTCGGGATCGAGTGACGGACTCTCGTCGTCCTCGCGGACATGGATGTGGGCGAGCGCCGCCCCGGCCTCGTAGGCGGCGTGGGTCGATTCGATCTGCTCGGCGGGCGTGATCGGCACGGTCGGGTTGTCGGCCTTGCGGGCGACCGAGCCGGTGATCGCGACGGTGACGACGACGGGTCTCATCGCGGCCGGTCCTTCAGCCCAGCGCCTGTTCGACCGCGCGGCCGCAGGCCTGCGTGTCGGCGCTGCCGCCGAGATCGCGCGTGCGCAAAGTCCGCTCTGAGAGTACCCGCTCGATGGCGGCAACGATCTCGGCGGCGGCCTCCCGCTCGCCGAGATGCTCCAGCATCATCGCCCCCGACCAGATCTGGCCGATCGGGTTGGCGATCCCCTGGCCGGCGATGTCGGGGGCCGAGCCGTGCACCGGTTCGAACACGGACGGATAGAGCCGATCCGGATTGATGTTGCCCGAGGGCGCGATGCCGATGGTGCCGGTGCAGGCGGGCCCGAGATCGGAGAGGATGTCGCCGAAGAGATTGGAGGCGACCACCACATCGAACCGATCCGGGTTCAGTACGAAATGCGCGGTCAGGATGTCGATGTGGTACTGGTCCCAACGGATATCGGGGTAGCCCTCAGCCACGGCCCGCACCCGCTCGTCCCAGAACGGCATGGTGATCGAGATGCCGTTCGATTTGGTCGCCGAGGTCAGGTGACGCTTGGGCCGGCTCTGCGCCAGCTCGAAGGCGAATTTCAGCACGCGATCGACGCCGTGGCGGGTGAACACCGATTCCTGGACTGCGAACTCGCGCTCGGTGCCGGCGAACATCCGCCCGCCCGCATTGGAATACTCGCCCTCGGTGTTCTCGCGGACGACCCAGAAGTCGATGTCGCCGGGCTTGCGGCCGGCCAGCGGTGACGGCACGCCCGGCATCAAGCGCACCGGGCGCAGATTGACGTATTGGTCGAACTCGCGCCGGAACTGGATCAGCGAGCCCCAGAGCGAGATGTGGTCGGGCACGCGCTCGGGCATGCCGACGGCGCCGAAGAAGATCGCGTCGTGGGAGCCGATTTGCGCCTTCCAGTCCTCGGGCATCATCCGCCCGTGCGCCTCGTAGTAGTCGCAGCTCGCGAAATCGAACCAGTCCTGCACGATCTCGAAGCCGTGGCGGGCGGCGGCCCGCTCCAGAACCCGAACGCCCTCCGGCATGACTTCCTTGCCGATGCCGTCGCCGGGGATCACCGCGATCCGGTAGCTGCGCTTCGTCCCGCCCATGGTCGTCGCCTCGTGCCCGCCCCCGGCGTCTCACTTGCGCCAGCGTCTCGCGGCGTCAATGGCGGGAGGCGACAAGCGGGGTCTTTGCTTGCGGGCGGGGGGCTTCAGGGGACGGACATCGGAATTGTCGAGGGCGGCGGCTCAGTTGATCGAGCCGGTCGTCTCGCCGGGGCAGGTCTCCTGAGCGCGGGCGCGCAGGACGCGCTTCAGGCGCAACGGCTGCGAGCCGTCGGCACCGTGCAGCGTGCCGACCAGCGCGTCGGATCCGGCCGTGCCGCGGAAGCTGACGAGACCGGCGCTCGTCTCGACATGAAAGGCGACATCCTTCGTGCTGTCGTCGATCACGACGGCGGTCTCGATCGGGGCCGGCAGACCCGCCCCCTCGTAGACGAGGTTGTCGCCCTTGGGCCAGCGCTTGAGTGTGATGCGCCGGCCGGCCTGCGCGCCGTCCGCCGGCATCGTGCAGAGGTCGGCGTAGACGTAGGTGCCGGAGACCCAGCTCGTGCGCGCCTCCGCCGGCGGGGGGGCAAGACCAGCTAGCGCCGAGGCGGCGACGAAGCCAGCGACCAAGCTACCGCGGAGTCCGGAGCGTGCGAGGTGGCCGGCTGACGACATGTCGATCCTTTCCGTCCGGCACCGAGTCGGCGCCCGGAACAGAAAGGCTCAGGCCCTGCCCGGTTCCGTTGCCATCTCGGTGCAAGGTGCGCGCCAGCACGTTCCGGGCTTCACGCGTGGGCGCCTTGCCAGGCCTCTAGGCCCGCCTGGTCGAGGACGGCGAAATCTTCGTCGCTCAGGGTGAGGGTTGCGCCCGCGGCATTCTCGGCGAGGTGGCCGGGATCGCAGGTGCCGGGGATCGGCAGCATCACCGGCGAGCGCTTCAAGAGCCATGCGATCGCGACCGCGCTGCCGCTCGCGCCGAGACGCCCGGCGATCGATTCCAAGGCCGAACCGGGGCCGGCCAGCGATCCCTTGTCGAGGGGCGCCCACGGGATGAAGCCGATGCCGTGCCGCTCGCAATGCGCCAGCACTGCCTCGCTGGTGCGATCGACGAGATTGTAGCGGTTCTGCACGCTCGCGACGGGGAAGAACTTCTGGGCCGCCTCGATGTCCTCGGCCGAGACCTCGGACAGGCCGACATGGCGGATCAACCCCTCCGCCCGCATCCGGGCAATCGCCTCGAACTGCACCTCGCGGGGGCAGTCCGGGCCGATCCGATGAAGCTGCCACAGGTCGATCCGCTCGAGACCGAGCCGCCGCAGGCTCATCAGCACGCATTGGCGCAGGTAATCGGGATTGCCGACGGGCTGCCAGATGTCGGGCCCGTGCCGCGTCAGGCCGCCCTTGGTCGCGATGACGCCCTCGTAGGGATAAAGCGTCTCGCGGATCAGATCCTCGCTGACGAAGGGGCCGTAGCTGTCGGCGGTGTCGATCAGGTCGATCCCGAGGCCGGGTACCGCTCACCGGGTCGCCTTCGCCTTGTCCCGGTCGCGCGGATCGCCCCAGATGCCGGGCCCGGTGATGCGCATGGCGCCGAACCCGAGCCGGTGAACGGTGAGATCCCCGCCGATCGCGAAGGGGCCCGATGCCTCGACGCTCGTCGTGTCCGTGTTCCTCTCGCAGCATTCCCTCTGACGGGAGAACCCGAAAGCCCGCTGCCAGGTCCGTTGCCGGCGCGAGGCGCCTCAGAACTCGCGGATCAGCCGCAGGGCCGCGACGAGCCCGGCGTCACGGTCCGTTCGGAACTCGACACCGAGGCCGGCCTGGAGGCTCGTCAGCTCCGTGAGCCGGCGGTGGATCTGGGGAATGACGAGGGCGCGGGTGCGGTCGTCCCCGGCGATGTCCTGCCTCAGGTTGACTTCGAGCCCCAGCACCGTCTCGGGATCGAAGTCGTAGAAGACGGAATGGTTGAGGAGCAGTGAGGTTGGCCCGAACTGACGCAGGCCGACCTGCCGCAATCCGGCCATGCTCAGCATGCTCCAGCGCCCGTCGAAGCGGTATCCGGAGATGTAGAGCAGCGAATTGCGGAACGTCGCGCTGCCGCGCTCGACTTGGCCGATATACTGCCAGCCGTGGATCCAGCGCCCGCCTGCCCCCGTGCCGAACGTGCCCTGAAGCGCGAACTTGACCTGCGTCAGGCGTCCGTCCTCGAACGGAAGCTCCAGCTCGAACGACTGGCCGTCGGCATAGGCGTATTCGAGTTCGGGCGCCCAATCCGTCGGACCCCGGCTCAGGGGCCGCATCGTCAGCACGTTGATCTCGCGCTCGCCCGCGCGCGCGCCGAGCGGACGGAGCAGATCGAACACCATCGGCTCGGGGATGCGCGGGCTCTCCGATGCAAGCGGTTCCGCCCGTGCCGTCCCGGGCAGGGCAAGGGCGGTCAGGACGGCCGCGATGCGCCCGACCGTCGCCGCGCGCGGACCCGACGCAGGGCGGGCCGCCTGGCGGACGGGCCGATCGATGAGGCCTCGATGGGATCGGTGCGGCACCGGTCTCAGGGTCCGTGCGTCTCTTCGCGTGACGTCCGGCGCGGTCGCGGGACCGGACGGACGTTGGTAGACGCTGGCGGGTGGCAGGCCAATCCGTCCGGGCAGCATGGCGGCGGACGTGAGCGGACACCAAAAAATGCGCCCGCTCGGGGGAGCGGGCGCGAAGTCGGCAGGAGGCAGAGGACGGTTGGCGGGGCCGGAACGGTCCCGCCGTCATTTGCGAGGGGATCAGCCCTCCTTCTTGCCGAGGGCCACGGCGACGAAGCGGGTCTGGCCCTTGGCGCTCTTCACCCGCATCAGCACGGCCTTGCGGCCGTTCGACTCGGCGGCGCGGATCTGTGCCTGGACGTCGGAGGGCTTCGAGACGCTGGTGCCGGCGACATCCAGGATCACGTCGCCCTGGGCGATGCCCTTGGCCGCAGCCGGGCCGTCGGGATCGACATCCATCACCGCCACGCCCTCGTCGCCGAGGCCGACGTCGTTCGCCGGCGCAAGGCTGAGGCCGAGGCGCGGCTGGCCACCGGACGAGCTGTCGCCGCGGCTCGCGACCTTGGCGTCGGTCGGCAGCGTGCCGAGTTCGACCGTCGCGACGTCGCTCTTGCCGCCCCGCAGATAGGCGAGCTTCACTTCGGTGCCCGGCTTGAGGCCGGCGATGCGGCGCGAGAGGTCGCGGGCATCGTTGACCGGGGCCCCGTTGACCGACTCGATCACGTCACCCGATTTCAGGCCGGCCTTGGCGGCGGGGGTGCCGTTCTCGGCGTGATCGACCAGCGCGCCCTTGGCCTTGTCGAGGCCGAGGCCGTCGGCGATGTCCTTGGTCACCGGCTGGACCTGCACGCCGAGATAGCCGCGCACCACCTTGCCGTCGCTGCGGAGCTGATCGACCACCGTCTGCACCGTCTCGGCGGGGATCGCGAAGGCGAGGCCGACCGAGCCGCCCGACGGCGAGGCGATCGCCGTGTTCACGCCCACGACCTCGCCGTTGACGTTGAAGGTCGGGCCGCCGGAATTGCCCTTGTTGATCGGCGCGTCGATCTGGAGGAAGTCGTCGTAGGGGCCGGCGCCGATGTCGCGGCCGCGGGCCGAGACGATGCCCGCCGTCACCGTACCGCCGAGGCCGAACGGGTTGCCGATGGCCACGACCCAGTCGCCGACGCGCGGGGCGTTCTTGCCGAACTGGACGTAGGGATAGCTGCCGCTCTCGGTGATCTTGAGGAGCGCGATGTCGGTCTTCGGATCCTTGCCGATCACCTTGGCGTCGAGGGTGCGGCTGTCGTCCAGTGTGACCTGAACCGTCTTGGCCTTGTCGACGACGTGGTTGTTGGTCACCACGTAGCCGTCCGCCGAGATGATGAAGCCCGAGCCGACCGCGCCGCGCTCGCCGCGCTGCGGCATGCCGCGCCCGCCCGGAGCACCTGGACCGCCCTGGCCGAAGCGCTTGAAGAACTCGCGCAGTTGCGGCGGCACCTGCTGCATGTTGGGGCCGCCGGGGCTGTCGTCGTCATCGTCGGCATTGCTGTCGAGCTTCACCTTCACGGCGACGACACCCGGCTTCACCTTGTCGACGACGTTGGCGAACGAGCCCGGCGGGTGCTCGGGCGCTTCGATCGGGGTCTTGGGCAGGGCCTGGGCGTAAGCCTGGGTCGTGGGCTCGGTGAGGCCGAACCCGGCCGCGCCGCCCGCGACGAGGGCGGCTGCGGCGACGGAGGCGAAGGCGCGGCGGCGGACAGTCATGGTCATGGAGGTCTCCGACGGGAAATGGGTCGGTCGGCCGCCCTTCCGTTCGAACGGCGGGGCGGCGATCCGTGAGGAGACTCCTAGAGGTCCGAGCCTGACCGCCGGATGGCGCGAAGATTACGGTTTGGACAGGTCCGGCTCCGCCTCGCTGGGCGCCGAGGCCGTCAGGCCGGATCGCCAGCGCATGTCGGCAAGGAGACCCGACGGATGCGTGTCGAGCACCGGCGTGATCGGCAACCCTGCCGCATTGAGGAGACCCGCCGCCCAGTGATTGCAGAGGTTGCTGTAGGAGAAACGCCCATGCGCCTCGTAGAACAGGCTCGGGCCGTAGAGCCCCGGGCCGAGAGCGGCCGGCTGGCCGTCGGTGAGGCGAAAGCTCGCCTCCAACCGTGCGAGGAGCTGGGCCAAGCCTCTGCGCGAGAGCGGCACCCGGACGATGTCGGCCTGCGGAAAGCTCGTGCGGGCCGGGCGCGCGAGGCCGACGACCTGGATCACGCCGTCGCTCCCGCCGGGCGTGAACAGGGCCGAGAAGGCCAGCCGCCAATCAAAGGCGGCGAGCGTCGGCGTCGCCCGGTAGAAACGGGCCTCGCCCCAGCCGAATTCCAGGGCATCGTAGGCGGCAAAGCGCGTGGCGAGATTGCGCAGGGCGATGCCCGCCCCCTCCCCCGTCAAGCTGTCGCGCGGCAGGACGAGACCGGAATGCCAGCCGTGGCTGACGAGGAGCACGGTCTGCGTATCCGGCTCAGCCGGCGGGTAAAGTGTAGGATCAGCGGGGCGCGCAGTAATATAAGTTACGATGATAAAAATAAATGAAACAGCAAGGAGCGTCCTGACTAAAAGTCGCATTTTCAGTCGAATAGTGGCATATCAGGTGCGATGTCTTGCGCCTTTCTCTTTTTAGGCTTGATTTTTCCGCTATTTTCAGCAATAGTGAGTGCGTTGCTGATGAGGGTAAGGCGATCAGTTAAATCAGTCTCGCTCCATAATTCGATTTCCGATAATTTTAGCCTATCAACAGACCTTTCTTTGCAGCCTTTGGGTGCGCTAGCTTCAATGAACTCTATGTCCGTTGGAAGTCCGAAAAACTCGGTATCTAGCAAATAGTTTTTCAAAATCGTAGCAATCATACCAATCTGCCTCGATGAAAGGCTGATGCCTTTCCGCGGCCATATAAAGCAAATTTTTACAATTCCGCCTTCTACGAAGAAAAACGGTACCCGGAATCCTGCCTGTCGATGACCGAACGTGAATTTTTTCGCGGGTAAGTCGAAAACCTGCGTCGTTCTTTTAAAAGCCTCAGGGGCTACGACTGAAACAAGTTCTTTGTTTGATCTACGACCAATTTCGGTTTTTTCCAAATTGCATGCGAGCTTGAGTTGCTCGATGTTGTGAAGGCCGTTGTACGAAGCTTTAATTGATCTCATGCCCCTGGCATAGTTGAATGTGCCGCCGGGCTCGTTGAAATAATTTATAATCCAATGTGCTGCTACTTCATCGGTATTGCCCTCGATGCGAGCGAGATCAGGTACGGACAGAGCCGGCAACTTAGGCCTCACGTAGGGCACTCCTGTTCGCGGTTCGTCCAATATAATGTCGATTTATCGCTAAACCAACTGCGAATGAGGTCATTGGGGATAACCATGCCTGGAATCGCTTTTGATTCGGCCTGCTTCCATACGATATCCCAAGGAGCACCTACTTCATGAGTAAGGTCAGAAAGTTTATATGCATGGAATTTAGAATAGTAATCGAATATTTCTTTTAAAAATCTTTCTGTATCTGGAGTGAAATCATATGGCGTCTCGACGTATCGTCTTTGATCAATGCTAAAAGATTTTAATCTATTAGTGATGGGATTTCGTCCCAGATGGTTGCATTGTTCATAAACAACCCTGTTTACTGGACCAAACTTCCATGCCTCGAACTGCTGCCCAACAAGTGGAGCTCCATATTTTACTAAATGCCACGCATGTGCAAAATACAATACCTTAAGAAGTGTCATTACCGAAAGGGCTATGCCTTGTGAGGCTGCCCTATCGATGAAAAAATTAGACAGAGATCGCGCGTCGTGCATGGCGATGCTTTAATAGATTGGTTCTTGATTTGTTACTCCGATAGCCGGACCAGCGCTTCCTCGATCTTGGCCAGCCGCGCGGCCTCGCCGTCGCGGCGCTCGCGCTGCTCGTCCACCACCTCTTCCGGCGCGCGGGCGAGGAAGTCGGCATTGCCGAGCTTGCCGTCGATCTTGCCGATCTCGGCCCGCGCCTTGCCGGCCTCCTTCTTCAGCCGCGCGACCTCCGCCGCGAGATCGACGATACCCTCGAGCGGAAGCGCGGCCACGCTGCCCCGCACGAGGAGCTGGACGGCGTTCTTCGGTGCAGCGTCGGCGAAACCGATCTCGGAGAGGCGGGCGAGTCGGGTCAGTGTCTCGCTCCAGCGCTCGACCCGGGCGCGGACGCCCTCGTCCGCGCCCACCAGCACCAGCGGCACCTGGGCGCCGGCGGGCACGTTCGTCTCGGAGCGGGCCGAGCGGACCTCGGAGATCAGATCGACCAGCCAGCCAATCTCTTCCTCGGCCTGTCTGTTCGTGTAGGCCGAGAGTTCGGGCCAGGATTCGAGCGCGAGCAGGCCGCGGGGTGTCGGCAGCACCTGCCCCTTGATCGCCCAGAGCTCCTCCGTGAGGAAGGGCATGAACGGGTGCAGCAGCTTGGCGATCTGGTCGATGAGGAAGGCGACCGTGGCTTGCGTCTCGGCGCGCGCCGCCGGATCGACGCCCTCGCCCTGAAGCACGGGCTTGGCGAGTTCGAGATACCAGTCGCAGAACACGTTCCAGACGAAGCGGTAGGCGGCCGCCGCCGCATCGTTGAAGCGATAGACCGTGATGCCCTGCGCCACCTCCGCCACCGCCTTGGCGGCCTCGGTCAACGCCCAGGCGTTGAGCGTCTCGCGCACGGCCTCGGGCCGGAAATCGGCCTTGAGTTCACAGCCGTTCATCTCGGCAAAGCGCGCCGCATTCCAGAGCTTGGTCGCGAAGTTGCGGTAGCCCTCGACCCGTTGCGGCCCGAGCTTGATGTCGCGGCCCGGGGCGGCGAGCGCGGCGAGCGTGAAGCGCAGCGCGTCGGCACCGAAGCGGTCGATCAGATCGACCGGATCGACCACGTTGCCCTTCGACTTCGACATCTTGGCACCCTTCTCGTCGCGGACGAGGGTGTGCAGGTAGACGGTCTCGAACGGCGCCTGATCGGTCAGGTGCAGGCCCATCATCATCATCCGGGCGACCCAGAAGAAGATGATGTCCTTGCCCGTCACCAGGGTGTTGGTGGGGTAGAAGCGGGCCAGCTCCGGCGTCTTGTCGGGCCAGCCTAGCGTCGAGAACGGCCAGAGCGCGGAGGAGAACCATGTGTCGAGCACGTCGGGATCGCGGCTCAGCGCGACCTCACGGCCGTGCTTGGCTTTGGCCTGCGCGACCGCCTCCGCCTCGCTCGCGGCGACGAAGATGCCGCCCTCGGCATCGTACCAGACCGGGATCTGGTGGCCCCACCAGAGCTGGCGTGAGACGCACCACGGCTCGATGTTCTCGAGCCACTGGAAGAAGATCTTTTCGTAGTTGTCCGGGACGAATCGAGTCTGCCCGTCGCGCACCGCCTGGAGTGCGCGCTCGGCCAGCGGCTTCACGTTCACGTACCACTGGTCGGTGAGGTACGGCTCGATCACCACGCCCGAACGGTCACCATGCGGCACCGCGTGGGTGTTGGGCTCGACCAGACGCAGCAGGCCACGCTCCTCCATCAGGGCGACGACCGCTTTGCGCGCCGCGAACCGGTCGAGCCCGTCGAGCGCCAGCGCGGCGTCCTCCGGCTCGGCGCCGTCGAGGAAATCGGCGTTGCCGGCGATCTGGATCCGCGCCTCGGCATCCAGGACGTTGATCGGCCGGCAACCGTTGCGGCGCCCGACCTCGAAGTCGTTGAAGTCGTGGGCGGGGGTGATCTTGACCGCGCCGGTGCCCTTCTCCGGATCGGAATAGGCGTCGGCGACGATCGGGATCAGCCGGTTGACCAGGGGCAGACGCACGCGCTGTCCGACAAGGTCGCGGTAGCGCTCGTCGTCCGGATGGACGGCGACCGCCGTGTCGCCGAGCATCGTCTCGGGGCGCGTGGTCGCCACGGTGATGATCGCGCCGGTCGGCGTGCCGGCCTCGTCCATGACGGGATAGTCGAAGTGCCAGAGATGGCCCTTCACTTCGACCTGCTGGACTTCGAGATCCGAGATCGCGGTCTGGAACTTCGGGTCCCAGTTCACGAGGCGCTTGTCGCGGTAGATCAGCCCCTGCGCGTGCAGATCGACGAAGGTCTTGAGCACGGCGCGGCTCAGGCCCTCGTCCATGGTGAAGCGCTCCCGCGACCAGTCGCAGGATGCGCCGAGCCGCTTGAGCTGGCCGATGATCGTGCCGCCGGATTCTTCCTTCCAGGTCCAGACCCGGCGCAGGAATTCCTCGCGTCCCAGCTCGCGGCGGCCGGGCGCTCCCGTCTCCATGAGCCGGCGCTCGACCACCATCTGCGTGGCGATGCCGGCGTGATCCAAGCCCGGCTGCCACAGCACGTCCTTGCCCCGCATCCGCTCGAAGCGGACGAGGATGTCCTGGATCGTGTTGTTGAGCGCGTGGCCCATATGCAGCGACCCCGTCACGTTCGGCGGCGGGATCACGATGCTGAAGGGCTCGGCGCCGGCCCGCTCGGGGCGTCCGGCGCGGAAGGCCTGGCCCTCTTCCCAGGCCGCGGAGACGCGCGCCTCGACGGCGGCGGGGTCGAAGGTCTTGTCCATCATGGGCGGGGCGGGCTTTTCGAGGCAGCGTTCTAAAAGATGTCGCCGCCGCTATCGGCCCGCCGCGGGGCCGTCGTCAACCGTCGACCCGTCGGTGCTGCGGTGCAATCACCCCGTGATCGAGGGCCGAACGGCTCACCGCCCGCGGGCGACCCGTTCGATCTCGATGCGCACCAGCCGCTCGACCATGTGCGGAAGGTTCTCGTCGAGCCAGCTCTTCAGCATCGGCCGCAGCATCTCCTTGACGAGATCCTCCAGCGTGCGCGCATTCTGCGACAGCACCGTGTGGGCGAGAAGCTGGAAGTGCTGACCGACGCTCTCGCCGGTGCCGGACGAGACGAGCCGCTCCGTCACCTCCTCCTCGACCGCCGCGCGGACGCGCTCGGTTACGCGCGGAGCGGGAGGCGGCTCGGGGGTGAAGTCGAAGGGGTCCGGCTTTTCCGCCGCCAGGGGCTCGAAGTCGGGCTCCGGTTCCGGGTCGAAATCCGGCATGCGGAAATCGATCTCGGGGATGTCGAAGGCGACGGGCTCCGGCTTGCGCACCGGCTCCGCGACCTCGGCGAGATCGAGCACGTCGTCGTCCTGCGGCGGGGGCGGCGGCGCAGGCGGCGCCTCGACCTCGGCGGGCTTGGGAGCTTGGTCGTCGGCAATGATGCGGCGGATCGAAGCCAGGATCTCCTCCATGGAGGGTTCCTGCGTCTTGTCCTGAACCTTAGGGCTCGCTGCGCTCATCGGGACGATACTCGGTGACGATTGACAAGACGATGACTTGGTTAACGAACTATTGCATCGCCTTGCCCGGCATCAACCATGATCCGCCGCCGGCCAACAGGAAACCGTCGTCCGCGGCGGGGCCGTCAGCGCCCGTCGGGGGTGCGCAGGCCGAACCAGAGGTCGCGCACCTGATCGAGATGTTCGCGGGCGGAGTACGGCGTGACCGGCAGGCTGGTGAAGCGGACGGTGAGCCGGCCGACGGCCTGGACGACATCGTAGGAGTTCACCACGCGGTCGCGCTGGGCGCGGATCAGGGCGACGCGCGCGGAGAGCAGTTCCTGCTGCGCGTTCAGCACGTCGAGGGTGGTTCGCTGGCCGACGCGCGCCTCCTCACGCACGCCGTTCAGCGCCACTTCGTTGGCCTGAACCTGCGCCTGCGAGGCGATCACCTGCGCCTTCGAGGCTTCGAGATTGCCCCAGGTCCGCACGATCGAGGCGCGGATGGTGTCGCGGTCCTGGTCGGCGACGAGGCGGGCGCGCCCGACATTCTCCTTGGCCTGCCGGATCGCGGCGTATTCGGCACCGCCCTGATAAAGCGGAATGTTGACCCGTCCGACGATCGAGGCGGTGACGCCGTTGTCGCCGGGGAACTGCTGATCGTACCGCTGCTGCACCGCTCCGGTGATCTGCGCCTGCGGATAGAGCGCGCCTTCGTTGACCTTCACCTGCAGCTCCGCCACGTCCACGGCGTGCAGCGAGGCGAGGATCTGCGGGTGCTCCTTCAGGCCGATGAGAATCGCCTGATCGAGCGAGGCCGGCACGTAGCGGTCGAGCGGGCGCCCGGGGGCGAGCTGGCGGGGCTCGACGCCGACGACCTGACGGAAGATGCCGATCGAGGCACGCAGGGCCGCCTCCGCCGCGCTCACCTGGGAGCGGGCGCCGGCGAGGCGTGCTTCGGCCTGGGCGACGTCGGTGCGGGTCACCTCGCCGACATTGAAGCGATCGCGGGTCTGACGGAGCTGCTCTTCGAGCACCTCGACGTTGTTGCGCTGAAGCTCCAGCGTCGCCGTGTCGCTCAGGACGTTCATGTAGGCCTGAGCGGCGTTGAACAGCGTGTTCATCTCGGTCTGGCGCAGGCCTTCCCGCGTGCTGAGCACCGTCGATTCGGCCGCGCGCACCCGGTTGTCGGTCTGAAAGCCGTCGAAGACGTTCTGGTTGATGGTCAGGCCCGCGCCGCCCGGGCGGGTCGTGAGATTGATCGGCCCGCTGGCGCCGATGCCGCCGATCTTACCTTGGAATTGTTGGAGGCCGATATCGGCCGAAAGCGCGGCGTTCGGTCGGTAGCCGGACTGGAAGCGATTCACGTCCTCGTCGGTGGCGCGCAGGTTCGCCCGCGCCGCGTTCAGCGCCGGGTTGGCCTGATAGGCGCGGGACAACGCGCTCTCAAGGGTCTCGGCAGCCGCCGGACTTGCGACGGCGAGTGCCGAGACGACGGCGCCAGCCAGCCGAAGCGCGGACCGCGCCGCAGGGTTCCGTTCTTTCACGTCGATCAGCCCTTGCGGTTTCTCGATATGCCGTTCCGCCGCACCGCCGTGTCCGCTCCGGTGCGTCGCCCCGGCAAATGCCCCGGGGGACATCGACCGGACGACCCGCACCGTGAGGGTCGCGGCAGGGGTGCCGCATGCACGCCCATGCGTTGGAACGGCCAGCCCGCCTCGTGCCGGAGAGTAGCCGAGCTTGCGCTGCCGACGACAGGGCTTACCGCACCGCGTCGACGGATTGCCGGCGTGTGCCTCAAAAAAGCGACACCCCCGCGGACTAATCCCGCATGGCCACGTGCAGGCACGGGGGAATGCTTGCGCGCGATTTTCGGCGTTCGCCGTACCCGTCACGGCCGTCGGCATGAGATGGAATGGATCGGGGTTGTCGGCCGGACGCGACGCGCCCGGATTGTGAGGGTGCCAGGGGCCTGACAGCTGCCCCGGCGCAGGTTCGTGCCTCTCGCAAAGCGTTTGCTGCGCCGCCGTGTCCGAAGGGGAGACGAGCGGTGGCCGGGGGCGCAATGCGTGCTCTCAGAACGCGAAGCCGGGCTCGGTCGCGAAGCTCTTCAGGGCCGGCAGCGAGGCATCGAAGAGCGGGCGGGACCCGAAGGCGTCGCCCGCCCGCACGAACAGGGTCGCCTTGGCGTTGCGGTGCGGACCGAGCACGCAGACCAAACGCCCGTCGTCGCGCAATTGGTCGAGCAGGGCCTGCGGCCGGACTTCGACCCGTCCCTCGACGAGGATGGCATCGAAAGGCCCGCCCTTGGCCGGAGCGCTCAAGGCGCCCTGGACGAGGTCGACGGCGTCGCCGAGGCGCTCGCGGGCGGCGCCGATGAGATCCGGGTCGGATTCCAGGGCGACGACCTCGGCGCCGAGCTGCCGAAGCATGGCCGCACCGTAGCCGTAGCCGGTGCCGACATCGAGGGCGCGGGTGCCGGGACGGATCTTGAGCGCCTGAATCAGGCGCGCCAGCAGCATCGGGGCCGGCATGGCGCGAACCCCGTCCTCGCCCGCATCGAAGGTCAGCGTCTGGTCGATATAGGCGAAATCCTCGCGACCCGGCGGGACGAAGCGCTCGCGGGGCACGGTGTCGAAGGCATCGAGCACCGCGACGTCGTTCACATCGAAGGTCCGGAGCTGACAATCGACCATGAGGCGCCGCGCCTGAGCATAATCGAGCATGAGCCGTCCATCCCTCGCCGCCGCGCCAGACCGTTTCTCCGCCCGCCCGTCGAGCGGCGCCGGCCCGAGCGGGTCGGGTTGTCGTGGATCGTTCCCGGAATTGCAAGGCTCGCACGAGCGCCTTGCATGGCCAGAAACGAGCAGATTGTCAGGGTTGTCGGAAAGCTTGGAGGCCTCGCCCGGAATCGAACCGGGGTGCAAGGATTTGCAGTCCTCTGCGTAACCACTCCGCCACGAGGCCTCGTCGCGGATGCGCGACACTCCGGACCGAGCGGCCGGTCCGGGGCGAGGCGTCTCTAGCAGAGGCTTGACCCGCTCGGCAACGGTCTTGTCGCTCGATCGACACAATCGCCGCCGCTGCACCGCGACCCGGTGGAAAAAGTGCGGCGTCGGCTCAGAAGGTGCAAAAAGCGGCGATAGGACCCTTGCGTCCGAAACCGCCGAAGGCTAATGACCCGCCACCGCCGCTGAGGCGGCCCGGTGATCCCCGATAGCTCAGTTGGTAGAGCAAGCGACTGTTAATCGCTTTGTCGCAGGTTCGAGTCCTGCTCGGGGAGCCAAGCTCTTCAAGGCAATCAGGAAGCCTGCGGTTTCCGCGCTTCGCATTGCACTGCAATGACCGCGAGAACGACGGCTGCGCAGCGCTGATTGCATGTGAGCCGCCTGACGGGCTTGCTGAATTCCCCCTGCATCGCTGGTGCGCTCGCTCCATTCGCTTGAATGGCGTTATGCGCATCGGCCTCGCGCCGCCTCTACGAGCGGTAGAGCCGCCCGGTCTTCAAAGGCGGCTCTATTTCGCGATGTGCTCGGCCCTATCACGAGGCGAACAGGTCTCTGCGCGACTGGTGCGTCAGTGCTCTGCGTCAACGGCGGGGGCGAGAATGCGCGGGGTTTGCTGGTGTTGTACGACTCGCCACTCCTCGTGCGACAGTCGGCGGTATGTCGAGGTGCAATGGGCCTCGTAGGTCTCTTCGCCGCGTGACGCCTTCACGGAGTAGGCGATGACGATCAGGCCTTCCTGGGGGCGTGCGATCCGACCATCGTCGAACGCGACGCTCGACCAACGCGGTGTGTCCGCGACTGCTTCGATCGCCTGAGCGCCGCCGAAGACGTAGGGCGGCTGCGGCAATGCCATCAAGCACTCGTCATCGATGAGTTCGCGGTAATGATCCGGGTCACCGGTCCAAAGGCTCTTTTCGAACGACCAAACACGATCATCGTCCACGGGGTCCTCCTCGGGCTCTCGAAGTGCCGGGACAAGACCTGCGCGCCGTGATCGTTCCTGGAAAGCACCCGCCCCGATGGTCGCGTGCGTCCCGCTCTACGGATGGCATGCCTCGGCTCAGAGCCGATGCAGCCTCAGGCGCTGGCGACCTCGAACTCCATGCCGCGTCCCGGCCCCTGGTCGGCATAATCCACGAGCGTCAATCCCCGCTCGATCAGTGTCTCTTCGAGGATGTCGCGGTGCTTGCGCACCATCTGCCCGATCGCCAGCGGCGTCAGGCGCGGGCTCGACCGGCGCAGGGCATCCACGCCGACATGGGCCGGCATGCCCTCGTTTTCGGCGATCCGTGCGAGCGCCAAACCCAGATCGCGAGCCTTCGTCTCTGCGGCCGATTTCGGCTTGAAAGCCATGTGATGCCTCTTCTCTCGATGCTTTCGTCAGGCGGCCTGCAGCGTCTCGGCGAAGTCTTCCGGCACCTCGCCGAACCGGCCGAGAATCGTCGCGCTTTCCAACTCCCCCGTTTCGTCGTCCGCCACGATCTGGATCGCGGCGGTGCCCGGCAGCCGTGTGGCCATCGCCTCGGCCCGCTTCAGCGCACCGTTCACCGTCGGCGACACCTGTTGGTCGCCGGGGCACAGGCGTTTGCGCTTCAGAATGAAGGTCTGCACGAGGTAGGTCGTCCGCATCGTCACCGTCGTTCTCCCGCACCAGGGCCGAATCAGCCGCCATTCGCGCATCGGGCAAGCCGGAAATCGGCCGCCCGCTTGTTCTATTTTCGTTCTAGCACGAAAGATGGCGCTGCGTGAGCCTGTTTTGCAGCGCCGACACGCTTGGTGGGCGACGGTCTGCGGGGATAACGATCAGCCGCCACCGATACCGGCGATCACTTTGCCCGTGCCGTTGCAGTCCGGGCAGCTCTCGGCTTCGATCTGCCCGATTCCGTTCCAGCCAGCCGAATGCAGAGCGGGCACGGCGCCAACCTTTGAGTCATGCCCGCCTATTACGGGCCAAAGTGGTGGCAGCCCGGGCGATCGGGCTCGTCGTGTGGCTGATGCGCTGTTCAGGCGGAACGCCGCGATCGCGCGATCCTGACATGGCCGCGGCGGCGTCACCCGGTCGGCACGCTTCGAACGCCCTCCCGGCACGAATCGATGCGCGATCGTTCCAACTTTACCGGATGGTGCAACGGCATCTTATCGGGCGTGTGCCACGCTTCGATGCTCACGTGAGGACATCGATGTCCAGTCATGCAGGATTTCCGATCGACACCCCTCCGACGCCCGGTGAGGTCGGGTTGATCGCGGTCGATGAACACACCTCGATCGGGTGCTGGGTCCACGACATCTCCGCGCAGGACGTCGAGATCGTCGTTCCGGACGCCTCCCTGGTCCCGGATGTGTTCATGCTGACATCGTCGGCCAAGGAATCCATCAAGGTGTGCCGCACCTTGTGGCGAACCGACGAGATGATCGGCGCACGGCAGCTTTAGGTCGTCGTCCGGACGGTGGCCGTCGGCTTTCGAAAAAATGCGACGCCAATCGTGAATGGGAGCCGTGCCTCCGAAAGCGCATCGGCCCGCGCAACGGCTGGCTATCCCTCCATCCGATCCAATGATGCGGGGAGTGTCTTCACAATTCGACGAAATGCGTGAGCCGGTCCGCGTTCAACGAACCGCGCGGGCTCTTGCCGGGTTGATCGTGCCGGTAGTGCCTCATGGCCGAGACCAAACAGCCGGACACAGTCGAAGCCCCGGATCGACCCCGCCTGACGCCCCAAGGGCCATAGCAGCGGCCCGACTTCCGGGGAGGACAGTACCGATTCCCAAGGCGGCGCAAAGCAAGGGCAAGGCGACAAAGCGGAAGGCGAGTCGTAATCGCTGAAACGCGTGACGGGCCGGCTTCTCGAAGAGAAGACCGACCCGCCTGTCGCCTGCGTACCGCATTGGGGGCTGGTAGCCCAACGACACTGATACAAACGAACCCGGCGTCGTAGATCATCCCGAACCGTGAAGATTGGCGTGACGTTGCCGAGACCGCCAACGTGTTGTCAACGTGCATGTTTTTCGCAAAGTGGCGGCTGCGCAGAAAAATCACATCGCCATCATGTGCGCCATCACACGAAGTTTGCTCTCCACGACTTGGGCAGCGGAACGAGTCGTTTCCATCAAATGATGCGTGGGCGCTCGAATATTCCGGCTTTACGTCGATGCGTACGACCGGAGCGTGGGCAATTGTTGTCCCACCACGGTTCCCGACCGAGGCCGCCTATCATCGCCCACCAATTTCCGGCCTGTTCGTCAACGGTAAGTTTTTGTTAACCATCTCGATGCAATCCTCAGCACCATCGCTCTCCCTTGCCGGTTGCGACACGGTTCCTTCAGATTCGGCCTGGTCGATTCATGGTACATCTCGCGACGGACTACCCCAGCGGATTGATCGTCGAAGCCGCCATGCCCGCTCTGAACGGCGAGAGTCGCGATCGGATCGGGCAGGGCCTGCGTGACGCCTATGTCGAGCGCTGCGACGCGCAGCCGATCACCGACGCGCAAGTCGAACTGCTGCTGCAACTGCGGCAGAAAGAGCGCGATCGCCGCCGCAGCGCCTGAGGATCGGGGCTTTCGGTCTCAAGCGACCTTGGCTTGAGATCGATTACTGCCAGCGCCGGGCCATCGGCTGCTGGCGCCGGACCTCGGCGGCACGGATCATGGTCAGAACCCGATCGAGATCCTTGAGCAGAGACGACTCGGTCGCGCGCGCCGCGGCGATTTCCCGGTCATCGCTGCCGAAGCGTTGACGCTGCTGCTGCAGAGTCAGCTCGTCCTCAAGGGCCGCCCGCTCCGCATGGAGCGCGAGGTAGGCCGCCTCCTGAGGATCGGCCGGATCGAGGAGGGGCTCTTCCTCGTGGGATGAATGTGGCTCCGTCACGATGACGGTCTCCTCGGACGTTTCAAGTGTAGGCCCGGTACCACTCTGGATCTCGCGAAGATCGCTCTCGTGGCGCGGCTTACAATGCCCCACGAAACGCCCGGGCGCCGATCACCGCCGTATTGGCTGCGATGGTGCCGCGGGCGTTTTCTGAGAGACACTGGCCCACCTACCTGTGCTGCTAACGCTCTCAGGGCCCGAAACGCTCCCAGGGGGCCGCGTGGTCCCCATCGCGGTTCCATCCCCAGCGAAATTCCGTCTTCTCCCAGGGCTTTCCAAGACCTTCCCGGGGCCTGTCATGTCACCGTCATGTCGCCGTCATAGAGGCGGCGCGTCGGTGCACTAGATGGCAGCAGCGTCGCAGCGAGACCGGCTCCGGACGGAGCCGGCCCCGACAATGCGCCCGACACCTTACGGAGATGATCGTGAAACCTTTCACTTACGCTCTGGCCGTCGGCCTCGCGGCCGCCCAGCTCGCGACTTCGGCTCTCGCGGCCGACATCACCGGCGCCGGCGCCACCTTCCCCTTCCCCGTCTACTCGAAGTGGGCGGAAGCCTACCGCAAGGAAACCGGCACGGGCCTGAACTACCAGTCCATCGGTTCGGGCGGCGGCATCAAGCAGATCCAGGCCAAGACCGTCGATTTCGGCGCCACCGACGCGCCGCTCAAGCCCGCGCAGCTCGAGAAGGACGGCCTTGTGCAGTTCCCCACCGTGATGGGCGGCGTGGTGCCGGTCATCAACGTTCCGGGCATCGAGGCCGGCAAGATCAAGCTGACCGGCGAGCTTCTGGCCGACATCTACGCCGGCAAGATCCTGAAATGGTCCGACCCGAAGATCGCCAAGCTCAATGACGGCGTGAAGCTGCCCGACGCCAACATCACCCCGGTCTACCGCTCGGACGCGTCCGGCACGACCAACATCTTCACGACCTACCTCTCGTCGGTCTCCGAGCCGTGGAAGAAGGAGTTCGGCGCCGCCACCACCGTGAGCTGGCCGGTCGGCCAGGGCGGCAAGGGCAACGAGGGCGTGACCGCCACCGTCAAGCAGGTCCCGAACTCGATCGGCTACGTCGAGTCGGCCTACGCCAAGCAGAACAAGCTCGCCTACGCGCTGATCGGGAACAAGGCCGGCAAGTATCCGCAGCCGGACGACAAGGCGTTCCAGGCCGCCGCCGCCAGCGCCGACTGGAAGTCGACCCCGGGCTTCGGCATCACCCTGACCAACCAGGCCGGCGACGACGCTTGGCCGATCACCGCCGCCACCTTCATCCTCGTCCACAAGGACGCGGCGGATGCGGCCAAGGCCGGCGACGTGCTGAAGTTCTTCGATTGGGCCTACAAGAACGGTGACAAGCTCGCCACCGAACTCGACTACGTCCCGCTCCCCGACGCCGTCGTCGGCCTGATCCACGAGGAGTGGAAGGGCATCAAGGGCAAGGACGGCAAGCCCGTCTTCGGCATGTAAGCGATCCTCTCAGGCCCTCTCCCGAAACCGGGAGGGGGCCTTTCTCCGAGTGTCCGGCTCGCCTCGCGCGCCACGGCGCGCTAAACGCCACCCATTCGAGAGCCCTTCCGCGGATGACCGCTTTGACCCAGTCCATCGCCGTGGCCAGCGAGAGCGGCGTGCCCCGCACCGCCCCGAGCAAGACCAGCGACCGCCTGTTCCAGGGGGCGGCCTACGGTTCGGCTCTGCTCGTGCTGCTGGTTCTCGCCGGCATCCTCGGCTCGATCGTCTACGGGGCTTGGCCGGCTTTCTCGGAGTTCGGCTTCGGCTTCCTCACCTCCAGCGCCTGGAATATCGGCACCGAGCAGTTCGGCGCTTTGCCGGCGGTGATCGGCACCGTCGCCGCCGCGATGCTCGCCCTCGTCATCGGCGTGCCGGTTTCGCTCGGCATCGCGATCTACCTCACGCAGCTCTGCCCCGGCTGGGCGCGCAAGCCCGTCGCCATGACCATCGAGCTGCTCGCATCCGTGCCGAGCATCATCTACGGCATGTGGGGCCTGTTCGTGTTCGCCCCGCTCTTTGCCCGCTTCGTGCAGGTGCCGGTCTCGAACCTCGTCGAGGGGATCCCGATCGTCGGCACCATCCTCTACGCCCGCATCCCCTCGGGCGTCGGCGTGCTCACCGCCGGCATCATCCTCGCGATCATGATCGTGCCGTTCGTGGCCTCGATCACCCGCGACATGCTCGACCAGATCCCGACCGTCCTGCGCGAGAGCGCCTACGGCATTGGCTGCACCACCTGGGAGGTCGTGCGCCACGTCCTCGTGCCCCAGGCCTCGGTCTCCATCATCGGCGCGATCATGCTCGGCCTCGGCCGGGCGCTGGGCGAGACCATGGCGGTCACCTTCGTCATCGGCAACGCCAACCGGCTCTCGGCCTCGATCTTCGATCCGGGTTCGACCATCGCCTCGCGCATCGCCAACGAGTTCAACGAGGCAGACGGGCTCCAGCTCTCCTCGCTGATGGCGCTCGGTTGCCTGCTCTTCATCATCACGTTCATCGTGCTGATCATCGCGCGCCTCCTCGTGCGGCGCGCCAAGGTCGCCTGAACCGATCGAACCGCCGTCAGCCTCGGAAAGTCGAGCCATGGACGCCAGCACTCCCTTCGCGACGGCCGACCACTCCCCGCGGGCGAGCCGGGTGCGCTCCGGCCGCCGGATCGCCGACCGCATCCTGATCCTGGCAAGCACGCTCGCGACGCTGCTCGGCATCGTCGTGCTCGGCTCGATCCTGCTGATGCTCATCGTCGAGGGCGTGAAGGGCTTCACCCCCACCCTGCTCACGGCGCCGACGCCGGGGCCGGGCTCCGAGGGCGGCGGCATCGCCAACGCCATCCTCGGCAGCCTCGTGATGACGTTCATCGGCATCGTCATCGCCACGCCGGTCGGGCTGATGGCCGGCACCTTCCTCGCCGAGTACGGCCGCACCTCGAAGATCGCGGACATCATCCGCTTCCTGAACGACGTCCTGCTCTCGGCGCCCTCGATCCTGATCGGCCTGTTCGTCTACACGCTGATGGTGCGCCCGATGGGCACCTATTCCGGCTGGGCCGGCGCGGTGGCGCTCGCCATCATCGCCACCCCCGTGATCGTGCGCACCACCGAGGACATGCTGCGCCTCGTGCCGGGCCAGATGCGCGAGGCCGGCGCCGCGCTCGGCGCGCCCCGTTCCCTCGTCATCCGCGCGATCACGTGGCGGGCGGCGAGCGCGGGTATCGTCACCGGCATCATCCTGGCGCTCGCCCGCATCGCTGGCGAGACCGCGCCGCTCCTGTTCACGGCGCTCAACAACAACAGCTGGTTCAACGCCAACCTGCTCGGCGGCGTGCCCAACCTTCCGGTGATGATCTACCAGTTCGCGCTGTCGCCCTACCCGAACTGGCAGAGCCTCGCCTGGGCCGGCGCGCTTCTCATCACCGTCACCATCCTGGCCCTGTCGGTGGTGGCCCGCCTCGTGATCAAGGACCAGCGGGCGCGCTGAGGCGGCCCCGGACAGACCTCCTACCAGCGAGACAATTCGATGAGCGCCTCCCCCGCGATCCGCAGCCAGTTCGAAGGCCGAAGCCCGGCCGACGTCAAGGCTCCCGTGCGCATCGCCTGCAAGGACCTCAACTTCTACTATGGCAGCTTCCATGGCCTGAAGGACATCAACCTCAATTTCCGCGACCGGCAGGTGACCGCGCTGATCGGTCCCTCGGGCTGCGGGAAGTCGACGCTGCTGCGCACCTTCAACCGGATCTACAGCCTCTATCCCGAGCAGCGCGCGGAAGGTGAGATCCTCCTCGACGGGCAGAACGTTCTGGACCCGAAGATCGATCTCAACGAGCTGCGCTCGCGCGTCGGCATGGTGTTCCAGAAGCCGACCCCCTTCCCGATGTCGATCTACGACAACGTCGCCTTCGGCCTGCGCCTCTACGAGAAGCTGCCGAAAGCCGAGCTCGACGTGCGCGTTGAGGAATCCCTGCGCAAGGCCGCGTTGTGGGACGAGGTGAAGGACAAGCTCAAGCAGTCCGGCACCGGCCTGTCCGGCGGCCAGCAGCAGCGCCTGTGCATCGCCCGCACCGTGGCACAGCGCCCCGAGGTGATCCTGTTCGACGAGCCGACCTCGGCCCTCGACCCGATCTCCACCGGCCGCATCGAGGAGCTGATCGAGCAGTTGCGGACCGAGTTCACGATCGTCATCGTGACCCACAACATGCAGCAGGCCGCGCGCATCTCGCAGTTCACGGCGTTCATGTATCTCGGCGAGCTGATCGAGTTCGACGCGACCACGAAGATTTTCATGAATCCGTCCAAGCGGCAGACCCAGGACTATATCACCGGCCGCTTCGGCTGAGATCGGCTGCGACTGCACCACAGCCGCAGCCCCCCTGTGCCCTCGTTGAGATGCATCCTCTTCGGCCGGACCCGTGTCCATCGCAGCTTGAGAGCGCTCTCGTCCGACCGCCTGATCGGGAAATTCGCGACATGGCCGACCATATCGTCTCGTCCTACGACACCGACCTTGAGAACCTGCGCCGCACGATCGCCGAGATGGGCGGCGTGGCCGAGAAGATGATGACGGATGCCACCGACGCGCTGGTGCGGCGGGATACCACCCTCGCCCAGGCGGTGATCGTCGCCGACAAGCGCCTCGACCTGCTGCAGCGGGAGATCGAGGAGCGTTCGGTTCTCCTCATCGCCCGGCGTCAGCCGCTGGCCATCGACCTGCGCGAGACGATCTCCGGCATCCGTGTCTCGGGCGACCTGGAACGGATCGGCGATCTCGCCAAGAACATCGCCAAGCGCGTCGTGGCGATCAGCGATCAGGCCCAGCCGCAGAAGATCGTGCTCGGCGTCCAGCACATGAGCGACCTCGTTCAGGAACAGCTCAAGGACGTGCTCGATGCCTATGCGAGCCGCGACGTGACCGCCGCCCGCGAGGTTTGGGAGCGGGACAGCGCCATCGACGCGCTCTACAATTCACTGTTCCGGGAACTCCTCACCTACATGATGGAGGATCCGCGCAACATCTCGTTCTGTACGCATCTGCTGTTCTGCGCCAAGAATGTCGAGCGGATCGGCGATCACACCACCAACGTTGCCGAAACCATCGAATACCTCGTCACCGGCGAGCCGCCGACGGCTGAGCGGCCCAAGAACGACGCTTCGAACTACGCGACGATTACGCCGGGCGCCTAGCGTATCGTCCCGAAAGGTGGTTGCCGGCTTTCGCAAAAAAGATGATGCGAAAACAAGAGCCTCGAGCATCGTCCGGGATCAGGTATCCAGGACGATGTTCGAGGGTTTCCGGGCAGGCGCGGCGATCAAGAGACGTTTCCCGCCCCTCGTTCGAGGGCCGGGCGTGACGGATGGAAAGACGGGCGATGACGAGTGCGCACATCCTGATCGTCGAGGACGAGGAATCGCTGACGACCCTGCTGCGCTACAATCTCGAAGCGGAGGGGTTTCAAGTCGATGTCGCGGTTCGGGGCGACGAGGCCGACCTTCGCCTGCACGAGACGACGCCCGACCTCGTCCTCCTCGACTGGATGGTGCCGGGACTCTCGGGGATCGAGCTGTGCCGGCGCATCCGGGCCCGCCGTGAGACCGAACGCTTGCCGGTCATCATGCTGACCGCCCGGGGCGAGGAGACCGACCGCGTGCGCGGCCTCTCGACCGGCGCCGACGACTACGTCGTCAAGCCGTTCTCCGTGCCGGAACTGCTCGCCCGCGTCCGTGCGCTCCTGCGCCGCGCCAAGCCCACCCACGTCTCCGACATGCTCGTGGCCGGAGACATCGAGCTCGACCGCGTCAGCCATCGCATCCGCCGGCAGGGCCGCGAGATCCATCTCGGACCGACCGAATTCAAGCTGCTCGAATACCTGATGCAGAGCCCCGGCCGGGTCTTCTCGCGGGAGCAGTTGCTCGACGGTGTGTGGGGCCACGACGTCTACATCGACGAGCGCACGGTCGATGTTCATGTCGGCCGCCTGCGCAAGGCGATCAACCGCCCGCGCCAGAGCGACCCGATCCGCACCGTGCGCGGCTCCGGCTACTCGTTCGACGAGATGTTCGCCGGAGCGGAGTGAAACGGTTTCCGTCCCATGACCGGGTGAGCTCTATCGCCCAGCGTGCGGCGTTTGAGGAGGGCACCCCTCGCGCCAGCGCGGTGGGATCCCGCCGAAGTCCAAATCCGCCATCCCGAAGGGATCAACCGGATTTGGTATGAGGCGCGGTTTTGCGGGTCGGGCAACGCCCGTCACCGCTCGGCAAACGCCCGTCATCGCGGGCGTGCCCGGACGTGCTCCTCGACGTTTCTAGCGGAAGCCGGCGACGCGGCGGTCGCGCTTGCGCTCGGCGGCCGGCTGATAGGCGATCTGCGCGTGCTGGGTGCAGTACGGGAGGCCCGTGATCGCGCGGCCGCCGCAGAAACGGAAGTCCGGAGAGGTCGGGTCGCCCATCGGCCAGCGGCACATCGACTCGCGCAGGTCCATGATGGTGACCCGCTCGGAAACCGCGAGGGCCACCGGCTCCGGAGCAGGCTTCGACGGCAGCGGGAAGTCCGGTACGGGCCTGTGCGCCACGATCGCGGGCGGTTCCGGCAGCGTCGGCTCCTCGACGACCAAGACCTCCATCTCGACCTCGGCGGCCAATCCCTCCCGGCGACGTCCCTGCGACGCCGCCCCCATCGATTTGACGCGACCGGAGAGGCCGAGGCGATGCACCTTGCCGATGACCGCGTTGCGCGAGACGCCACCGATCTGGAGGGCGATCTGGCTGGCGCTCAGGCCGTCGTCCCACAGGCGACGAAGCAGCTCCACGCGCTCATCCGTCCAGCTCGGGACCGCTTCCGTCATTGTCCCCTCCACGTCGAAACATCCTTGAGCGCGAGACCGGGCGACAGCGCGGCGCTGCAGCCGCGCATGGCGACAACAGGCATGGCCAGGGCCCGCGATCCGGCCCTGCACATGTCGGTTAACAGACGCCAAAGATGCCGTTGGCGACGCTGTGGAGACTACAGGACAGCTCGACCGCGGAGCAAGGGTCCGCGCGTCTCACGGTCCGGTTTCCCCCGGCAATCAGACCGTGCGACGCCGGAACCGATCGGACCTGATGGTCCCACGAGCGAATCCTGCGCCACCCGTTAACGCGTTGCGTAAACTTGGTCTTTTTCGCGCATGCGGATGGGGCGAGGGCTGGCTTGCCGGGCTGCCGGGCGGTTGCGCGGACGGACGAGATGTTCGCTGTCGCGTCGGGAGCGCGATCGAAAAAGATTGTCCGGACGGACGGGATGACTATGTGACGGACGTCATCCGCCGGCCTGCCGCCGGTGGACAACCGACCGTGAGCGGATTTTGGGAGATCGCATGCGACTGCGCCTCGCGCCGGCCCTTTTCCTCCTTGCCGCGATGCCGGGAAGCGCGATGGCCGCGGGGCCCGCTGCGCCGGTTCCGAACGAGGCCGCCATCCGGCTTGCCAACCACCGCGCGGTCTACGATCTGTCGTTGGCGCGCTCGGAGGGGACGCGAGCCGTCGAGGGCGTTCGCGGGCGCATCGTCATCGATTTCTCGGGCGACGCCTGCCGCGGCTACACCATGCAGACGCGTCAGGTGACGATGCTCGATTCCGGCGAGTCCGGCGACCGCACCTCGGATCTGCGCAGCACCACCTTCGAGAACGGCGACGGCAAGAGCTTCCGCTTCCGCACCACGACCATCCTCAACAATGCGCCCTCCCCGGCCGTCGACGGGACGGCGGAGGCGGCCGATGCGCTCAAGGTGAAGCTCAAGGAGCCCAAGCGCGACCAGTTCCAGGCCGAGGGTCCGGTCCTGTTTCCGATCCACCACATGATCCGCCTGATCGAGGCGGCCAAGGCGGGTGAGACGACGGTCTCGGCCAAGGTGTTCGACGGCTCGGATGACGGGCGCAAGGTCTACGACACGCTGGCCATCATCGGCCGCCCGAATGCCGCGCCCGCCGCCGACACCGAGCGCGACAAGCCGCTGCGCGAGGGCGTTCACGGCACCCTGCGCCGGTGGCCGGTCACGCTGAGCTACTTCACCGCCGGCGTGGGTGAGCGCACGCCGATCTACACTCTTACCTTCGACCTCTACGAGGACGGCGTCAGCGGGCGGCTGCACCTCGATTACGGGGATTTCGCCATCGACGGGAATCTGACGCGGCTCGACCTCGCCAAAGCCGACCCGAAGGCCGAGGCCGGCTGCAAGAAGTAGCCGCCGCGCTTCAGGTGCGCCGCCGCTCCGGCTCGCCGGTGAAGACGAGGCCGCGCTGGATCGCGGCATTGCCGAACTTTTCCCGCAGCCGGTCGAGCGCCGCCTCGCGGCGGGCGACGCGCTCGATGCCCTGATCGGCGAGATCGCCGCGGTCGGCGTGGATCGCGCCGCAGAGATCGCCGCCGCCGATGCCGATCAACCGGAAGGCCGTGCCGTCGCAGGCCGCCCGCAGCATCGGCTCGCCCTCCCGGAAGAGCCGGTCGGCGAGTTGGGTGGGTTTCAGGCCGCCGCGGGTGCGGGTGCGCAGCCGGAAGCGGGCGTCCTTCAGCTTCAGCGTGACGCTGCCGGCGGCGAGTTCCGCCCGCTTGAGCCGTGCCGACACCTTTTCGCAGAGCTGCCAGAGGATCGGCCGCAGATCCTCGAACCGGGTGAGATCGGTCGAAAAGGTCGTCTCGGACGAGACGCTCTTGGCTTCCCGGGTCGGGCGCACCGGCCGCCGGTCCCGGCCGGCGGCGAGATCGATGAGACGCAGCGCATCCCGTCCGAGAGAGGCTTGGAGACGCACCGGATCGGCGCGTGCGATGTCGCCGACGCGGTGGATGTTGAGTGAAGCGAGGCGGTTTCGCGCGCTCTCGCCGATGCCGGGCAGGATACCGACCGGCTTGTCGGCGAGGAACGTCGCGGCGTCCTCGCCTGCGATGATCGAGAAGCCGCGCGGCTTGTCGAGGTCCGAGGCGATCTTGGCCAGGAACTTGTTGTCGGACAGACCCACCGACACGGTGATGCCGACCTCCGCCTCGACCCGTGCGGCGAAGCGGGCGAGCGTGAGTGCCGGGCTCGTCCCGTGCAGGCGCTCGGTGCCGGAGAGATCGAGGAACGCCTCGTCGATGGAGACGGGCTCCACCAGCGGCGTGAGCGCCAGCATCATCGCCCGCACCTCGCGCCCGACGCGGGCGTACTTCTCCATATCCGGCCGCAGCACCGTGGCGTCGGGACAGCGCTTTAACGCCTCGAACATCGGCATCGCCGAGCGCACGCCGGAGATCCGGGCGAGATAGCAGGCGGTGGAGACGACGCCGCGCTTGCCCCCGCCGATGATGAGCGGCTTGTCGCGCAAGGACGGGTCGTCGCGCTTCTCGATCCCCGCGTAGAAGGCGTCGCAATCGACGTGGGCGATGCTCAAGGTGTCGCGGGCCGCGTGCGACAGCAGGCGCGGCGAGCCGCATCCGCGGCAGCGCAGTGCGCCGGCGGCTTGCATCGTCAGACAATCGCGGCAGAAGGGTCTCACGTCGAAAACCTCGCCCGACCTTTGCCGGGCTGATCCGGGCGAGTCAGGTTGTACGAATGTCCGGAGCCGCCGACCAGGGTTCTGCCGCGCGTCATCCCACGCCGAATCCCGATGCAGCGCCTCTGCGCATCCTCGTCCTCGGCGGCACCACCGAGGCCAGCGCGCTCGTCGCCGGGCTGGCGCGGGAGCCGGATGTCTCGGTGACGCTGTCGCTGGCCGGCCGCACCGCCGCGCCGCGGCCCGAACCGGTGCCGACCCGGATCGGCGGGTTCGGCGGTACGGAGGGGTTGGCGCGGTGGCTTGTCGGGAACGGCATTGAGGTGGTGATCGACGCGACCCACCCGTTCGCCGCGCAGATCTCGGCCAATGCGGCCGAGGCGTGCAGAGCCGTCGCGGTGCCTCTGCTCGCGGTGCGTCGCCCGGCCTGGGAGCGCGCGCCCGGCGACGACTGGATCGCGGCCGCGAACGTGCCGGCCTGTCTTGACGCGCTCGGGGCCGCACCGAGAACGGTGTTCCTCACCATCGGCCGACAGGAACTCGCCGCCTTCGCCCGCGCGCCGCAGCACGCTTATGTCGTGCGCACCATCGAGCCGGTCGGCGACGCGCTGCCGGTGCCGAACCTCGTCACCGTCAGCGCCCGCGGCCCCTTCACGCTGGCGGACGAGATCCGCTTCATGCGCGAGGCGCGAATCGAGGTGCTGGTGACGAAGAATTCCGGCGGCGCGGCGACCTATCCGAAAATCGAGGCGGCGCGCCGGCTCGGCCTTCCCGTGGTGATCGTCGACCGCCCCGCCCTGCCGGATGTGCCCGCCATCCCCGATGCCGCGGGTGCGCTTGCCTGGCTGATGGCACGGCGCAGCGAGCGCAGAGCGCCGCAAGAGTGCCTCACGAAACGCCCGATCACCGATCGTCTCCGTTCTGGGCACGGCGGCGCAGCGGAAGTTTTGTGAGAGACACGCAATCGGCTCGACGCCGCCCGGCCCCGATGCCATGCAGCGGGATGCCCGCGCCTCGACCGAAGAACCACCGATGACCCGCGCCCTGATGCTCCAGGGGACCGGATCCGATGTCGGCAAGTCGCTGCTGGTGGCCGGCCTCGCCCGTGCCTTCACCCGGCGCGGCCTGACGGTGCGTCCGTTCAAGCCGCAGAACATGTCGAACAACGCCGCCGTCACCGCCGATGGCGGCGAGATCGGCCGGGCCCAGGCGCTCCAGGCCCGCGCCGCGCGGGTCGCGCCCTCGGTCCACATGAACCCGGTCCTCCTGAAGCCGCAGAGCGAGGTCGGCGCGCAGGTGGTGGTGCAGGGGCGGATGATCGGCACCGCGCGGGCACGGGAGTACCAAACCTGGAAGCCGCGCCTGATGGCCTCCGTGCTCGACAGCTTCGAGCGGCTGCGCAGCGAGGCGGACATCGTGCTCGTGGAGGGCGCGGGCTCGCCGGCCGAGGTGAACCTGCGGCAGGGCGACATTGCCAATATGGGTTTTGCCCGGGCGACGGGAACGCCGGTGGTGCTCGTCGGCGACATCGATCGGGGCGGCGTCATCGCCAGCCTCGTCGGCACGCAGGCGGTGCTGGAGCCCGACGATGCGGCGATGATCCGCGGCTTCATCGTCAACCGCTTTCGCGGCGACCCGACGCTGTTTGCCGACGGCATGGCCCTGATCGCCGCGCGCACCGGCTGGTCCCCGCTCGGCCTCGTGCCGTTCTTTGCCGATGCCGGCCGCCTGCCGCCGGAGGATGCGGTGGCGCTCGATGCCCCTCAAGCGCCCCGCGACGGCGCCTTGCCGCTGATCGCGGTGCTGCGCTTTCCGCACATCGCCAATTTTGACGACCTCGACCCGCTGCGGCAGGAGCCTGGCGTCGCCGTGACCTTCGTGCCGCCCGGCGAGCCCGTCCCGGCGGACGCCGATCTCATCATCCTTCCGGGCTCCAAGACCACGATCGACGATCTCGAATGTCTGCGCGCGGAAGGATGGGACATCGATATCCGCGCCCATCTGCGCCGCGGCCGTCGCGTGCTCGGGCTGTGCGGCGGCTACCAGATGCTCGGCCGCTCCATCGCCGATCCGCAGGGAATCGAGGGTGCGCCGCGTGACGTGCCGGGTCTCGGTCTCCTCGACGTCGAGACGGTGATGACGGGCGAGAAGCGCCTCGTCGCCGCCACCGGCACGACGCTCGCGGATGGCGCGCCGTTCTCCGGCTACGAGATGCATGTCGGCGATACGACCGGGCCGGACACCGCCCGACCCCTGCTGCGCCTGGCCGACGGGCGGGTCGACGGTGCCGTCTCAGGCGATGGGCTCGTGACCGGCACCTATGTCCACGGCCTGTTCGCCGACGACCACCAACGCGCGGCCTGGCTCGCCCGGCTCGGCGCCGCGCCCGGCCTCACCCGCTACGAGGCCGGCATCGAAGAGGTGCTCGACCGCTTCGCCGACCACCTCGAAGCGCATCTCGACTGCGACGGGCTGCTGCGCCTGCGCTGAGCGGCGCTACCGGCCGAAGGTGAGCCAGAGGCCGGTCCCGGCCGCGACCAGCGTGAATTGCAGCGCGCAGGCCGTCCGATAGAGCTTCAGCGCGCGCACGATGTCGTCGGGGTTGGCCTCGGCCCGCCCGTCGCCCATCCAGGCATCCTCGACACGGGTGTCGCCGTAGATGCGTGGGCCCGCGAGCCGTAACCCCAATGCGCCGGCCATGGCCGCCTCGGGCCAGCCGGCATTGGGCGAGCGGTGGCGGCCCGCGTCGCGGCGGATTGCCCGCCACGCACCCGTCGCGGAGACATCCCGGCTCAGGGCCGCCGCCGCGATCAGCAGGAGGGCGGTGAGCCGCGAAGCGGGCAGGTTCACGAGGTCGTCGAGACGGGCGGAAGCCCAGCCGAACGCCTCGTAACGGGGGGTCCGGTGGCCGACCATGCTGTCGGCGGTGTTGATCGCCTTGTAGAGCGCGCCGCCCGTGAGCCCGCCGGCGCCGATCCAGAAGGCCGGCGCGACGATGCCGTCGGAAAAGTTCTCGGCGAGGCTCTCGATCGCGGCCCGGCACACGGCCGCCTCGTCGAGGCTTTCAGGGTTTCGGCCGACGATCATCGACACGGCGGTGCGCCCCCCGGCCAGCCCCTCCGTCCGCAGGGCGGCGGAGACACGCCGGACATGGACGAACAGGCTGCGCTGCGCCGGCAGGCTCGCGGCGAGAATCGCGAGGACCATCAGGCCGAACCCATGGCCCGTGAGCGCGGCGAGCGCCGTCAGCCCCAGGGTGACGGCGGCCACCGTGGCGAGCAGCACGGTGAGAGCCAGGAGGCCGCCGAGCCGGCGCGTTCGCGGCGCGCCCCGGTTGAGCCCGCGTTCGAGCGCGGCGATCAGCCCGCCGATCCAGGTGACAGGATGGCCGAGCGCCCTGTAGAGGCGGTCCGGATAACCCGCCACGGCCTCGATCAGCAGGGCGAGGGCCAGGATGCCGAGGGTATCGGGCGGATGGGTCAGGGCGATCCAGGACATCGTTGGCAGGGTCGGTGCAGGGCGGGATGGGCGGACGCGAGGTGCTGACGGACGGTTCGCGCGACGGGATTGCGCATGGCGGCGATCTCGACGCGGCCCGCCGGCTGTTTCCGGGGGCGCCCGAGCCGTGGATCGACCTTTCCACCGGTATCAACCCGGTGCCCTATCCGCTGCCGCCCCTCATAGCCAGTGCCCTTTACCGCCTGCCCTCCCCCGCCGACCTTGCCCGGCTCAAATCCGCGGCAGTGGCGGCCTACGGCGCGCCGGGTCCGGACCATGTCGTCGCCGCGCCCGGCACGCAGATCCTGATCGAGACCCTGCCGCGGCTCCTGCCGCCCTCCCGCGTCGCGGTGGTCGGCCCGACCTATGCCGAGCACGCCGCCGCCTGGACCCGCTCCGGCCATACGGTGCGGATGGTGACCGACGCGCGCGAGGTCGAGGGGGCTGAGGTCGTGGTGGCGGTCAGCCCCAACAATCCCGACGGGCGCGTGCTCTCGGCTGAGGCGCTGGCGCGCGTCGCCGGGGGAGGTCTCGTCGTGCTCGATCAGGCCTTCGCCGATCTGGAACCCGTGGAGGCCGCGCGGCCGGGGCCCGGCCTCGTGATCCTGCGCTCGTTCGGCAAGACCTACGGACTCGCGGGCCTCCGGCTCGGCTTCGCGCTCACCGAGCCGGCGCTGGCGCGGCGCATCGAATCCGCCCTCGGTCCGTGGGCGGTCTCGGGCCCCGCCATCGCCGCAGGCTGCGCGGCGCTGCCGGATGCCGCGTGGCGCCGCGAAGCCGCCGCCGCCCGGGCGAAAGACGCAGGCCGCCTCGACCGGATGATCGGGCGGGCCGGCGGACGAATCGTCGGCGGGACGGCCCTGTTCCGTACGGCGGATTTCCCGGACGGGCCCGGCCTGTTCCGGGCACTCGGCGAGGCCGGGATCTACCTGCGGCGCTTTGTCGAAGCGCCGGAGCGGCTGCGCTTCGGCCTGCCCCCGGACAAGGTGGCGTGGTGCCGCCTCTCGCGGGTGCTCAAGTAGGCTGGGATCGGCCGCCCAGCCAAGAGACGGCCAACGCGGCGAGCGCGAAGGCGCCGCCGACGGCGCAGACGCCGGGCCAGCCCGCGAGGAGGAAGGCGCGCGAGCCGAGGAAGGCGCCGGCCGCCCCACCGATGAAGACGGCGGTGAACAGCACGGTGTTGACGCGCCCGCGGGCGCCCGGCGCGAGGGCGTAGGCGCGGGTCTGGTTGGCGATCAGCGCGCCGTTGATGCCGATGTCGAGGAGCAGCACGCCTGCCGCGATGGCGAGGAGCGACACCTCACCGGCCAGCGCCAGCACCGCGAAGGCCGCCGCGACCAGGGCGCTGCCGACGATCACCACCGGCCGGGCGCCGCGCCGGTCGCTGTAGCGGCCGGAATAGGGAGCGATCAGCGCGCCTGCGACGCCGATGACGCCGAACAAGCCCGCGCCTGCCGCGGTGAGATCGAAGGGCGGCGCCTCGACGAGGAGGGCCAGCGTCGCCCAGAACGCGTTGAAGCTGGCAAACAGCAGGGCCTGGGACAGGCTGGCGTTGCGCAAGATCGGCTGGCTGCGCACGAGATGCAGCAGCGAGATCATCAGCGCGCGATAACGCAGGCGCTGCTTCGGTGCGCTGCGCGGCAGCGTGCGCCACGCGACCCCCGCCATGGCGACAGCGAGGCCGGCTGCGGCGAAGAACACCGCGCGCCAGCCGAACTGCGCGCCGACGAAGCCGCTCGCGGTGCGGGCGAGCAGGATGCCGGAGAGCAGGCCGGTCATGACGCCGCCGACGATCCGTCCCCGGCTCGCATCGGGCGCAAGCTCGGCGGCGAAGGGCACCGCCTGCTGCGCGGCGCAGGCGAGTACGCCGATGACGAGGCTGGCCGTCGCGAGCACGGTGAGATTCGGGCTGAGCGCGGCGACGACCAGGGCGACCGCCAGCCCCAGCAACTGCCACACGATGAGGTCACGCCGCGGCAGGGCATCGCCGAGGGGCACGAGGAACAGGATGCCCAGGCCGTAGCCGACGAGGCTGGCCGTAGGCACGAGCAGGGCCGCCCGCTCGCCGAACTCGGCAACGAGGACCGCGAGGAGAGGCTGATTGTAGTAGATGTTGGCGACGGCCCCACCCGCAATCAGGGTGAGCCCGACGCGCGTCGTGGGGGATAAGGCGCGGTCGCCGCCCGCTTCACGGCTCATCGGTGCGCTGCCCGCATCTCGGAGGGCTGGGACGGAGAGGCATCGAGGGGCAGGACAAACGGCATGGACCGCCCCATACGGCAGGCCGCAGCCGAACCGCCAGCCCTGACGACACAACGAGGCGTAGCCGTCGCGCGGCAGAATGTCCGGTTTCGCTCCGACGGCCTGCCGAAACGCACGGTCGAAGACCGTACCCTCGCCAAGGTCGAATGCGGAGCGGACGTCGTGCCGAGGACATACCGACGCGTGATGGTAGCATCCCTCAAAAGACGGCCTATATGAACAATTGTAAGAAAAACACACAGCCTTTGCAGCAGCTTGGCCGGGCAACCATTTACAGATGGGCGCGTGATGGCGCACATTTTCCCCGGGTGGCCGGCCGCCGCTTCAAGATGAGGAGTCGTGTATGCCGAATTACCGCGTCCACTTCGCGAAGCAGATCCTCGGAGTGCCCTTCACGGTCGGCTTCGTCGAGATTTCTCGCGCGCGCGATCCGGAGCGCGCCCTGAAGGCCGCGGAGATCCGCTTTGCCCGCTCACGCGGTGTGAACGACTGGCGCGAGCGCGCCGATACGGTGGATCTCGCGCCGCATGCGGAAGCGCAGTTCTAAGGGCGGCCGACGGGTCGGCCTCGGTCGACCATGGCCTGCCGGCGCAACGCGATTCGCTCAGGGGAATGGTGTTCCCGGCGGAGCCCCCGCATGCTTCCCATATCTGGCGCCGAGGCGGCGTAGGCTCTAGGTTCCGGTAACGGCCGAGCCTTGTCTGCGTCGGCTCGGCGGATCCAAGGGCTTGTTCGGTCATGGCGGCGATCTCGTTCCTCGGCGATCTCATCCAGACCATCAGCGACCGGGGCCGGGATCTCATCGGCTTGGCCCGCTCCGATCTGGCGCGGACGGCGAGCGCGGCCGACCTGACCCGATTCTGCGAAGACTTGATCTCCCGTCGCGGCGAAGCCTCGGGCGTCGCGCTCGCCCGCTTGATCCTCGATCGCTACGCCGCCTTTCCCCTTGAGGACCGGCTCGCCTTCCTCGAACTCATCGCCACCGAATTCGGCGCCGACCATGATGCGGTCGACGCGGCCATCGCCGCTTACCGTGCTGACCCGACGCGGGCCCGACTCGGTCTGTTGCACGTGGCGGCCGAGCCGCGCTCTCAGGAACTGATCCGGCGGCTCAATCTCGCCCGCGGTGGCACCCTGGCGCTGGTGCGGATGCGCGAGGATCTGTTCACGCTACGCAAGCGCCTGAAGGATCGGGAAGCCGCCCCGGAGACGATCGACGCGGCGGTGAGCCTCGATAGCGATTTCGAGCACCTGTTCGCCTCTTGGTTCAACCGGGGCTTCCTCGTTCTGCGCCCGATCGATTGGTCGACGCCGGCCGACATCCTCGAGAAGATCATCCGCTATGAGGCGGTCCACGAGATCGCCGATTGGGACGAGTTGCGCCGCCGCATCCAGCCGACGGACCGGCGCTGCTTCGCCTTCTTCCACCCGGCCCTGCTCGACGAGCCGCTGATTTTCGTCGAGGTGGCGCTCACCAACGCCATCGCCCCGGCGATCCAGCCGATCCTGGCCGACGGGCGCGAACCGGTGCCCGCGCGGAGCGCCACGACCGCGATCTTCTACTCGATCTCGAACTGCCAGAAGGGTTTGGCCGGCGTCACCTTCGGAAACTTCCTCATCAAGCAGGTGGTCGAGGATCTCGCCCGTGAGATTCCCTCGCTGAAGACCTTCGTCACCCTCTCGCCCGTGCCCGGCTTCCGCACTTGGCTCGACCGGGAGCGTGGCGCCGACGCGCCGCAAGGCCTGACGCGGGAGGATGTGGAGGCGCTGCGCCTGCTCGATACCGAAGATTGGCGCAGCGACAAGACGAAGTGCGAGGCGGTGCGGCGCGCCATGCTGCCCGCGGCGGCCGCCTATTTCCTGCGCGCCAAGAACGAGAAGGGCCGCCCGCTCGATCCGGTGGCCCGCTTCCATCTCGGCAACGGCGCGCGGCTGGAGCGGATGAATTTCCTCGGCGACACCTCGAAGAAGGGCCTGCGTCAGTCCTACGGGCTGATGGTGAACTACCTCTACGACCTGTCGGCGATCGAGAAGAACCACGAGACCTACGTCAATCTCGGCACCGTCGCGACCTCCTCGGCGGTCAGCCGCGAGCTGCGCTCCAACCTGCCGCCGCCGCGGGCGGTGGTGCTGGCGGAGGCGGGCTGAGTCGTTTCCTCAGCGGGACGAGGGACGCCGCTTTTTCGCTGCGGCGCGGGACCGATTCCTTCCTCGAACGTTCTCCTGTCCGATGCCCGCCCGAACTCTCAAGGCGGCGGGCCTGACAAAAGCAGGAGTTCCGCCATGGTTGATACGGATCGCATCGTCGGCACCGCGAAGGATCTCGGCGGGCGGGCGCAAGGCGTGGTGGGCGATGCGCTCGGCTCGGACCGGGATTCGCTGGAAGGCCGTTACCGGGAAGCCGAGGGCCGCGCGCAGCGCATCTACGGGCAGGCCAAGGACACCGTGCGCGACATCGCCGACGATGTCGGCGGCTATGCGGAGGACGCCTATGACCGCGTCAGCCGTAACGGCGGCACGTATCTGCGCGATGGGCGCGAGCGGGTCGAGACGCAGGTTGGGGAGAACCCGTTCCTTGCTCTCCTGATCGCCGGCGCGGTCGGCTACGGCCTCGCCCTGCTGCTGCATTCGCGCCGCTGAGCGAAACAGGTCGGAGCGCGGCGCTCGATCATCGTCCTGGACACCTGATCCAGGACGATGATCGAGGCTCTCGCTTTTGCATCATCTTTTTCCGAAAGCCGGCAACCACCTTTCGGGACGATGCTCTCGCGCCGCGCTCTCCCGTTCGTCGGTGCTACTGCGCCGTCCACCCGCCATCCATCGCGATGTTGGCGCCGGTGATCTGGCTGGCGCTGTCCGTGCACAGGAACAGGGCGAGCGCGGCCACCTGATCGATCGTCACGAATTCCTTGGTCGGCTGCGCCTTGAGCAGAACGTCCTCGATCACCTGCTCCTTGGTGAGCCCGCGCGCCTTCATCGTGTCCGGGATCTGGCTTTCCACCAGCGGGGTCCAGACATAGCCCGGTGAGATGCAGTTGACGGTGATTCCGTGGGTGGCAAGCTCGAGCGCCGCCGTCTTGGTGAGGCCGACGACGCCGTGCTTGGCCGCGACATAGGCCGACTTGTAGGGCGAGGCGACCATCGAGTGCGCCGAGGCCGTATTGATGACCCGGCCCCAGCCTTTCGCCTTCATGTGCGGCACGGCCGCGCGCAGGGTGTGAAAGGCCGAGCTGAGATTGAGCGCGATGATCTGGTCCCACTTCTCGACCGGAAAGTCCTCGATCGGCGAGACGTACTGGATGCCCGCATTGTTCACGAGGATGTCGATGCCGCCGAACGTCTCGACCGAGAGTGCGATCAGCCCGCCGATCTCGTCGGGCTTGGTGAGGTCGGCGGGCGAGTAGACCGCCTTCACGCCGAACTCGCTCTCGATGCCGGTTCGCGTGCGCTCGATCTCCTCGGGCTTGCCGAAGCCGTTGAGGACGATGTTCGCGCCGTCCTTAGCGAAGCTCTTGGCGATGGCGAGGCCGATGCCGCTCGTCGAGCCGGTGACGACGGCGGATTTCCCTTGCAGGCTCATGAAATGCCCTCCGCTTCACGGGCCGCGCGGACCCTCACGCCCCACGACTTGCCCCAATGGTTCGGCGAAGTCGATCTTGCTGCGCCGCACGCGCTGACGCTAAGCGGCGGTTGACACCTATGCCCGCTTCCCTGAACACCTCGCGCCGGTCGCAGGGCGCCGGGCGTGTGCACGGCTGCCGAGCAAAAAGTTGGACCGACGATCGATGGCGGTGATGCGCTCCTATCTCGACTTCGAGAAGCCCGTGGCGGAACTCGAGGCGAAGCTCGAGGAACTCAAGGCCCTGGGCCAGCGCGACGGCGCGGTCGCGATCAGCGAAGAGGTCGGGCGCCTGGAGGGCAAGGCGGCCCAGGCGCTCGCCGAGATCTATGCCGCGCTCACGCCGTGGCAGAAGACGCAGGTCGCGCGCCATCCGCAGCGGCCGCACTTCGTCGATTACTGCGCCGGGCTGATCGAGGAGTTCACGCCGCTGGCCGGTGACCGCACCTTCGGCGAGGACGAGGCGATCTTCGGCGGATTCGGGCGCTTCCGCGGCCGCCCGGTCTGCGTCCTCGGCCAGGAGAAGGGCGCGACCACCGAGGCGCGGCTGCGGCACAATTTCGGGATGGCCCGGCCGGAGGGCTACCGCAAGGCCGTGCGCCTGATGGAGACCGCCGACCGGTTCGGCCTGCCGGTCCTCGCCTTCGTCGACACCGCAGGCGCCTTCCCCGGCATCGAGGCCGAGGAGCGCGGCCAAGCCGAAGCGATCGCCCGCTCGACGGAAGCCTGCCTCGCGCTCGGCGTGCCGAACGTCGCCGTCGTCATCGGCGAAGGCGGCTCGGGCGGCGCCATCGCCATCGCCACCGCCAACACGGTGATGATGTTGGAACACGCCATCTACAGCGTGATCTCGCCGGAGGGCGCCGCCTCGATCCTGTGGCGCGACCAGGGCCGCGCGCATGACGCTGCCACCGCCATGAAGATCACCGCGCAGGATCTGCTGCGCCTCGGCATCATCGATTCCATCGTGCCCGAAGCGACCGGCGGCGCCCACCGCGACCGCCAGGCGGCGCTCGACGCGACCGGTGACGCCATCGCCCGGGCGCTGGCCGAGTTCGAAGGCCTGAGCCGGGACGAGGTCCGCGACCGGCGCGCGCAGAAGTTTCTCGAGATCGGCCGCAAGCTGTGAAACGGGGGCTCGGCGCGGGCCTGCTGAACGGCCTGCGCCGCCTCGGCCGGCGCGACCTCCGCGAGCCCGGTGCCGTCAACCACATCTCGCTCGGCAGCCACTGCCATACCGCGCAGATCCTGAAGGGGCTCGACCTGCGCACATGGTCGGCGCCCTTCGACTGGATCTTCTCCTCGCCGGGAATGGTCCGGGATTGTCTCGCCGACGACTTTTCCGATCTGCTCGACCGGCGCCACTACGAGAGCACGCCCCTGCATGAGCGGCAGGCGCCGAACGAGACGCGTTGCCGCCATCTCCTCTATCGGGATCGGTACGCGATTCCGTTCGTGTTCAACCACCACGACCCGGCGGCCAGCGACGAGGATTACGGCTTCCTGCAAGCCGGCGTGCGGCGGCTGCGTGCGGCCCTGGACCGGCCCGGTGCCCGCAACCGCTTCTACCTGATGACCGCCCTTCCCACCGAGGCGGCGACGGTTCGGGCGATCCGCGACGCGCTGACGGCGCGGGGTGCCGACAATCACCTCTTGATGCTCCAGTTGCACCAAGGAGAGAGCCGGACGGTGAGCGTGCTCGCGCAGGAGCCCCATCTCGACTGGCTCCGGATCGAGGTTCGTTCGCCATCGGTCGGTGTCCGCTTCGCCGATTCCGCCGATGACGCCTTCGTGAAGGGTGTCATGCGGGAGCACAGCCCATTTCCCGCGGAACCGTGACGGATTTGCAACGCCTGTCCACAATGTGGATTGCTGCCTTGCGGTAAGTTCTGGGTAAGCTTAGCGAGGCTATAGGGTTCGGGGAGTGACGTCCGCAAAAGGGCAGGAATTGCCCTGCGGGCGAGGACACGTAAGGACGGGTTCCCCATGGCTGTGCGTCCGTTTGTGGCGGCTGCTGCCGTCGCTCTGGCGATGACCCTCGGTGCCTGCCAGGACAGCGCCATGCTCGGCGGCGCTTCGACCCGCAGCCTGACACCGATTCCCCCGCAGACGCTCGCACTCATGCAGACCAAGGGCATGAGCCAGACCGACCCGATCCTGATCCGCGCCTTCAAGAAGGAAGCGGAGATGGAGGTGTGGAAGCGCGGCGCCAACGGCCAGTACGCGCTGCTCAAGACCTTCCCGATCTGCCGCTGGTCGGGCCAGCTCGGCCCCAAGCTGAAGCAGGGCGACCGGCAGGCGCCGGAAGGGTTCTATGCGATCACGCCGGGGCAGATGAACCCGAACTCCAGCTACTACCTCTCCTTCGATGTCGGCTACCCCAACGCCATCGACCGGGCCAAGGGCGGCACCGGCAACTACATCATGGTGCACGGCACCTGCTCGTCGTCGGGCTGTTTCGCGATGACCGACGCCTCGATGTCGGAGATCTACGCCATCGCCCGCGAGGCCTTCAACGGCGGCCAGCGCGCCTTCCAGTTCCAATCCTACCCCTTCCGGATGACGGCCTCGAACATCGCCAAGTTCCGCAACGACCCCAACGCGCCGTTCTGGAAGAACCTCAAGGAGGGCTCGGATTATTTCGAGACCCTCAAGGAGGAGCCGCGGGTCGCGGCGTGCGGCACCAAATACGTGTTCGGCGGGGCCGACGTGGCGGCGGGCAACTGCACGCCGCGGGTCGATCCGCTGGTCGCCGAGAAGCGCGACCGGGACAGCCACGAGGTTGCCGAACTGATCGCCAAGGGCACGCCCGCGACCCGCGTCGTCTACGACGACGGCGGACAGAACCCGGTCTTCCGCCCCCAGAAGCCGGAAGGGCCGACCTTCGCCAGCCTGATCGAGAACGAGAAGGAAAAGGAGAAGGAGAAGGAGCTCGCCTACACGGCCAAGGAATACGGCCGCTATCACCTCGGTGACGTCAGCCGGCCGGAGAGCCTCGCGCTCGGACCGAACGAGTTCGAGGTCGATGCCAAGGGCAAGCCCGTCCTGATCGCCGCCGCCGACGCCCCCGGCCCGACCAAGGCCGCCGCCGCCCGTAAGGAGCAGGCCAAGGAACCGGCGAAGCCAACGACGGTGGTCGCCGTGCAGGAGCCGGCCAAAGCGGCTGAGAGCAAAGCGGGTCACGCCAAGCCCGGCTCAGCCAAGCCGCCCCGCGTCACCGTGGCCGACGCGGACGGCGATGTGAGCGCCTTCAGCAAGGTCCTGGGCAAGAAGCCCGGCAAGGACGAGAAGTCCGCCGAGGTCCCCAAGCCCGAGACACACAAGCCCGAGACACACAAGTCCGAGGCCCCTAAGGCGAAGCCGCAGGCCGCGGTCACGACCACCGGTTCCCTGCGGAACTGATCGCCTGCGAGGGATCGCCGGCGACCGGGAGCGTGATCGTATCCTGACGCTCCCGCTCGGGTGATCGCGGCAGCCGGGCACGATCCCCATCGACAAAGCGGCGGGCATCCTGTACAGCCCCGCCCAACTCACAACAGGATGCCGAAATCCTGACGCCCGGACTTTACCGGACGGGCGCTAACGGCCGGAGCCTTTCATGAACATCATCGAGCAGCTTGAGCGGGAAGAAGTTGCCCGCCTCGCCAAGACCATTCCGGATTTCGAGCCGGGCGACACGGTCATCGTCAACGTCCGCGTCAAGGAAGGCGAGCGTACCCGCGTCCAGGCCTATGAGGGCGTCTGCATCGCCCGGAACGGCGGCGGGCTCAACGAGAGCTTCACCGTCCGCAAGATCTCCTACGGCGAGGGCGTGGAGCGCGTCTTCCCCGTGCACTCCCCGATGATCGATTCGATCAAGGTGGTCCGCCGCGGTAAGGTCCGTCGCGCCAAGCTCTACTACCTGCGCGACCGCCGCGGTAAGTCGGCCCGTATCGTCGAGCGTTCGGACCGCTCCGAGAAGGCCGCCAAGGCCCAGAAGGCCGCTGCCGCGACTGCCGCGGAGTAAATTCCCTCTAAGAGTGGTCCTACGGGGCCGCTTTTACCGATGCGCCCGTCCCGAGAAGATCGGGGCGGGTTTTTTGTTTTGTGTTTCCATGCACCTATGGAGAGAACTGGTACGGGCAGCCGGTGTGGCGTCCATCACAGGTCGATCTCCGATCCGGAGCCGAGCACGGACGCTTGTCGATCGCCGTTTCCGGACGATGCGACGGAGCGCGGCCTGCGCGCTGTTCTCACGCGGATCGGGGGCATTACCCCACCCGCGAGGTCTTCCCGTTCGGAAGCCGAGCCCGAGGAACGTATCACGCTGACAGCGACGCCGAGCGCAGCCGTATCTCGGGCGAGATCGCCTTCGACATTCTGATGGAAACCGGGCTGCTCGTTCAGGCCGTGCCGCTGTGGGAGCGCGAATGGCGCCATCGCCAAAGCCTTCATCGGCGAGGCCGAGCGAGCGCCGGCGGCTCGGCTCCTTCTCGAAGTCGGCGATACCGAAGGCAGTTTCAGCCGGGCCTATCACGCCATGTTTGACGTCGCGTGAGCTTCGTTGATGGCGACCAGTCATCTTCGCGGCGGGATGGCGATCAAGACGCAGGCCGGAGTGATTGCCGCCTTCGGCCAAGCGCTGATCCAGAGCGGTCGAGGCGATGCCGCGTTCGGTCGCGCTTTCAATCGACTTCAGGACGTTCGCATCCGCGCCGATGACATGGCCGGAGCACCCTCGGCCGAGGAAGCCGATTGGGCTCTCGCTCAGGCCGAAGGGTTTGTCTGAACGATGCGAGAACGGTTCTTCCCGGATTGACGCCGGATCGTTCGCGCGGCCAAAGCCGACGATCCGGCGCGCCGGGGTGCCGTTACCCCCGCCGCAACGCCTCCAGCACCTTTCCGCCCGGTCGCCCGGTGGCCGGCATGCCGAGTTGGCGCTCGATCTCTTTGATCGCCTCGCGGGTCTTGGAGCCGACCTTCCCGTCCGGCTCGCCGACATCGTAGCCGCGGGCGGTCAGGCGGGTCTGGAGGTCGCGGCGCTCGGCACGCGAGAGCGGCGGATCGTCGGTCGGCCAGTCGGCCTGGACGCCGGGGCGGCCCCGCAGGCGGTCCGAGAGGACGGCGATGGCCAGCCCGTAGGACTCGGCGGCGTTGTAGGAATAGATCGCGTCGAAGTTCTTCGTCACGAGGAAGGCCGGGCCATTGATGCCGGCCGGCGCGATGATGCCGGCGGGCCCCTCCCCCGTCAGCGCCTTGCCATCGACGCGGGTGACGCCGAGCGAGGCCCAATGGCCGACGGCGTGCTTGTTCTTGCGGCCCGCAGCGGCGACGTTGAAGCCGCGCGGCAGCCGCACCTCGTAGCCCCAGGGCTGCCCGTTCGACCACTTGGCGACGCGCAGGAAGTTGGCGGTGGAGGCGACCGCGTCGGCCACCGAATCGACCACGTCGCGCCGCCCGTCGCCGTCGCCGTCCACGGCGAGACGCTGGTAGGTGGTCGGCATGAACTGCGTCTGGCCGAAGGCGCCGGCCCAGGAGCCGGTCAGCCGCGAGGCCTCGATGTCACCGCGCTCGATGATCTTCAGCGTCGCGATCAGTTCGCTGCGGAAGAAGTCGCGACGGCGGTTGCTCGAACAGGCGAGCGTGGCGAGGGACTGCACCAGCGGCATCTTGCCGAGGTTCTTGCCGAAATTGGACTCGACGCCCCACACCGCGGCGATGGTGTGACGATCGACGCCGTAGCGTGCCTCCGCGTTCGCCAACGCCTGGGCATGCTGGCGCATGGCCGCGCGCCCGTCCTCGACCCGCTCTTCGTCGACCAGCGCCGACATGTAGTCCCAGATCGGCGTCTTGAATTCCGGCTGCGCCTGGGACAGCTCGATCACCTTGTCGTCGTAGGCGATGTTGGCCGTCGCGGCGCGGAAGGTCTGGGCCGAGACGCCGGCCCCGGCGGCCTGCGCCTGGATGCCGGCAAGGCAGGATTGGAAGTCGGCTCGCGCGGGGCCGGCGAGAAGGCCGCTGGCAAGGGCAAGCCCGATCAGGCTGGCGCGGGTGGCTGGCGTCGGCATGGGTCGGCGCTCCGTCAGAGTTCGGGGAGTCTCTCGCGCGATTCAGGCGATACGAGGGTTAACGAAAGGTGAGGACCGGGGTGCGACGGAGTCACGGCACGGGGCGCGGCATTGACCGTGCCGGCGTTCTCGTCTAGGCACCCGCTCGTGTTCGGGGCTCCGGTTTGGGGCCCCGTCGCATTTCATGCGCACCCGTGGGCGGTAACAGCCGCCCTGTCGCCCTCACCGCTCCGGCGAAGAGGGAGAGGAGGGCGCGTTCCTCAAAAATTTGTTCCAGAGGAACAGCGATGTCAAAACGCATCCAGGCGAAGCACAAGCTCGATCGCCGCATGGGCCAGAACATCTGGGGCCGCCCGAAGAGCCCCGTGAACCGCCGTGAATACGGCCCCGGCCAGCACGGCCAGCGCCGTAAGGGCAAGATGAGCGACTTCGGCACGCAGCTGCGCGCCAAGCAGAAGCTCAAGGGCTACTACGGCAACATCACCGAGAAGCAGTTCCGCCGCTACTACGCCGAGGCGATCCGCCTGCGCGGCGATTCCGGTGAGAACCTGATCGGCCTGCTCGAGCGCCGCCTCGACGCCGTGGTCTACCGTTCGAAGTTCGTGGCGACCCCGTTCGCGGCGCGCCAGTTCGTCAACCACGGGCACATCAAGGTCAACGGCCGCCGGGTCAACATCCCGAGCTACCAGGTCAAGGCCGGCGACGTGATCGAGGTGAAGGAAGCCTCCCGCCAGCTCGAGATCGTGGTCGTGGCTTCGCAGCTCGCCGAGCGCGACGTGCCGGACTACATCGAGGTCGATCATCACAAGATGACCGCCCGCGTCACCCGGATCCCGGGCCTCACCGAGGTGCCCTACCCCGTGCAGATGGAACCGAACCTCGTCATCGAGTTCTACTCGCGCTGATTTTTCGAGATCGTCTCGAAATCCGGAAGGGCCGCCCCTCAGGGCGGCCCTTTCTCGTTTCGGCCTATTGCTGCGGCACGCCGCTCGCCAGCAGGCGAGTCAGTTCAGCCGCCGGCTGTTCCCGCGAGAGACCGACCGCCTGCCCGGACCAGAGCGGCGAGAACTCGCCCGAACCCGCCGCCTCCGCAGCCATGCGCAGGGGCTGGAGCGCCACCGCCGCGCCGGGAAAGGCCGGAGCGAGCGGGCTGACGGGTCCGAGCTCGCGCACGGCACGGGTGAGCAGGCCGCGGGCCGGGCGCCCGGTCGGCACGTTGGTGAGCGCCGTGTCCTCGTCGCGAGCCGTCGCCAGCGCCGCACGATAGGGCGCGGAAATGCCGGCCTCGGGACAGCGCAGATAGGCGGTGCCGACCTGCACGGCCCTGGCGCCGAGGGCGAAGGCCGCCGCGACGCCGCGGGGATCACCGATGCCGCCCGCTGCGATCACCGGCACATCCACGGCGTCCACGATCTGCGGCACGAGGGCGATGGTGCCGATCTGCGAGGCGGCCGCGTCGGTGAGGAACATCCCGCGGTGACCGCCGGCCTCCGCGCCTTGCGCGATCACCGCATCGACCCCGCGCTCGGCGAGCCAGCGCGCCTCACGCACGGTGGTGGCCGAGGACAGGATCAGGCAGCCGGCGTCCCGCACCCGCCGCAGCAGCGGCTCCGCCGGCAGCCCGAAGTGGAAACTGACGACGGCCGGGCGCAGGTCGCAGACGACATCCGCCATCGCCGCATCGAATGGCGCGCGGTTCGCCATCGTCACGGGCGCCGCCGGGTCGAGCCCGAATTCTTCGTAGTAGGGGACGAGGGCTGCGCGCCACGCCGCCTCCCGGGTCGGATCGGGCGCCGATGGCGTGTGGCAGAAGAAGTTCAGATTGAACGGCGCGCCCGTCTCACGGCGGATCGCGGCGATCTCGCTGCGGATCTGTTCGGGTGTCAGCGCGGCGCAGGCAAGCGATCCCAGACCGCCGGCCGCACTGACCGCGACCGCGAGCGGCGCCTTCGGGCCCACCATCGGCGCCTGGATGATCGGGACGCCGATCCCGAGCCGCTGCACGAACTCCCTCGTTCCCGTCATTGCGATCATCCCGATTCCGGTGGCGGCACGGATCATGAGGCCAAGGCCCGCCGCCGTCACGCCGCCGCCCCAACCTCGTCAACGCTCACGGCACCGTCCTTGCCCATCTCGGCGTGCCATCCAGAAGCGTGACCCATCCGCGGACAGGTCGCGCAGATCATCAGCGCTCTGCCCTGCGCCAGATCTCGATGAACGACAGCGCCTTCGCCCGCAGAGGCATGCGCTCGTCCGAGAGGGCATCGACGAAGTTCGCCAGACGCCGCGATTTCACGACCGTATAGGTCGTGAGCAGCAACACCCCTGCAAACACGACGATGACGGCGGCCAGCTTTTCGAGGCGTGTCGCGTGCGCGAAATCGAGCACGTTCATGCCCAGCACGGTTGCGGTGATCGCGCCCACCATGAAGCAGATCGTGACGACGGTGAGTTTGAGAAAGAACCGTGATTGCCGCCGCAGCGACTCGCTGTCGAGATAGGCCGACATCGCCCCCAGAGACTGCCGGAGGTCCTCGTAGAGACGCTCCGTGCCGAGCTTGCCCGTGAGCAGCGAGAAAATCTCGCTCGACTGCGTCTGGTTCGAGGCTTGGTGGAACCAGTAGCGGTGGTTGAAGCGCAGGAATCTCTCTCCATCGAAAGTCGCATATCCTGCGCGAAGCGCCCGACGCTGCGACGGTCGGTGATGTCGAGGGCATTCACCGAGACGGCCAGCCGATCGGCCATCATCAAGAGCGCGGCCTTGTGGAACCGGGCGATGAGAAACAGCTGGAAATAACGGTGCCGGAATTCGCCGAGCAGTCCGCGCTCGGGATCGACCGAGGCGGGGGAGACACCGGTTACCATCGTCAGACCCCACCCGCTGCAGGTCAGCCGCATGCCCGACGCGCCGCCGCGCCCCGGGTCATAGAACCGGTCGTGACAATACTCGTTCTCGAAATGCGCCAGATACGCGTCGGAATAGGGAAGCTCGTTCGCGTGCCCCGGCCCGGTATTGAGGCCGAGGCGGACATAGTCGGTGCGCGTGATCGTCGAGGGATCGGGCAGGGCGAGGAAGCCCATGCCGGGGATCCGGTAGTCCTCCAGGTGCCGGTAGCGGAGTGCCCCGGCGACCTCCGAGTGGTGGGGCACCATCGGTGCGAGCAGGAAATTCCAATGGGCCGCAACCCGGGCCGAGCGGTTGCGGCAGACGGCGGTGACGTAGCGGTCGCGATCCTCGAAGTCGGAGGCGGCGAGAACGACGCTGCCGGCTCCGAGCCATTCCATGCGCGTCAGGCAATGGAGCGGTCGCCCCTGATCGTCCCAGCCGGACGGAAAGGTGCGGCCGATGCGGAACATGAGATCCTGCGCGGTCGCGAGTGGGAGACGATCGGCCGCGAGCTCGACGCCGAGTAGGGCCACGTCCAGGTCGTGGAAAAAATACAGGTCGATGTGAACGACATCGAATTCGATCGTCGGCCCCCCCTCGCCGAGCGTGACGCGGGCGGCTTTCACGTCGTCGCGGCGCACGACATGGATCGGTGACACGCCGTAGCCCCGGCCGGCCTCGCGCTGATGCGCCTCGCCGTAGAGGAAATGCTGGACGTGTGGGAGGAACGAGACGAACTCGCGGTAATGGCGCTCCTGAAACAACCGGCAATCGCTCGGGAACTTGTCCTCGAGATGGTGCCAGGGCGGTCCGAGCTTCTGCCAATGGCGGGCTATCGGCTCTTTGCCGGTCGGTACGAGTTGCAGGGGCCAGAGCAGGATGTGGCGGAAGTGCTCCACGATCGGTTCCGACGACATCCGGCACCCCGCGTCGCAGCAGAATCGGCGTGCCTGCGCATCACCCCTCGGTTTTTACGAGCGGTTTACGCCGCCGAATACAGTTTCTCCGGGCATGCCTGTGACAAAATGCAGGCTTTGAGCCTGATCGACCAAAGCAAGCCGTCTGGCGGTGCGAGAGCACACCGGCAGCCTGTTCGATGACAAGGGCCGGGGCCTGTCGGCTTCGACCGCGCCCGGCATTCGATGTCGGCACGAGGCTGCCTTGCCGTCACCTCATCCGGCCAGGGATCGGCGAAGGGATCGGCTCTTGCGATGCGCTACGCCTTGGGAGCGGCCGGGCGTTCCGTCGCCTCGACGGAGGCCGCGTTCGCACCCTCCTGTCGCACCCGCTTGCGGTACTGGGCGGTGCCGAAGGGGATCATCGCGAGATAGGCCACGCTCACCGCCGCCATCGCCTCGAACGGGAAGCTGATGAGGAGGCCGAAGCCGACCACGACCACGAGGAAGATCGGCACCACGAGGTCGCGCGGCACGCGCTTGCCCCAGGTCTTGCCCGAGAAGGTCGGCACGGTGGAGACGACGAGGAGTGCGATGGCGAGCACGTAGACCAGGATCACCGGCCTGCCCCAGGCACTGAAGTCGAGGCCGAGGAAGTGCAGGTAGAGTGGCAGCATGCCCGTGATCGCGCCGGCCGGCGCCGGCATGCCGACGAAGTAGTCCTTCTTCCACTCGGGGCGGTTGGGATCGTCGAGCATCGCGTTGAAGCGCGCGAGCCGCAGGCACATGGCGATGGCGAAGACCAGGGCCACGATCCAGCCGACCGATTTCAGGTTGTGCAGGGTGAAGCTGTAGAGGATCAGCGCCGGGGCACAGCCGAAATTGACGAAGTCGGCGAGCGAATCGAGTTCGGCGCCGAAGCGCGACGTGCCCTTGAGCAGGCGCGCGACGCGGCCGTCGATCCCGTCGAGGACGGCGGCGACGATCACCGCGATCACCGCCGGCTCGAACCGGCCCTCGAAGGCCAGCCGGATCGCGGTCAGCCCGAGGCAGAGCGCGAGCAGGGTGATCATGTTCGGCGCGATCATCCGGAACGGCACCGGCCGGAACCGGCGCGGCCGATCGTTCGGGTCCGGCGCGAAGGGCGGGAACAGATCGTCCATGTCGTCGCTCGACTCGTCTCTCGACGTGTCTTTCGGCTCGTCGCTTCTCGCCATGTCGCTCTTCTGCACAGAGATCAGATGCGGCGGAAGGCCCGCTCCGAGCCGCCGCCGAGGTCGGCCAGCACGGTCTCGCCGGCCACCGCCTTCTGGCCGAGGCCGACAAGCACGCGGGTGCCGACCGGCAGGTAGACATCGACCCGCGAGCCGAAGCGGATGAGGCCGAAGCGCTCGCCGACTTGGCGGGACTCGCCGGCCGACACGAAACCGACGATGCGCCGGGCCACGAGGCCGGCGATCTGCACCACGCCGATGCGCACCGGCTGGCCGCGATGCGTCGTCTCCATGACGAGGCCGTTGCGCTCGTTGTCCTCGCTCGCCTTGTCGAGCTCGGCGTTGAGGAACAGGCCCGGGGTGTAGTGGATCTGCCCGATCTTGCCGGAGACCGGCACGCGGTTCACGTGGCAGTCGAACACGTTCATGAACACCGAGATCCGCAGCATCGGCTCGTGCGAGAGGTCGAGTTCGGCCGGCGGCAGCACGGTCGAGATCAGGTTCACGCGCCCGTCCGCGGGGGAGACGATGAGGCCGTCGCCGACCGGCACCACCCGCTCGGGATCGCGGAAGAAGTAGCAGACCCAGAGCGTCAGGATCAGGAAGATCCAGCCGAAGAACTGTGAGAAGTAGCCGAGCACCACGGTCAGCACGATGCCGATCAGGATGAAGGGGTAGCCCTCCTTGTGGATCGGCACGAGCGTCCGGCGGATCGTCTCGATGAGGTCGGTCATGGTCTCTTGAAGCTTTTCGCGCGGGGCGCTCCGCTGCCGGATGGCAGGGGCCTCGGCATCCGTCAACCGCCCGGTGGCGGACCCCCGGCCCGGGATGCCGCGGCAAGGCAGCCCGCGTCGAACAGGCGATAGGTGCGCCGTCCCTCCGCCTTGGCGGCGTAGAGGGCGGTATCCGCCAGCGCGAACGGGTCCTGCACGTCTCGGCACAGCGCCGCACCGACAGAGGCGCCGAGCCGGTAGCGCCGCCCGCCATGGTCGAACGGGCGACCGAGAACGTCGACGAGCCGTTCGGCGTAGGCCGCGGCCTCGGTCGCGTCGGCGTCGAGAATCACGGCGAACTCGTCGCCGCCGATGCGCGCCACGAGCTCGGCGCGCGGGCAGGTCAGGCTGATTCGCCGGGCGGCTTCGCGAAGGCAGCGGTCGCCGGCCGGATGCCCGTGGGTATCGTTGATCGCCTTGAAGTCGTCGAGGTCGATCAGGATCAACGCGCTCAGAGGGTCCCGCAGGCGGGCGTCGAAGCAGGCGCGGTTGGCAAGACCCGTCAGCGCATCGGTCTCGGCTTGGAGACGCATTTCCTCAAGTCGGCGGCGCTCCTCCGTGATATCCTGCTTCAGCCCGTAGAGCCGCATCGGCCGGCCGTTCCGACTCTCGACCGTGGCGGTGATGCGGATCCAGCGGTGCCCGCCACCGGCTGGCAAGAGTTCCGCATCGAGGCTGAACCCCCCTGCCTCCGCGATCGCCCGATCGCGCAAAGCCGTCAGCCGGCGCCGCGACGCGTCGGTATAGAGAGCGAGCGTTCCGGGTCGCCCGATCGCGAGGCCGCGGGGCAGGCCGAACAGGTCGTAGACGCCGTCGCTCCAGGTCAGCCGCTCGTCCGGCAGGCTGCAGGTCCATAATCCCATACCGGCGACCCGCAGGGCTGGTTCGAACGGTGCCTCGGCCCGCGTCAGGGCCGCCCGCTGCGCGCTGATGATCGCCGCCTGGATGCGCAACTGCATCCGCAGGCGCTCGAGTTCGGCGCTCTCGCCCGATCGCGCTCGCGGCAGATCCGGGTGCCTATCGTCGGTTGCGCGAATCGTGAGGCCTCGTGACGGTTGAGTGTACTGATATCTTTCGCAAATACGGCTTTCCGCAAGGTAAAGGCTGGGCCGGATCGCCCTGAAGGACCTCACAAAACGCCCGACCACCGATCGTTTGACCTCTGGGGACGGCGGCGCGTCGGGCGTTTCGTGAGCGACACTCAGGCAACCGGCTCCGAGCGCCGCGCCTCTTCCAGCAGCAGGCGCTCGTCCTCGGCCCGCTTGAGCGCCTCGCGGGCGGCATCCGCCTCGCGCTGGCGGTTCCAGAGCGCGGCATAGACGCCCCCGCGGGCGAGCAGTTCGGCGTGATTGCCTCGCTCGACCACGCGGCCCTTGTCCAGCACGAGAATCTCGTCGGCGTTGATGACCGTCGACAGGCGGTGCGCGATGACCAAGGTGGTGCGGCCCTGGCTGACTCGGTCGAGGGCCGTCTGGATCTCGCGCTCGGTGAACGAGTCGAGCGCCGAGGTGGCCTCGTCGAGCACGAGGATCGGCGGACCTTTGAGGATGGTGCGGGCGATCGCGACGCGCTGTTTCTCGCCGCCCGAGAGCTTCAGCCCGCGCTCGCCCACCGGCGTGTCGTAGCCCTCCGGCAGGCTCTCGATGAAGCGGTCGATCTGGGCGAGGCGGGCGGCCTCACGCACTTCGGCCTCGGTCGCGTCCCAGCGGCCGTAGCGGATGTTGTAGCCGATCGTGTCGTTGAACAGCACCGTGTCCTGCGGGACCATGCCGATCGCCGCGCGCAGCGAATCCTGGCGGACGGCGGTGATGTCCTGGCCGTCGATGGTGATGCGGCCGGCCCCCGGCTCGTAGAAGCGGAAGAGGAGGCGCGACAGCGTGGATTTGCCCGCCCCCGAGGGGCCGACGATGGCCACGGTCTTCCCGGCCGGCACCTCGAACGAGACCCCGCGCAGGATCGGCCGCTCCGGGATGTAGGCGAAGCGCACGTCCTCGAAGCGCACCGTGCCGGCCTCGACCTTCAGCGGGGGCGCGCCCGCGCGGTCGGCGATCTCCGGGTTGCGGTGGAGGATCAGGAACATGTCGTCGATGTCGATCAGCGCCTGTTTGATCTCGCGGTAGATCATGCCCATGAAGTTCAGGGGCATCGAGAGCTGAATCAGCATCGTGTTGACGAGCACGAAGCCGCCGATGGTGGTGTTGCCCGCCATGATGTCGCGGGCGGCCAGGAGCATCACCGCCGTCATGCCGAGGGTGAAGATCACCGCCTGGCCGGCATTGAGCACGGCGAGGGAGACGTAGGTTTGCGTCGAGGCCTTCTCGTAGCGCTTCATCGACGCGTCGTAGCGGTCGGTCTCGCGCGCTTCCGCGCCGAAATACTTCACCGTCTCGAAGTTCAGCAGTGAATCGACCGCCTTGGTGTTGGCTTCGGTGTCCGAGTTGTTCATCCGGCGGCGGATGCCGATGCGCCACTCGGTCGCCTTCCAGGTGAAGCCGAGATAGCTCGCGATCATCGCCGCCACGACCGCCGAGTAGAGCCAGTCGAACTCGTAGGCGAGGATGCCGAGCACGAGGACCAGCTCGACGATGGTCGGCACCAGCGTCAGCACCATCAGGCGCGACAATTCCTCGATGCCGGAGCGGCCGCGTTCCAGCACACGGGTGAGGCCGCCGGTCTTGCGCTCCAGGTGGAAGCGCAGGGACAGGCGATGCATGTGCTCGAAGGTCTGGAGCGCGAGCTTGCGCACGGCGTGCATCGCGACCTTGGCGAACAGCCCGTCGCGGACCTGCGTCAGCCCGGCCATGGCGATCCGCGACAGACCATAGAGGGCGATCAGGAGGAAGGGAGCCGACAGGAGCCCGGCCGGCACGGCAGCCGCGGCGGCCTCTCCGGTGCCGTCCTTGGAGCCGATCGCCGCGACCAGCGCGTCGGTGGCCCATTTGAAGGTGAAGGGCATCACCATCGTCGCCGCCTTGGCAACGAACAGGAGGCCGAAGGCGAGGAAGACCCGGCGCTGAAGATCGATCCGGCCGTGTGGCCAGAGATAGGGCCAGAGCCGGCGATAGGTCGTCAGGAGGCCAGGGCGTTCGAGGGGCGCGGACGCGCCCTCCCCCGCCGGCACGGGTGCATTTGCCATGATGAGGTTCGAAGAGATCTTTCGGCGCCAGGCGGCCGTCGCGAGGCGCATATAGGCGCTCGCACCGGATCGCGCATCCTGTTCGCGCCTCGGACCTCCGCGCGTTCCGTCAGGTCCGGCGGTCCAAGCCGCTTCTGGCGGACGGCGCGCTCGGCGTGGACTCGTTCTTCGGCAGCACGAACATCTGGCCGGGATAGATCCGGTTCGGGTCGCGGATCTGGTCTTGATTGGCGTCGTAGATCACGGTGTAGCGGTTGCCGCGGCCATAGATGCGCCGGCTGATCTGCCACAGGCTGTCACCGCGCGTGATCCGGGCGGTGGCGACTTCCGGCACGAACACAGCACCCCCCTCGGTGCCGTCCGGACGGCGCGGCGAGAGCGCGGCGGCTTTGCCATCCGCACCCGGCGTCGGTGCCGATGCAGCCAGCGACGCGGTGCCGGACGCAGCCGGACGCTCCGGCCCGGTCCCCGCCGCGCTGCTTGCCCTGGGCGGGGGAGCCGTGGGGCTCGGCGCGGCCCCCACTTCCCCGGATTTGAGCTTCGGCGCAGGCGGCGCCGTCGCAGCAGGCTTGCCCGTCGCAGCCGGTGCTGTTTTCTCGGCCGGGCTGTTGTCGGCGGAGCGCGTCGGCGACACGCTGTCGGGATAGGCGAAGGCGACTTCGGCGCGAGCCTTGACCTTGCCGCCCCCCGAATCGACGGAATCGACGCGGATGCGGTAGGCGCCCGGCTTCACCCCGCGCCCGATCGTGAACGCCACCCGCCCGTCGGCTCCGGATTGTCCCGAGGCGACCATGGTATCGTTGAGGTAGAGGCGCAGGCTGCTCCACGCCGTCGTCTGGCCGGTGACGTGCAGGCGCCCGCCCTCTTGCGCATCCACGCTGACGATGCGAAGAGCGCCCGCCTCGGAGGCCGCCTTGCCGGCTTCTCGCGTTCCCTCGGCTGCTCTCGACTCGGGCCCGGCGCGGCCGGGCGCTTCGGCGGCAACCGTGGCCGGCGCCTTGCCGGAGGCGTCAGGCGCGCCGGGTTGAGACAGAACCCGCGTCGGCGCGTCCGGGGCCGTCAGGGCGATCAGCGGCTTGGTGTTGCGCGTCTCGGCCACCACGACGGTCACGCTCTCGCGCCCCGGCAGCGGCTTTCCGTCGGCGCCCGTGGCGCGCAGGGCGATGTCGCTCGAGCCCGGCGGCAGGTCCGGCGGCGTCAGGGCGAACTGCCCGGAGGCGTCGGCCTGAGCGCTGGCGAAGGGTTGCCCGTCGCGCAGCAGCTCGATGCGACTATTCGGTGCTGCGCGCCCGGCGATCACGCTCGCTCCGTCGGGTTCGACGCGCACGATGTCGAAGGTCGGCGTGCCATCATCCGCGCGCGGCCTCGCATCGGCCGCGGTCGGCTCTCGCTGCCCGATCCCCTCTTGCCCGATCCCCTCTTGCGAGAGGGCTCCGAGGGCGGCATGAGAGGAGTCCGTCGAGGGCGCCTTACCCGCCCGGTCGCCGATCTGCGTCCCGGCCGAAGGCTTGTCCGGCGTGGCCGGTGTTTCGGCAGAAGGATTGACCGCCGCGTTGCGCTTGAGAAGCTCTCCGGTCCCGAACAACGCGACCACCATGGCGAAGCCGCCGAGCAGGCCCGCAATCGCGAGGACGATGCTTCGCCGAACCTCAGCCGTCATGGCCGTCTACTCCCGTACGCTACGGGCCGCCGCGGATGCGCACGATGTGCCGCCGCGTGTCGAAAACCCGTCTAAATCCGGTGACATATTAACGAACATGAGAAGAACACCAAAGCTCGAACACGGCCGCGCCGTCGTTTCCTCGGCAAACTCAGCAATCTGTTGCTTGGAGAAAGGCCCGGCCGTGTCCCGCCGTCGCGATCGGGGAGGCGCGTGATGGTGCCGCTCACCTCCGTCTGCGTCTATTGCGGTTCCGGCTTCGGCGGCGATCCGGCCTTCGCCGACGCTGCCCAGCGGCTCGGCACGGCGCTGGCCCGTCAGGGGATCAAGCTCGTCTATGGTGGCGGCAATGTCGGCCTGATGGGCGCCGTCGCGAGTGCGACGCTCGAGGCGGGCGGCTACGTCACCGGCATCATCCCGGATTTCCTGAAGTCGCGCGAGCGGATGCTCGATGCGGTGCAGGAGACGATCGTCGTCTCCGACATGCACACCCGCAAGCGGCTGATGTTCGACCACGCCGACGCCTTCGTTGCCCTGCCCGGCGGCATCGGCACGCTGGAGGAACTGGTCGAGCAGCTCACCTGGGCCCAGCTCGGCCAGCACCGTAAGCCGATCCTGCTGCTCTCGGTGAATGGCTTCTGGGACCCGCTGATCACCCTGATCGACCACATGCGTGCCCACGGCTTCATCCGTGAGGGGCTCGATCTGAACTACCTCGTCGGCGAGGATCCCGACCTTGTCGTGGATACGCTGCGCGAGGTTTTGGCCCGGGTCGAGCCGGCGCCGATGGTGGATGAACTGATCGAGAAGCGCTTCTGATGGCAGCCACGATCGAGCCCGGCCAGACCATCGCCGGCGAGCACCAGGGCGAGCATTACGGGACGGTGCTGGCCCGCCTCTCGCGCAATGCCGCCGTCCAGCGGTACCTCGAAATCGGCGTTGCCTTCGGCGACATCTTTTCAGGCATCGCCTGCCGTCATGGCATCGCCGTCGATCCGGGGTTCCAGCTCAAGACCAACATCGCGGCCAACAAAGCCCGGGTCTCGCTGTTTCAGGTGATGAGCGATGTGTTCTTCGCGAACCTGAGCCTGCGCCGTCACGTCGGCGGCCGGATCGATCTCGCCTTCCTCGACGGCATGCACCTGTTCGAGTTCCTGCTGCGGGATTTCTTCAACACGGAGGCGATCTGCCGGCGGGATTCGATCATCGTGATGCACGACTGCCTGCCGGTGGCTGAGCCGATGGCCGACCGCGACCCGATGCAGGCCGGCATTCGCGGGCGCGGCACCCCGTTCGAGAACTGGTGGACCGGCGACGTCTGGAAGATCGTGCCGATCCTGAAGCGCTACCGGCCGGATCTCGACGTGATGCTCGTGGACGCCGCGCCCACGGGCCTCGTGATCGTCACCGGCCTCGATCCGTCCTCGCGCACGCTCAAGACGAACTACGACGCGATCATCGAGGAGTTCTCGCGGCTGCCCAACACGGCCGCCGAGATCGCGCAGGTCTATGCCGAGCACCCGATCGTGCCGACGACCGAGGCTTTGCGCCGCCTGAGCGGACGTTCCTACGCCCATCGTGGCGGGTTGCGTGGAAAGCTCGCTAACGCAATTGGTATATGAAGTTGACGGCTAGTGTTTTGAAAGGAATGCTACTATTCCGCATCCCTTTTTCACGGGCGCCTTAACTGTGTTCGGATCAACTTTCTTTCTTGCTGAAATTCAGCGGCGGCGAGGCATCGCTGGCGGACTCAACTTTCCCATGATTTTTTTGTGCAGACCATTTTGCCTTCCAGGCAGCATAATAATTACGATTAGCTTGCACCAGCTCATCAACTGAGGTTATGTCATTCTTAACAAGTTGGTCAGAGCGAATCGGTGCAGTTTTTGGCATGACGCGCCTCTAATCGGCTTCGTAATTACCTTGCCATTTTTCAGCGATTCGGAACAGTCTCGTGGTCGCAAATATTCCCGAAATCCCCTATCCTGAAATATTTTTTGGAATTGTTGCTCCAATCGGCGGGGATGTTAAAGCTTGTGTTAAAGATTTATCCCGAGCTCTGAATGCCTTGAAATACGAAGTTATTGAGATAAAAGTAACTGATGTATTCGCCCCTATTGCAAAGAATATAATTCCTGAAGTGCCACTTAGTTCCGCGCCTGTTTTTGAGAGATATGACTCTTACATTAATTACGGCAATCAAATCCGACAGAAAATTTCGGACAACTCTTTTCTTGCTGCTTTGACCATCGGTCGAATTACATATCAGAGAAACAAAAGAGCCAAGCCCGACGGTGAGGGCTTGTATTCGCAGAAGGCATATATCCTGCACCAATTCAAGAGGAAGGAAGAAATAGATTTATTTCGATCTGTATATGGTAGATTGTTTTTTCAAGTATCTGTCTATTCACGTCGCGGCTCGCGAGTCGATTACTTGGCAAGGCAATTCGCTCACGGAAAGCACAGCTCCAATATCAATGATTTCAAAACTGATGCCGAAAAAATTGTTCAACGCGACGAAAATGAGCAGGCCGTCGGGCACGGCCAAAAAGTATCAAAAATATTCCACGATGCAGATTTAATTATCAATCTTGATCTTAGTAAGCCGTCGCGCTCTTGGCAGATTGACCGCTTCTGCGACCTTTTATTTGGGAGGAATAATATATCTCCAAATAAAATAGAATATGGAATGTTTATTGCGAAGGCTGCCGCATTGAGGACGTTGGATTTATCGAGACAGGTCGGGGCAGCTATATTCTCACAACAAGGTGAAATTATATCAATAGGGTCCAATGAAGTCCCAAAAGCGGGTGGTGGTACGTACTGGTCTGATGAAGAAATAGATGACCGAGAATATGTACGTGAGCAGGATTCTAATGAAGTAAGGAAGATCGAAATATTGCTGGGACTATTTGATGCGATGGGGGTCAATCCTGATGACCACATTGGCAAGAGTTCTGTTAAAGACTCGCAGTTTATGGATGCTTTGGAGTATGGGCGAATCATCCATGCAGAAATGTGCGCTATCACGGATGCTGCTCGTCTCGGGCGGTCTCTAAAATCAGGTACTCTATTTTCAACTGCATTTCCGTGCCACATGTGCGCGAAGCATATTGTTTCCGCTGGCATTGAGACAGTCATATTTCTTGAGCCGTATCCAAAGAGCTTGGCAATGGATCTCCATACAGATTCTATAAGTATCGAGGGGGCTGATCGAGGTAAATATCAATATTACCCTTGCGTAAGGTTCGAGCATTTTTATGGCATTACACCTAGGAGATATAGAGAGCTATTTGAGCGTGGAAAGCGAAAGGACGACGAAACAGGTCAATACAAGGATTGGATAAAGGCAGATCCGCGTCCTAATTTAGATGTCAAGACACCTTTCTATGTTGAAGTTGAAGAAATCATCGTTGGAGAATACATCAAAAGCCGGATTGAGGCTGGGCTGTTTGGTGACGACGTATTTTCCGTGTAATTTATGGACATATTCATGCGGTAGATGTCGTTTCCATTTCAGTTCTAGCCCGCCACCGTCCAAGTGGTGGTGCCGTCCTTGTTGTCCTTCACGCTCACGCCCATGGCGGTGAGCGCGTCGCGCACCCGGTCGGAGGCCGCCCAGTCCTTCGCGGCGCGGGCGGCCTTGCGCTCGGCGATCAGCGCCGCGACCCGTGCCACATCGATGCCGGCCGCGCCGACCCGCTCCGCCTCGCGCTGCGCCTGCGTGACGGCCAGGAAGCCCATCAGGCCCGCGCCGGCCTTGAGCGCCGATGCGTTGGTGCCGGCAAGGCGATGCAATTCGCCGAGGGCCGCCGGCGTGTTCAGGTCGTCGCAGAGCGCCTCGACCACGCCTACGGGCGGCTCCGCGTCGGGCGCCGCTTCGCCGGCGGCCTCGTACCAGCGATCCAGCATCCGGCTCGATTCCTCCAGGCCGCGCAGGGTCCAGTCGATCGGCTGCCGGTAGTGGGTCTTGAGCATGTTGAGGCGCACGACTTCGCCCGGCCAGTCGTCCAGCACCTGGCGGATGGTGATGAAGTTGCCGAGCGACTTCGACATCTTCTCCCCCTCGACCTGCAGGAAGCCGTTGTGGAGCCAGACACGGGCCATCACGTCGGTGCCGAAGCAGCAGCGCGACTGGGCCACCTCGTTCTCGTGGTGGGGGAAGATCAGGTCGAGGCCGCCGGCATGGATGTCGAAGGTTTCGCCCAGATGCTTCCACGACATGGCCGAGCACTCGATGTGCCAGCCGGGCCGGCCGGCTCGGTCGATTCCGCAGGGTGAGGGCCAGGACGGTTCGCCCGCCTTCGAGGGCTTCCACAGCACGAAGTCGAGCGGCGAGCGCTTGTAGGGCGCGACCTCGACCCGGGCGCCCGATTCCATCTCGTCGAGCGGGCGCTTCGAGAGCGCGCCGTAATCGGGCATGGAAGGCACGTCGAACAGAACGTGTCCTTCCGCCACGTAGGCGTGGCCGGCTGCGACCAGCCCCTCGATCAGCCGGTGCATCTCGGCGATGTGGTCGGTCGCCCGCGGCTCGATGAAGCGCGCCGGATCGCCCGCGCGGTTCACATCGTCGGCCATGAGCACGCCGAGGTCGCGGATGTCGCGGTGGAACTGTGCCAGCGTGCCGTCGGTCAGTTCGCGGATGGTGATGCCGCGTTCGAGCGCGCGGGCGTTGATCTTGTCGTCCACGTCCGTGACGTTGCGGGCATAGGTGACGTGCGCCGGCCCGTAGAGGTGACGCAGCAGCCGGAACAGCAGGTCGAAGACGATGATCGGCCGCGCGTTGCCGATATGCGCCGCGTCGTACACCGTCGGCCCGCAGGCATACATCCGCACGTTCGTCGGATCGATCGGGACGAAGGCTGCCTTCTCGCGGGTCAGCGTGTTGTAGAGGCGCAACATCGGCGTCATCGACTGCGTTCCTGCCGGGCTTTCCCGGCCTCCCCTGCGGCCTGTGCCGCCCTCGTCGTTTGTCGTTGCGGCCCAGCATCTTCCGCTGGCCGTCACGCGCCGCCGGACGGCACCGCTGCCACAGTGTCGCCGGAGCCGCCGGCCGCCGCTGTTGCGCTGCCGCGACGGTCGCCGCGCCAGGGTTGGGCTACCGCAAAACGGTGATGAATTCGAGCGGGGCGGCGGATCTGCCCTCCCGCAACCGACCGAAGGCGGGCCGGCAAGGATTTGTTTACCGCGCCGTCCGAACACTCCGCACTCGAACGAACCCGTTCACAAGGTTTTCACCATGCGCCGCACGGTCGCCGCCCTCTTCGTCCTCGCCACCGCCGCCCTCCCGGCCATCGCCGGCAGTGAGCCCGCGCTTGCGCCCAAGCCTGTCGAGAAGACGTTCCTGATTCCGGCCGAAGACGGTTACGGCGTCGGCGAGTGCCTCAGCGGCGGCCCGAGCGAGTGCGGACAGGTCGTCGCCAACGCGTGGTGCGAGTCGCAGGGCTTTGCCAGCGCCGCCGATTACGGCGTCGCCGCGCAGGACGAGTATACCGGCGCCATCGGCGACGCTGCTCCGGTGAAGAGCGCGCCGCGCCCGCTGCGCATCACCTGCCAGGATTGATTCGGCGGACGCCCTACTTCACGAAATCCGCGCATTTCGGCGGCGGCTCGGTTCCCCAGGGAGCGAGCGGCACGGCCGAGGTGGAGTTCTTGGGCGAACCCTGAACCACCTTATCGGAATAGACCATATAGATCAGCGCGTTGCGCTTGACGTCGCAGCCGCGCACGATCTGCATCGACTTGAAGATCAGCGAGCGGCGCTCGCTGAACACCACCTCGCCCTGTTTCACCTTGTCCTTGAACTGGACCGGGCCGACCTGCCGGCAGGCCAGCGAGATGTCCGAGACGTCCTCCGCGAGCCCGAACGTGCCCTTGATGCCGCCCTTCTCGGGCTGGGTGTACCAGCAGGCGATGCCGGCCACGGCCGGATCGTCGATGCCGTAGACCACGAGCTTGTCGTTGGGGGTCAATGGGCGCCAGACCGTCGACTTGTCGAAGATCCGGTCGGGCTCTTGGGCACGGGCCGGAGCGGACGCGGCGAGACAAGAGGCGACGAGGGCGGCGACGCCCCCGACGAGGCCGGCCGCCGCCGAGCGGCCGCTCCCATTGGTGCCCGTGAGCCACATCATCGACGCAATCCCCTCAAAGCTTGGCCGCAGAGACATGGTGTCTCTGTCCCGAAAGGGCGAGGGGCTTTAACACATGTCGGTGATCGCTTGTGCCGCTTCGTGCGGCTCGGCATCCTCTCGCGTCCTTCCCCGCGACCTCCTGCTCGAGATTCCCAGCATCCGCACCATGCCGATGATCGGACCGCAGTTTCGCCGCGTGATCGGCGCCGCGCTCGCCGCGCTTGTCCTCGCTGGAGCGTGGCCGGCTGCGGCCGCGCCGGATGTCTGGGCCTGCCAGCGCTACCGCACGGAACTCGCCAACCTCAACGCCAGCGCCTCGACCGCGTCGGCGCTCCAGAGCGAGGTCGCGCGTCTCGAGTCCTACTATCGCAGCCTCAACTGCGAGGGCGGCAAGTTCCTGTTCTTCGATACGCGGCCCCCGCAATGCGGCGCCGTCGAAGCGCGGATCCGTTCACTCAACGCCACCTATGGCGGTGGAGATGGCGAGGTCGTCGCCGCCCGCCGTCGGCAACTCGTCTCCGCCGTGTCGAACGCCTGCACCGGCCTGATCCCCGGCGAAGGACAGGAGGGCGTTTTCGGCGGCCAGACCGCCCGAGGGGGGCCGAAGGTCATCTGCGTGAAGACCTGCGACGGGTCCTATTTCCCGATGGGCAACCTGCCGGACGGGCGCGGCGGTGCCGATGAGATGTGCCAGGCGCTCTGCCCCGGCACGGAAGCGGTCGCCTACTCGATGCCGCATGGCGACGACGCCTTGAAGTACGCCGCCACGCTCAAGGGCAGCCGCGCCTACACGGCGCTGCCGACCGCCTTCAAGTTCCGTAAGAGCTTCACCGCCGACTGCTCCTGCAAGCAGGAGGGCCAGACCTGGGCGCAGTCGCTCGTGAAGGCCGAGAGCATGCTGGTGCGGCACAAGGGCGACATCTTCGTCACCCCGATGACGGCGGAGAAGCTCTCCCGCGCGCCCAAGGTGCGCCTGACCCTGGTCGGCCGAGCCGATCGGACCGCGGCAGGCCTCGCGGCCGACGCCGCCAACCGCGAGGGCGCCGTGGGGGCGGCCGAGACGGACGCCGCCGAGCAAGCTCAGCAAACCGGCTCGACCGGCGAGAGCCGCAGCGCCATCCGCGTCATCGTGCCGAGCCTCCTTCCGCCCCCGGAGCTGACACCCATCCCCTGAGATCCACACCGTCGGGCGCAAAGCCCGGTTTCGTCGCGCGAAGAGCCGCAGACGAAGCACCTGCCTCGACCGGTCGCCGTCGGATGTCGACGCGGAGCGATCGGGAACCAATCCGGCCGGACCGTGTTCGGAACCGCCGATTGTGTTTTACGAGGCCGACTTCATGCGGATGACCCGCTCGCTGCTCCTTGCCGGCACCATGCTGCCCGCGCTCGTCCTGTCCGATCTGTCCGCAGCACGGTCTCTCGGCGATGGAGGGCGGATCGAACTGGCGCAGCGCGAGGATTCCGGCGAGGGACCGCGCGGTGGCGGACGCGGACCGGGTGGTCCGGGCGGACCCGCGGGTGCCGGCCCGGCGGAGCGTGGCGGCGTCGAGCGCGGTGGCCCGCCGGCAAGGGAGAGGCCGGACCGATCCGAGCGTCCGGAGCGGCCCGAGCCGCGCCAAGCGCCCGCCGCCCGTGAGCGGCCCGAACCCGCGGAGCGGCCGGCGCGTCCCGAACGTCCGGCGGCGCAGGAGCGGCCCGAACGCCAGGAACGTCCAGAGCGTCCGGACCGGCCCGAACGCGCGACACCGCCCCCGCGTCCCGATCGCTCCGAAGAGCGGCCGGCCGCGCCCGCGTCCCGCGAGCGGATTCCGGACCGCGACGCACCCGCACGGCGCGAAGCGCCCGAGCGCGAGGCGCCGGTCCGGCGCGAGAGCCCGGAGCGGCCCGACCGTGATGGCCAGGACCGTCCGGGCCGTCCCGCCGGTCGCGAAGCCGATCGTCCCGACAGCGCTCCGAACCAGCGCCGGGCTCCGAACGCGCCGCCGCCGCCCAATGCGGAACGCCCGAACCAGCCGACGCCGCCATCGGTCCCGAATCCGGCCCAGCCCAAAACCCCGCCGAACGAGCGGCCCGGCGTTCCGGGCCGTCCGGCGGCGCCGAATGTGCAGCAGCCCACCCGACCGGATCAGCCGGCCGTACCCTCCGCGACGCAGCCCGACGGCGTGCGAGAGGCGCCCGGCGGTCGCACGCCACCGAACCAGCAGCCGGGCGTCCCCGGCCGCCCGGTGGCGCCGAACCAGCAACCCGGTGTTCCCGGCCGCCCGGTTCAGCCTCCCGGTACGCCCCCCGAGGCTGCGCCCCCGACCCAGCCCGGCGCTGTCGCGCCCGGCCAGACGGCGCCGGCTCCCGGCGCGCAGCCGGACCTGCGCCAACCCGGCCAGCCCGGCGGTCGGCCGGATTCGCGCAGCCTCGATGACCGCCGTGACGGTGATCGCCGCGACGAAAACCGCTTCGACGACCGCCGTGGCGACCGTCGTGACCGCTTCAACGTGCCCGGCACGCCGGCCTACGTCCCCGGTGGCTTCCGCGAGGACGATTATCGCGGCCGCGACTACGACACGATCCGCCGCGACCGCCGCGAGTACGATGTCGATGGCCGAACCTATTACCGGGAGCCCGGCCGCATCATCGTGCGCGACCGCGACACCACCTTCATCCGCCACGACGAGAACGAACGCTTCCGCACCATCTACGGCGACCGCGGCTATCGCAGCGAGCGGCGCGGCGGCGAGATCTACAGCTACGTCGACAGCCCGGCGGGTGGCCAGATCATCACTGTCGTGGACGATGACGGCCGGCTCCTGCGCCGTTCCCGCCGCTACCGCGACGGCCGCGAGGTAGTGATCATCAACAACGCCTATGGCGGCGCACCCCGGCCGATCTACGAGGACGTGGTGGAGCTGCCGCCGCCGGATATCCGCATCCCGCGCGACCGCTACGTGGTGGATTACGAGCAGGCCGACCCGCGCGCCGTCTACGAGGCGCTCTCCGCCCCGCCGGTGCAGAAGCTCGATCGGCGCTACACGCTCGATCAGGTGCGTTACAGCCCGCAGCTCCGTGCGCGGATGCCGTCGGTGGACATCAATACGATCACCTTCGACACCGGCTCCTTCACCGTCACACCCGATCAGGCCAAGCGCCTCTCGACCATTGCCGAGGCGATCAACCGGACGATCAAGGACAATCCGCAGGAGGTGTTCCTGATCGAGGGCTACACCGATGCGGTCGGCTCGGACATCGACAACCTCTCGCTCTCCGATCGCCGGGCGCAGTCGGTCGCCGCGGTGCTGACGCAGAACTTTCAGGTGCCGCCGGAGAACCTCACCACGCAGGGCTACGGCGAGCAGTACCTGAAGGTGAACACGCAGGAGGCCAACCGCGAGAACCGCCGCGTCACCGTCCGCCGCATCACGCCGCTGCTCCAGCAGCAGCCGGAAGGGCAACAACCCCCGGCGCCGCGTTAATCGAAGATCTTGACCCTCCCCCACCTGCGGCGCAGGTGGGAGAGGGTTACGCGAGCAACACGGGACGGCGATGGCGGACGACAGCGACCGGTTCATTGAGGCCGGGACGCCGACCTTTCGCCGGGCGACGCTCGCCCTTTTCGCGGCGGGGTTTTCCACCTTCGCGGTGCTCTACGGCGTCCAGCCGCTGATGCCGATCTTTCACGATACCTTTGCGGTCTCCCCGGCCGAGAGCAGCCTCGCGCTGTCGCTGCCCTGTGCCACGCTTGCGATTTCGCTGCTGATCGTCAGCCCGCTGTCCGAAGTGTGGGGGCGCAAGCGGGTGATGGCGGTCTCGCTGTTCGCCTCGGCCCTGCTCACCATCGGCGCCGTCCTGATGCCGAGCTGGCATGGATTCCTCGTGCTGCGGGCGCTCACCGGCATCGCCGCGAGCGGCCTGCCTGCCGTCGCCATGGCTTATCTCAGCGAGGAGATGCACGGCCGCGCCATCGGCCTGTCGATGGGGCTGCTCATCGGCGGCAACGCGCTCGGCGGCATGGTCGGGCGGTTGCTGGCGGGGGTGATCGCCGACCACGCCTCCTGGCGCTGGGGCCTGGGCATCATCGGGGTTCTGGCACTGTTCGCGGCTCTGGCCTTCCAGTTCGCCCTGCCGCCCTCGCGGCATTTCCTCGCCCACCGGATGCGCTGGCGCGAGGTGCCGGGCACCTTCACCCACCATTTCCGGGATGCGGGCCTGCCCTGGCTGTTCCTCGAACCATTCCTGCTGATGGGCGGATTCGTCTGCGTCTACAATTATATCGGCTTCCGCCTGCTCGAACCGCCTTTCTCGTTGAGCCAGACGGTGATCGGCCTGATCTTCGTCGTCTACCTCGCGGGCACGGCGAGTTCGGCCATCACCGGCCACGTCGCCGGGGTGCTCGGGCGGCGCAAGGTGCTGTGGCTGGCGATCCTGCTCGGGATCGGCGGCATCGCCCTGACGTTGGCGGACAACCTCGTCCTCATCATCGGTGGCATCGTCGTCGTCACGGTCAGCTTCTTCGGCGCGCACTCGGTGGCGTCGAGCTGGGTCGGGCGCCGGGCCTCGAGCGACCGGGCGCAGGCCTCCGCGATCTATCTCTGCATGTACTATCTCGGCTCGTCCCTGCTCGGCACGGCGGGCGGCTGGTTCTTCCTGCATTACGGCTGGCCCGGCGTCGCGGGCTTTTTCGGCAGCCTCTACGTGGCGGCTTTGCTCGTCGCGCTTCGCCTGACGCGGCTGGCGCCGCTCCCGGCTACAGGCGGTTGATCCCGCAAGGCTGTGGCGATCCCGGTTGAAAGTCCGGCGTTGGGCTCGCTATCCTGGCGGCGGAGAGGGAGAGCCCGACATGGCTGCTATCAGCACCTGCCTCTGGTTCGGCAAGGACGCGGAAGCGCCGTCCGCCTCTACGTTTCGCTCGTGCCCGACTCGCAGATCGATCACATCCAGCACGCACCCGGCCCCTGGCCGGGCGGCGAGACCGGCGAGCCGATTCTGATCGCCTTTACCCTCGGCGGGCAGAGCTTCCAGGCGCTGAACGGCGGGACGCCCATCGATTACGGGACCGCCGCCTCCGTCTCGGTCTCGTGCCGGAATCAGGCCGAGGTCGACCGCCTGTGGTCGGTGCTCACCGCCGAGGGCGGCGCGGAGATCGCCTGCGGCTGGCTTCGCGACCGCTGGGGCGTGCCCTGGCAGATCGTGCCTGAGATGCTGCCGCGCCTCCTCGCCGATCCCGATCCGAATCGGGCCGCCCGCGTCTTCACGGCCATGCAGGGAATGGTGAAGCTCGACGTCGCGGCTCTCGAACAGGCTGCGGCCGGGGCAGAGCAGACGCCATGAGCCAGCCGCTGAGCCACGACGCCCACACCGCGAGCCAGTTCGGCAGCCGCGCCGCCGATTACGTCGCGAGCGCCGTTCATGTCGCGGGCGAGGATCTTGCGGCTTTGGCGCGCTTCGCCGCCCTCCCCCACGCGGCCGTGCTCGATCTCGGCTGCGGCGGCGGCCACGTCACTTACGCGGTGGCGCCGCAAGTCCGCTCCGTTACCGCTCTCGACCTGTCGCAGGCCATGCTTGACGCGGTGGCGGGGGAAGCGCAGCGGCGCGGCTTGGCGAACGTCGCCACGCGGCAGGCCAGCGTCGAGGCGCTACCCTTTGCCGATGCGAGCTTCGACGGCGTGCTCTCGCGCTACAGCGCCCACCATTGGGGCGACGTGCCCGCCGCCCTGCGGGAGGCGCACCGCGTGCTGGCGCCCGGGGGGCGCTTCGGCCTCGTCGATGTCGTGCATCCCGGGCCGCCCCTGCTCGATACCCATCTCCAGGCCTGGGAGCTGCTGCGCGACCCTTCGCATGTGCGCGATTACGGCGAGGCGGAGTGGCGCCGGATGCTGGCGGAGGCCGGCTTTGTGCCCGGCGCCGTCCGGCGCTGGCGCGTGCGCATGGAATTTTCGTCGTGGGTCGCCCGGATGGGCACGCCGGAAGCGAGCATCGCGGCGATCCGCGCGCTGCAGCAAGGCGCGCCCGAGCCGGTGCGATCCCATTTCGCGCTCGAAGACGATGGCAGCTTCACCCTGGACGTGATGATGATCGAAGCCGAGCCCGACGGTGTCCTAGACTAGGGGCAGGATTCACTCAGCTTTGCTATGCGAAGGGCTGCTCTCGACCCGAGCCGGCTATGCGGGCATGGGTCCGGGCATCTCGAAAGCGGGCATGTGCCGATCACCGTTCAGAAGTGGATCGGAGGTGGGAAGCATTCTTGCCGTTCGAGAAGCTGTGGTCAGCGCTGCGCTGCCGGTGGCGGTGCTTCTCCGGCACGTCTGGGGATTACATGGAAATGGGCATGGTCGATCTTCTGCCCTGCCACGACACCCTTGTTCAGTCCGAAGTTGAACCCACCCACATTTGGGTCCTCTTCCAGGATCTGGGCGCGAACAGTGCGTGAAAGGGCGAACACTGCCGCTAGTTCCGCGTTCGTGAGATCGAGCCCATCGGGCTCATGTCTCTTCGGTAGCACCAATGTATGCAGCGGTCGAACTGGGAATTTATCTCAGATCGCGAACGCAAGTTCGTTCTCTGCGAGGATCTGAAGCGACACACGATCGCAGAAGATGCAGCCTGTCATTCAACGGGCTCCTAGTTCGATACGCCGCCAGTGGACGGTACGGCGTCATCGGCTACGCTGAATTCCCGTCCGTAGGGAGGCTGTCACGAATTCACCCTAAGCAGCCATTCCCATGCTCGACCGGATTGGGTTTCACCTTAGGCCGCCTCGCCGGCAAGCCGTCGCACGGCGCGGTCGCGCCCGATCAGCGGCAGCAGCGCCGCGAGGTCCGGCCCGTGGTCGAGGCCGGTGAGCGCGAGGCGCAGCGGCATGAAGAGGGCGCGGCCCTTGGCGCCGGTTTCCGCCTTCACCGCGTCGGTCCAGGCCTTCCACGTACCGGGGCCGAACGGTGCCTCCGGCAGCAGGCGGGCGGCCTTCCCGATGAAGTCGGGCTCGGCGATTACGGGCGTCACCGGCCCGTTCACCACCTGCCACCATGCGGCGGCGTCCGAGACGCGGCCGAGATTGGCCCGCACCGCGTGCCAGAACGGCTCGGCCGCCTCCGCGGGGATACCGAGGGCTGCGAGCCGCTCGTGCACCGCATCGAGCGGCATGTCGTGGACGAGGCGCGCGTTCATCCCGTCGAGTTCGGCCGGGTCGAACCGGGCCGGGGCGCGGGACAGGTGGGCGAGATCGACGAGACCAGCCAGTTCGTCGAGCGAGGCGATCGGGCGGACGGCCTCGGCCGAGCCGGTCAGCACCGCGAGCGAGCGCACGGCAGCGGGCTCGTAGCCGGCCTCGCGCAGCGAACGCAGCGACAGGTGGCCGAGGCGCTTCGATAGCCCCTCCCCGTCCGCCGTCGTCAGCAGGTTGTGATGGCCGAAGGCGGGTATGGCGGCGGCGAGCGCTTCGAAGAGCTGCATCTGCACGCCGGTATTCGTCACGTGATCCTCGCCGCGGATCACGTGGGTCACGCCGACCTCCGCGTCGTCCACCACCGAGGGCAGCGTGTAGAGGTAGCTCCCGTCCGCGCGCACCAGCACGGGGTCGGAGAGCGAGGCGCAATCGACGTGGCTCTCGCCCCGCACGAGGTCGGTCCAGGCCACGACGCGGTGGTCGAGCTTGAACCGCCAATGCGGCTGCCGGCCCTCGGCCTCGAACCCGGCGCGCTCGGCCTCGGTCAGCGAGAGCGCCGCGCGGTCGTAGATCGGCGGCAGGCCGCGGCCGAGCTGGCGCTTGCGGCGGCGGTCCAGCTCCTCCGGTGTCTCGTAGCAGGGATAGAGCCGTCCGGCCGCCTTCAGCCGCTCGGCCGCCGTGTCGTAGAGGGCGGTGCGATCGCTCTGGCGGAAGAACAGATCCGGCTCGATGCCGAGCCAGCCGAGATCCTCGGCCACGGCGGTGGCGAACGCTTCGGTCGAGCGCTCGCGGTCGGTGTCGTCGAGGCGCAGCAGGAAGCGTCCGCCCTGGCGGCGCGCGTACAGCGCGTTCAGCAGCGCGGGCCGAGCATTGCCGATATGCAGGAAGCCGGTCGGCGAGGGAGCGAAGCGGACGAGGGGGGAAGCGGCCATGAAGCCGCTCTACCCAATTTTTTTGGATATCGCACCGTCCACGCGCGGTTCCGGCGTCAGTTCTTCGGCTCCGCGCCGGGCTCGGTCCGGTCGGAACGACCGAGGATCCATTCGCGTGTTGCCTTGACCCAAGGGGGCTGGCCCTCGCGGCCGTCGCCGACCACCACCGTCGCGGTCATGCCCGCCACCAGGGTCACTTCCGGCGGAACGTGGTCGATGCGAATGCGCACCGGCACCCGCTGGGCGAGGCGCACCCAGGTATAGACCGGATCGACGTTCGGCAGCCCTTGCGTGCTCGTCGCGGCGTTGGCCGTCGAGATGCCGAGCGTCAGGCTCTCAACCGTGCCCTTCAGCGGGGCGCCGTAGCCCATCAGCGCCATCTCGGCGGGGGCGCCGACGCGGATATGCGCCATCTTGGTCTCTTCGAAATAGCCGTCGATCCAGAAGGAATCGGTGTCGATCACCCGCGCGTTGGCGGTGCCGGTCTGGGCGTAGTCGCCGACCCGCAGGAGCAGGTTGGTGACGCGCCCGTTCACGGTCGAGCGCACCTGCGTACGCTCGAGGTTCTTCTTCGCCTGCGAGAGCTGCGACTTGGCGGTCTCCAGCGCCGCCTCGGCGATCTTGGCGGTGCCCGCGAATTGCTGCTTCTCCTCGACCGAGGTCGAGATCGTCGAAAGCGCGGCACGCCGGGCCGATTGCGCCTGCTTGACCGAGAGGTCGGCCTCGCGGTTCTTGATCTCGGCCTCGGCCGAGACCACCGCCTCCTGATAGTCGAACGGGTCGATGACGTAGAGAACGTCGCCCTTCTTCACCTCCTGGTTGTCGGTGACCCTCAGCTCGACGATGGTGCCGGCCACCTGCGGGGCGATGTTGACCACCTGCACGCGGACCCGTCCGTCACGTGTCCAGGGCGCCGTTACGTAGAACTGCCAGACGATGGTGGCCGCCACCGCCGCGAAGGCGAGGACGAGGCCGGTCGCGGCCAGCCGCAGCAGACGGGCCCCTCGCCGGCGCCGCGCGACGGGGGGCGCCTCGGCCGGGCCTTGCGCCTTGCGCGGCTCGTCGGAATGCGTCGCGTCGGCCGATCCATGATCCTGTTGCCGGCTCTCGCCCGGCCCGTCGTCGTCGCGTTTCACAGAAGCACCACCACGAGCGCGAGAAGGCAGACGTAGATCCCCGCTTCCGCCAGAGGCGGGTTGGCGACGAAGCGCCCGAACCGGATCCAGCGGAACACGACCCGGAGTGCCACCAAGAGCGCGAAGGCGATCAGCGCGTAGGCGACGAAGGGCGAAACCAGGATCCCGCCGATGGTGAGGTCGTGCTGCATGGAGGACGTCAGGAGCTGGGAAGGGAGAGGCGCCGGAAGAAGCGCCCGTGCCGCCGGATAACGCGCGAGGCCGTCGCGAGGTCTGTGACGGCACGCGCGAGTTGCAGGCGCACGGTGCGGTCCTGCACGCGCGCCTCGCCGATCAGTGCGCGCGCCGCCCGGTCGAGATCGTCCGAGCTGGCGCAGGCGAGCGCTTCGCGCGCCCGACCGATCAGCGGGGCGAGGCCGCGGACCTCGTTCAACGGGCGCAGTTGCGCGTGGGCCCGTGCCGCGGCGGCCTCCAACTGCGCCACGGCGAAGGCATGCTGCAGGCTCGCCCGGCGCACCGCGCCGCTGCCGGAATTCCAGGCCGAGAATTGGAACAGCCGGTCGGCATTGAGGCTGGTGCGCGTCGTGGCGTCGCCGCCCTCCCCCGCGAGCGCTTCGGCAAGGTCTTCACGGGCCTCTTCGAGGGCGAAGGCACGGTGCTGCGAGGCGGAGATCGGCAGGACGAGGCGGATCGTCAGGAACAGGATCACCGCCGCGAAGACGACCAGCAGCGCGTTCACGAGGAAGGTCTGCGGATCGTAGGATTGCGGGTTCTCCGGCGCCAGCAGCACCGGCGTGAACACGAGGGTGATGAAGCCGATGGTGAAGCTCGGCGGGTGCAGCGAGACGAGGCAACCGAAGAAGACCGGCGGCGCCATGGCGATGGCGAGCAGGGGAAAGCCCTGGTTGCCGTTGAGCATCACGAACAGGATGAACCCGGCGCAGAGGGCGGCGAGCGGCATCCCGATCAGGACGCCCTGCGCGAACTTGCGCGGATCGGGCGTGACCGAGGACAGAGAGCAGGTCGCCGCGACCTGAACCAGGGCGAAGGAGGATTGCGGCAGCCCGAGCAGGATGAACAGCCCGGCCGCGAGGCCGAACGCGATCATCACGCGCAACGCCGCCCGCAGGGCGACCTGAAAGTCGCGATGGGTCGGCAACGCGATGTCGCGCAGGGGCTCATGGCCGTCCGAGAGGGCGCGCACCCCGTCCTCGGCGAAGGTCGCGGCGTTGACGACGTCCAGGGCGCGCTGAAGCGCCACGATCTCGTCGAGGGTCGCACCGGCATCGCACATGCCGGCATCCACGAGGTCGCGCAGCCGCGCGCCGTCGCGGGCAAGCGCTTTGGGGCGCGATCCGTCCCCCTCCGAGACCGCGCGCAGGGCGAGCGCCTGCGCTTCCCGCACACGCTTGCCGGGATCGGGGATGGGGCTCATCGCGGCCGTGAGCGCCCGGCTCGCCGCGGCCAGGACGTAGAGCGCGGCGATGGCGCTGCGGGCCCCTGCGGCCCGATGCACGCCGTCGTCGAGTTCGCCCGCGATGGCACTGGCATCACCCCGCATCGGCGCGATCTGCCGGATCAGGGCGGCGGTGCGCTCGGGGCCGGGATCGCCCTGCGTCAGGCTCTCGCGGGCAAAGGCCTTGGCCGCCGCATGGGCCGCGGCTAGGCGCGGGAGCAGGGCTTTCCACGTGCTCGGCGAGGCGAGCGCATCGTTGATGAAGGTGATCGCAACGATGCCGACGGCCATCGCCGCGACGCGGCCGATGGCGGCATCGAACACCGTCTGCGGTGCATCGATATGTGCGACCGCGATGATCGCCACCGTGTAGCCGGAGAGCATCGCCCCGTAGGCGCGGGTATCCTGCAGGAATTGTGAGACGAAGACGCAGAGACCGAGCCAGCAGGCGAAGCTGACGAGCAGGAGCACCCGGTCCTGCCCGAACAGGGCGATCAGCACGATGCCGACGATGCCGCCGACGACCGTGCCGAGGAAGCGGTAGCCCGCCTTCGACAGGGCTTGGCCGCGCTTGGGCTGGGCGAGAATGGCGACGCAGACCGCCGCCGACGACGCGCTGTCGAGCTGGAGCCAGAACGCGGCATAGAGCGCCAGCATCATCGCCAGCCAGATCCGGATGGCGAAGGCCCAGGCGGCGGGTTGGGGCACCCAACGGTCGAGGGTGTCGATCAGGCGCTCGCCGAGGCCGGCGCCGCTGGTCCGCTGCGCCGCCCCGCTCACCGCACCGTCTCGAGGCCGGATGCCAACTCTTGCCGCCGATCCCGGGCTTGGCGCGCGACCCGCATCTGCCACAGGCACAGCAACGGCGTGACGACGAGTTCGAGGGCGAGCGCTGCGAGCATGGTCAGCGACGGCACGCCGGTCAGCGAAAGCCCGAGCAGTCGCGCCAGCCCGCCGAGGACCACGACGAGGGTGAGGAAGCGGAACAGCCGCGACTTGTCCTCGATCCCCGGCACGCAGGTGAAGAACAGGATGCCGATCCCGGTCAGCAGGCCCGACAGATAGCGGAAATGGCTGTCGGCCGAGATGTTGACCGGCGTACCGCCGCCGATGCCGTCGATGCCGAACAGCACGCCGTAGAGGCCCGCCAGAACGGGGACGATGGCGGCGACCGCCACCGTGCGCTGCAGGATGCGGCGTTCACGCTCCATATCGGTGAGGCTTTCGTCTTCGCTTTCATGCGCTCCCGCGCGGAGCCGGCATCCGCTTCGGCGCGGGAGCCCGTCGGACCAGATCGGCGGGGCAACACGCTCGCCGCTTTTGGGTTCATCCGGCGCCGGTTCGATCGTCGGCGCGGGTGATCCCCGCCCCCGTCAGGCCTTCTGTTCCTTCAGGCGCTTGACGCACTTGCTGTAATATTGCGGCCATTTCGGTCCCTGGGCCGCCTTCTCGGTGGCGGAGAGCGCGCGCCACTCGGCGCCGCACTTCTTCTGCCGCTCGCGCGCGGCGGATTGAGCTACGCTCGGCTCCTTCGCGGTCTGCTCCTTCGTCGTCTCCCTGGCGCTCGGCGCGTTCCAGGCTTCCCTGGCCGTCGCGGCTTGGGCCAGGAGGAGCGGCGCGGCCATCAGGGCGGCGGCGAGGAGACGAGAGAGCATCGGGCGACTCCGGTGGGTTGGATTCGGCGGCTTGGCCGTCCACGCCGCATCACAGCCGCATCGGGGCCCAAAGAGCAAGCGTCCTCTACAACTTGCGCACGATTGCCCTGGTCACGCGCGGGCCTCAATCGCCGGCGCCGGCCTCCGCGGATCGTCTCGGTCCCCTGGGCTTCCGCTCCGCTCGAGGGGCGTCCAGAACAGAGGTTCCGGAAAGACCCCGCTGCGCGCGGCGCTCTTCGCGCCGCAAAGCCGCCATGCGGCTTCGAGCAATGGCCTTCCCCGGAACTTGGCCTTCGGCTTGAGCCGCCGGGCCGTTCCGCGCTACCTCGTGAACCGAGGATGGGCGCGGGCCCGCTTTTCCGGGATGCCAGCATGGCGGTCACGACGGCGCAGCCGATCGAACTCTACACCTGGAGCACGCCGAACGGGTGGAAGATCCCGATCATGCTCGAAGAGTGCGGGCTGCCGTACCGGGTCGTGCCGGTGAACATCGGCAAGGGCGAGCAGATGGCGCCCGACTTTCTCAGCATCTCCCCCAACAATAAGATCCCGGCCATCGTCGATCCCGACGGACCGGGCGGCACGCCGATCTCGGTGTTCGAGTCGGGCGCGATCCTGCAATATCTCGGACGCAAGACCGGCTGCCTCTATCCGCGCGACGAGCGCGCCCGCACCGCGGTGGACGAGTGGCTGTTCTGGCAAGTCGGCGGCCTCGGACCCATGCTGGGGCAGGCCCATCATTTCCGCATCTACGCGCAGGAGAAGATCCCCTACGCCATCGATCGGTTCACGGAGGAAGCCAAACGCCTCTACGGCGTCCTTGACCGGCGGCTTGCCGACCATGAATATCTCGCCGACGCGTACTCGATCGCCGACATCGCCGCGCTGACCTGGGCGAAGTTCCACGGCAAGCAGGGCATCGCGATCGAGGCGTTGCCGAACGTCCGCCGCTGGCTCGACGCACTGCTCGCCCGGCCGGCGGTGCAGCGCGGCCTCAACGCGATCTGACGCGGGGCCATCCGATAGGTCGGAAGCTCGACGTGCAAGGCGTGTTTGTCCGCGGGCCGGCACACCTGCCGGGGAGCTTCAGGCCGGCCCGCGGGCCCGTCCCGGCGCCGAGGGTAGAGGCGAGGACAGGCTCCCCAGTCTCGCCGACGATTGATGCTGCTTTGTGTCCGCCGGCGGCAGCGGTCCCCCGCGATGGGGGCGCCTGCCGCTTCGTGCGGTGTCCTCGTCGATGCGCTGAGGTGTCGGCTCCACCGGGACATGCGCGGCGTCGGGAACCGACCTCGGAGAGGCACAATTCGCGGTCGCATCGGATCCGGCGCTGATGTCCCGCCCGATGCGGACGGCTCTCTCGCATCGCCGCTCGTAAGCCGTTGCCGACGAACGATTTTACTTGCCAAGCATTCGCCGGCACAAGAATCGGAAGGCTTGGCGGCAAATTCCCGCTTGACGGCCTGCCAATACGGACGCAGTCTACATTCGTGCTTCGCGCTCGGAAGCACATCGGCCATTAACCGCGTGATCTTTGCGTGGTTTGTTGGCGAAAGCTGGAGGAGACAAGGATGACTCCACCGCAGCATGAAGCCGCAACGATAGTCTGAGAACCCGTTCGGTCTCGGACTGAGTGGCCCGCCACGAACACCGGACGGAAGCGGATCCTTAGGGGCGCAGAAGCGGCCGACACGGCACGACTTCGAACACGCATCAGCCCCACCTGCGGACCGCTTCCGCCGCGGTTTCTATTGTCGGTGCGAAGGCTTTCACCGTGCCAGCCGTCGAGGCTCGCGCGGATTTCAGCACGGACCGTGCCGTTGAAGGCAAGCCTCTGACCGCGCTCTGTGCGCTTCCGGCCGGCTTACTTGCCCGACAACAGCGGCGACCAGGTCGGGTCCGAGGCGAAGGACGGGGTCGGCACCGGCTGCTCCACCTTGCCGGTGATGTCGACCATGTAGAGCTTGCCGCCGCCCTGCCCGCCGGGATCGCGGAAGAACATCACGTACTGGCCGTTCGGCGCGAAGGTCGGGCTCTCGTTGTGAAAGCCCTCGGTCAGCACCCGCTCGCCCGAGCCGTCGGGCTTCATCACGCAGATGGCAAAGCCGCCCTTGCGTTGCCGGGTGAAGGCGATGAGGTCACCGCGGGGCGACCAAGCCGGCTGCGAGGCCGAGCCCTCGCCGAAGGAGAGCCGGCGCGGATTCGAGCCGTCGGCCCCCATCACGTAGATCTGCTGCGAGCCGCCGCGGTCGGATTCGAACACGATCTGGCTGCCGTCCGGCGCGTAGCTCGGCGAGGTGTCGATCGCCAGCCCCTGCGTCACCGGCGTCTGCGCCTTCGAGGCGATGTCGACGGTGACGATGTCGGCGTTGCCGCCCTGCTGCACGCTCATCACGAGGCGGCGCCCGTCCGGCGAGAAGCGCGGGCTCGCGCTCATCGACGCGAAGTTGCCGACCGTCTGACGCTTGCCGGTTTCCAGATCGATCATCTGGACCTTGGGCTGCTGGCCCGGCGCCTGGGTCATGAAGGCGATGTCCTGCCCCGCCGGCGAGTAGCGCGGCGCCACCACCGAGACGTCGCCGCCGCCTGTGAGCGCGCGGACATTGGCGCCGTCCTGATCCATCACCATCAGGCGCTTGCGACGGTTCTCCTTCGGGCCGGACTCGTCGACAAAGGCGACGCGGCTGTCGAACCACGGCCCGAGGCCGGTGACCTTGGTGTAGACCGCATCCGACACGAGATGCCCGGTGCGGCGCGCGTTGGCGACGTCGGTGCCGTATTGCTGGCCTGTGATCTGCTGGCCCGAGGCGACATCCCACAGGCGGAAGGCGACGGTGAGCCGGCCCGAGGCGTCGCGCCCGACCCGTCCGGTCACCAGCGCCTGAACGCCCGCGCCCTTCCACGCCTCGAAGTTCGGTGCCGCGTCGAAGCTCGGGTTCTCGGGGAAGCGCCCCTTCTCCAGCGGCGTGAAGTAGCCGGAGCGGCGCAGGTTGTTCGTGATGACGCTGGCCACCAGCGTGCCGAGGCTGGCGTCGCCCGCGAAGTCGGCGACGGCGATCGGCATCGGCTGGAAGGCGCCGCTGCCGATGCGGAGCTGCAGCTGCGCCCGTGCCGGAGTCGCGGCGGGCAGCGCCAGGGCGAGGACGCCGAGCGCGGCCGTGAGCGCCGGCAGGAGGGTGCGCCGGGTGAAGGCTGTTCCAGGCATGGGACAAGTCCAGGTCGTTCGGGGAATGCGAGAAAGAAAGGCCGATGACGCGGTGGATCGGCGGGTCGAGCCGGCGGATCACACGGGCGAGAACTCGAACTCGGCGTTGATGGCCTTCCAGTCGTTGTAATACGGCGCGTACTGGGCCGGAATCTTGAAGGGCGCGCAGCGCCGCACCGCCCGCAGCGCCGCCTGGGCGATCGACTGATCGACCGAGTTGTTGCCCGCGCGCATGACCCTCGGCTCGGTGGTGAGCGATCCGTCCGGGTTGAGGCGGATGTCGAGCATCGGCAGCACTACGCCCTGCGTCGCGCCGGGCGGCGCCGAGTAGCAGCGCTCGATCTGCTGTTGCAGCATGCCGACGAGGGCGCCGCGCAAGGACGGCGAGAGGCGCTGGGCGGTGCCGGAGGCCGTACCGAGCGAGGCCGTGCGTTGCACTTCGCGGCCGGTCGAGCCGGTCGATTGCGAGGCGGCGCGGGTCTGCATTTCGCGGCTGTCGCCGGGGCTGGTCCTGTTGGCGAGTTCCGCCTGCTGGCGCGCCTTGGCCTCGGCATCGGCCTTCGCCTTGGCGTCGGCCATCGCCTTGGCCTTGGCTTTCGCGGCGGCTTCGGCTTTTGCCCTCGCTTCGGCATCCGCCTTGGCCTTGGCTTCGGCGACCTGCTTGCGGTGCCCGGCCTCCGCCTCGGCTTTTGCGGCCGCTTCGGCCTTGGCCTTCGCTTCAGCCTTGGCTTCGGCTTCGGCCTTAGCCTCCGCTTTCGCCCTGGCGTCGGCCTTCGCCTTGGCCTCGGCGCGCGCCTTTGCCTTCGCCTCAGCGGCCTTGGCCGCGGCTTCGGCCTCGGCCTGTTCGCGCTCGACCAGCTTCTGCAATTCTTCGCGTTTCTCGGCCTCCGCCTTCGCGGCGGCGGCCTTCGCTTCGGCCGCCTCGGCCGCCGCGGCCTTCGCCGCTTCGGCCTTTGCGGCGGCATCCGCCTTCGCTTTGACCTCGGCCTTGGCCTTCGCCTCGGCGGCCTTGGCCGCGGCCGCTTTTTCGGCTTCGGCCTTGGCGGCTTCCGCCTTGGCCGCGGCGGCCTCCGCTTCTTCCTTCACCAGGTCGGCGGTGTCGGCGCGCAGAGGCATCGCATCGACGGCGGCGAGCCGGGTGTCGGCGGTGCGGGTGGGCGCGGCCGGCGCGTCGGTCTTGGCGTTCTCGGGCTCGCGCTGCTCGTGCTTCTCCGCCACGCGATCGGCGCGATTCGGGTTGTTCTCGGGCTTTTCCGCGTTGAGTTCACCACGGGTCAATTCGGAGAATTGCTGCTCGGTCAGCACCTCGACCGGCACGCCCTCCTGCCCTTCCGGCAGGACCGGCGCGGCGATGGTGAACAGGGCGGCGCCCAGCACGGCAGCATGGACCGCGGCCGAGATCCAGACGCCGGGTTCGCGCTTTCGGAAAGACTCGGTGAGTGAATGGGGCCAGCGCAGAGCCACGGTGCCTTGCTCCGCTAATTCGATTCCGGCTCGGTGACGAGGGCGACCTTCTTGAAGCCGCCGCCGGTCACGATCGCCATCACCTGGGCCACGCGCCCGTAATCGACGCGCTTGTCGCCGCGCACGAACACCCGCTCCTCGGTGCCGGTCTTGGAGGTCTGCATGAGCTGGGGCACGATGTCGTCGTCCTTCAGCTCGATCTCACCGAGATAGACCTCGCCCGTGCGGCGGATCGAGATCGTGATCGGCTTGACGTCGGAGTTGAGCGGGCTCGCCTTCGATTGCGGCAGGTCGAGGGGCACGCCGACCGTCATCATCGGTGCCGCGACCATGAAGACGATCAGCAGAACCAGCACGACGTCGATGAACGGCGTCATGTTGATTTCGTTGATGGCGCCGTGCCCGCGCCGTCCGCGGCGGCGGCGCTTGCCGCCGCCCTGTGCCGCGCCGTGCGTCATGCCCATCGATTAGCTCCCGCTTTCGATCTGCTTCGGACGCTCAGGCGGCGACCGAGAGGCGCTCGTCGATCTGCCGCGACAGGATCGCCGAGAACTCGTCGGCGAAGCCTTCGAGCCGCGACTGAGACTTCGCCACCGTGGCCTGAAGCTTGTTGTAGGCGAGCACCGCGGGAATCGCCGCGAACAGGCCGATGGCGGTGGCGAACAGGGCCTCGGCGATGCCGGGCGCCACCACGGCGAGCGAGGTGTTCTTCGAGGCCGCGATCGAGGTGAAGGCGGTCATGATGCCCCAGACCGTGCCGAACAGGCCGATATAGGGGCCGGCCGAACCGATCGAGGCGAGGAACAGCAGGCGGGAATCGAGCCGCTCGACCTCGCGCTGGATCGTCACGTCGAGCACCTTGTCGATGCGCTGCGACAGCGAGTGGATCTGCCGGCCCGAGCCTTCGAAGGAGCGCTTCCACTCCCGCATGGCGGCGACGAACAGCGCACCGAGGCCGGTGGGCTGGCGGTCGTTGAAGGAGCGGTAGAGTTCCTCCAGCGAGCGGCCGGACCAGAACGCCTCCTCGAAGGCGTCCATCTCGGCTTCCGTGCGGCGGAACAGCAGCGTCTTATCGACGATGATCGACCAGCACCAGATCGAGGCGCCGAGCAGGCCCACCATCACGAGCTTGACGACGAAGTGCGCCTGCCAGAACAGGCCGAACAGGCTCATGTCTGCGACGGGCGCGGCCTGCATGGCATCGGCTGGAGTCATCGAACGATCCTCGCGTCGTCAGGGCCGCGCCGAGGCGCACCGGACTGCCGACTGATCCTTTGAGCGATAGACTTTGAGATCACTCGGGAATCTGTCGAAAGTAAGGGTCGGACGCGATACCGGCGCCGCCCGTGCCGCGGCGCAGCGCACGTCGTCCCACACCGGAGTCTAAGGCCGCGTCAGGGTTAAGAAACCGTTACGTTTGGTCCCGCACTATCCTCCATCAATCTTCCGTCAATGGGTTGATCAACGGCGAGCGATATAATCTGCAATTTTTGAAAGAGCGGGAATTCAGTTTCGGTCCACGGGTTCATCCGCGTCCTCGATGCTCATTATTGAAACATACTTGAAAAATCGTTGTCTTTTACCAATAATAAGTGAACATAGGTTAGGGTCCATCAAATCGAGGCGGGCTTCTGAAGCCCTGGGATGAATGTGGGCTTTTGATGATCCTCCCAAGAAGATTCTTCCCGGCGGCCGGTCCGGCGCAGCCGGGTTCGGAGAAGCCGGGCCGGCTTTCCGTCGATTTCGCGGCTGTCTTGAACGCGCTTCCGGTCAACGTGCTCGTCCTGCATCCCACCGATGCGACGATCACCTTCGCCAATCAGCGCAGCGTCGAGACCCTTCACAGCCTGCGCGCGCATTTGCCGGCCTCGGTGAACCCGGATGCCATGGTCGGGCTCACCATGGATGTGTTCCATAAGAACCCGGCCCATCAGCGCAGCATCGTCGCCGACCCGGCCCGCCTGCCCTGGCGCACCAAGATCCGGCTCGGACCGAAGACGCTCGATCTCCACGTCTCCCCGGTCCGCGACGCGGACGGCCACTACGTCGCCGCCGTCCTGTCCTGGGCCGACGTGACCCCCTTCACGGATTCGATTGCCAGCTTCGATGCCTCCGTCCGCGCTGCGCTCGGAGAGGCCGCCGAGGCCACGAGCGCGATGCGCGGGGCGGCCGAGCGCGTCCTCTCCGCGACCGATGCCACCGCCCATGCGGCCGACAGCGCCGCCACCGGCGCGAGCGACACGACGGTGAACGTCCAATCCGTCGCCGCCGCCGTCGAGGAACTGACGGCCTCGAACGGCGAGATCACCCGGCAGGTCAACCGCTCCAGCGCGGCGACCGGACAGGCCGTGACCGAGGCCGGCGCGGCCATGGAGAGCGTCAAGGCGCTCTCCGAAACGTCGCAACGCATCGGCGAGGTCGTCGGTCTGATCAGCTCGATCGCCAGCCAGACCAACCTTCTCGCTCTCAACGCCACCATCGAGGCGGCTCGGGCCGGCGAGGCGGGTCGCGGCTTCGCCGTGGTGGCAACCGAGGTCAAGGTGCTTGCCGGGCAGACGGCGAAGGCCACCGGCGAGATCGCCCAGCAGATCGGGCTGATCCAGGCGGCGACCTCGCAGACCGTCGCGGCCATCGAGCGGATCTCGGGCGTGATCCGCGGCCTGGACGAGGGCGCCACCACCATCGCGGCGGCGGTCGAGGAGCAATCGGCCACGGCGGGCGAGATCAGCCGGAGCGCCCGAGAGGCGGCGGAGCGGACGTCTCTCGTCGGGGGCAGCATCGCCCAGGTCGCCACGACGGCCGAGACCTCGGCCGGCTCGGCCCGCTCGGTCCTCTCCGCGACGACGATCCTCGACCAGCAGATGGAGCAGGTGACGCGGGCGGTTCAGGATTTCCTGGTCGAGGTCAGACGGATCTGAGACCGGCCGGCGTCAGGGCGCGGCGTAGTCCGTCCGGCAGGCGGATCGCGCGCCCGTTCCTGACGCAGGCGACCACGACGTCGGCGCGCACCAGCACCTCGTCCCCGCGACGGACCTCCTGGGCGAGGTGCATCGAGGCGCCGCGCAACGCGCTCGACCGGGTGTGAACCTCGATCCAGTCGTCCATGCGGGCGGGCTTGAGGAAATCGAGGGTCATCTTCCGCACCACGAAGACGAGCCCCGTGCCCTCCGCGTGCATCTCGGACTGGTCGCCCGCGAGCGCACGGAGAAGTTCGGTGCGGCCCCGCTCCATGAAGCGCAGGTAGCTCGCGTGATAGACGAAGCCCGAGAAGTCGGTGTCTTCGTAGTAGATGCGCAGCGGAAGGCGGTGCGCCTCGGCGCCTGGGGTCGGATCCATGGACGTCCGGGTTCGTGGGGATCCCGTCATTTAGCGGGTCTCGTCATGGGTGGCGAGAGGTCGGGCTGCGCCCCTGCCGGCGGGCCGGCGCGACATCGGCAACGGTGCCTCGAACGGCAAGAGTGCCTCGAACGGCAAGAGCCGCCCCTTTCGAGGGCGGCCCTGTCAAGCAGGCGGGTTCGCGTCGATCAGCCGCCGATGCGGTTCGCGAGGGTGGCCGAATGGGCGTGCTCGTCGGCGATGTAGGGCAGCGCCTCGTTGGCGAAGGTGCGGCCGGCGGCACTGTCGCCGTTGCGGGCGTAGCTCCCGTAGAGCGCGAGGGTGCGGGCATCCGAGCGCGCCTGCCCGCTGACATAGGCCCGGTCGAACTCGCGGGCCGAACGGGCCGAGCGCAGGCGCTCCAGGCGCTGCTGGCCATTCGGGCCGAGGGCGACGCGACGGCCGGGCTCTCCCGGGCTGTTGTCGATCAGGCCGACGCCGCCGAGCACGCCACCGACGATGCCGGTGCCGATATTGGCGGCCAGCGTCACCGGGGCCAGCACCACGCCGATCGGGTTGTCGAGGCGGGTCGGGATACCCTGCTGGTCGGAGACGACGCGCCCGCTGGCGGTCAGCGACGTGCCCTCGGGCAGCAAGGCCCGGGTGGTGGCCTGACGCTCGACCAGAATCCGGTTGGCGTAGTTGCGCACATGCGGATTGCGGGACCGCTCCAGGGCGATCCGGCTGGCTTCGATGCTGGTGGCATCCGAGCGCAGAGCCTCGGCGCGGAAGTCGCGGGTATCGGTTCCGGCGCGCCCGATCGGGGCGTCGCTGCCGATGCGCAGCGGCAGGGCGTCCTGAGCCAGGGCGGGCGTGGCGAGGGCAGCGACGGACAGGCCGAGGGCGGCCAGGACGGTCGTCTTCATGGCGGAGGGTTCCTTGAAGGTCGTGCTGGAATCGTTCGTTGGGCCGGCGCTCCTAAAGAGCGTGGTCGGGCCCTCAACTTGTGCGATGCACGCCTGTTCCGCATGCCGCCGGCGCCGCCTTCGACGGCCGCAGATGCGCCGGATTGCCGCTGGAAGAACCCATAGGGTTCGAATAATTCGTTTTTTGACAATGGCTTGTTGTCAATTTGCGCCGCGCTGACGGTTACTGATTCAGTCTGAAACGATTAAAATATGCCGATGTTTTCGTCGATTATGACGCACACGATATGTGTCCCATGCATGTCTCATCGCTGGGTGTCATCGGCATCAAGCTCGACCACGACGATCTCCGGTGGCACGCCGAAACGCACCGGCGCGATGCTCGTGCCGAGCCCGCCGGAGGTGATGAGATCCGCCTGCTCGCGGACATGGCCATAGGCGTAGCGGTTGCCGTAGCGGGAGGGGACGACGGGAGAGCGGCCGAACAGGCGCACCTGTCCGCCATGGGTATGGCCCGAGAGCGTGAGCGCGATGCGCGGCGGCACCTGCGGAAAGATATCGGGCTCGTGTGCCAGCAGGATCGCGGGGGCGCCATCGGGGATCTTCGCCAGCGTGCCGGTGAGGTCGTCGAGGCCGATGCGCGGATGACCGTGGCGCTTGCGACCCGGCAGGAGCGCGAGCTGATCGCCGAGGCTGGCGAGCCAGACCGTGTGACCTTCGACCGAGAGCGGCAGCGCGTCGTTCTCCAGCACGGGATGCCGACGCGCCGAAGCGCCTCGCCCGCGATCGTCGGGCCGGCGCCACGAGCCTGCGCCGTCCTGTCCTCCCACCAATCGTGATTGCCGAGGATGGCGTAGGTGCCGAGCGGCGCGGCGAGTCGTCCGAGTACGGGCGCCCATTCGGCGGCGTCCACGTAGCGCGTGACGACCCGCATGCCGGAGACGTAATCGCCGAGCAGCACGATCACGTCGCCCTGAAGAGCGTTGGCCGCCGCGACGATGCCGGCGATGCGCGCGGTCGACATCCAGGGCTCGCAGGCATGGATGTCGGCCAGCGCGACGATCCGCAGGGTCAGCCCCTTCGGCCAGGGGCCGATCGGCTTCAGGCGGTAGCGCGTCACCGCGAGCCGCATCGGCTCGACGCCGACCGCGTAGGCGCCCGTCCCCGCCCCGGTCAGCGCCGTCGCGCCGAGCCCGATCAGCACCGTCCGGCGCGTGACGGCGACGGGGCTGCGGCCCTCACGCATCCGGGTCGTCGCTTCCGCCGAACAGGCCGAACTGCGAGCCGGGATCGCGCCGGGGTTCGGCAAAGCCCATGTGCCGGAAGGCGTGCGGCGTCAGCACCCGCCCGCGCGGGGTGCGCTGCACGAAGCCCTTCTGGATCAGGTAGGGCTCGATGATGTCCTCGATCGCGTCGCGCGGCTCGGACAAGGCCGCGGCGATGGTCTCGATCCCGACCGGACCGCCGCCGAACGAGGCCGCGATCAGGGTGAGATACTTGCGGTCCATCACGTCGAGGCCGACCGGATCGACGTCGAGCATCTGAAGAGCCCGGTCGGCGATGGCGCGGCTCACCGTCGTCGCGTCCTCGACGATGGCGAAGTCGCGCACCCGGCGCAGCAGACGCCCGGCGATGCGCGGGGTGCCGCGGGCCCGCTTGGCGATTTCGTTGGCGCCCTCCTCCGACATGCCGAGGCCGAGCACCCGCGCGCCGCGGCGGACGATGAGTTCGAGCTCGTCGATCTCGTAGAATTCGAGGCGGATCGGGATGCCGAAGCGGTCGCGCAGCGGCGTGGTGAGCAGACCCGCGCGCGTGGTGGCGCCGACGAGGGTGAATTTCGGTAGCTCGATCTTCACCGACCGGGCGGCCGGGCCTTCGCCGATGATGAGGTCGAGCTGGTAATCCTCCATCGCCGGATAGAGGATTTCTTCCACCGCCGGGTTGAGACGGTGGATCTCGTCGATGAACAGGACGTCGCGTTCCTCCAGATTGGTGAGCTGTGCCGCCAGATCGCCGGCCTTGGCGATCACCGGGCCGGAGGTCGAGCGGAAATTGACGCCGAGTTCGCGGGCGACGATCTGCGCCAGCGTCGTCTTGCCGAGGCCAGGCGGGCCGACGAACAGGACGTGATCGAGGGCCTGGCCGGTCTTCTTGGCCGCCCCGATGAAGATCTGCATGTTGGCGCGCGCCGCCCGCTGCCCGATGAACTCGGAGAGGCTCAAGGGGCGGATCGACTGGTCGGCGTCGTCCGGCCGGCGCTCGGGGCTCAGCAGGGTCTTGCCGGGCTTGGAGGTCTTGTCTTCGCTCACGGGGGTCTCGCGGGGCGTCGGCCGAATGGCTCCCGCAAAACGCCCGCCGCGCCGTCGCCCCAAGGGGAAACGGCCGGCGGCAGGGGCGTCTCGTGAGGCATTCCGACCCCGCGTTTTGCACATCCTGCACGCCCGCACCACCGCGGCAGAACGGTCCATTCCAGGGCAATCGCTCGAAGGCGATCACCCCGGTTTGTTGCTGGCCACAATCGCCGGCGCCCGCCTCCGCGGGCTCAGGCTTCGCTCGGCTCGAAGCGTTCCGGGGCTCACGCCCCGAAAACCCCGCGCCGCAAAGCCGCTCGATCGGCTTCGAGCGATCGCCCTGCGGTCCGCTCCCGAGCGGCTTGCGTGCTCCGGCACACCCCGTGGGCGAGGCGGTGAGCGAGTTGGTAACCAACCCCGCCGATGATCGGACCGTGCACCCGATGAGATCCGCGATGCCGAATGTTATCCCCGCCCCGCGCAGGCCCCGCCGCGCCCGGCTCATCGGCGGCACGGGAGCCGCCCTCGCCCTGCTGCTCGCCGGTCCGCTCCGGGCCGAGTCCGTCCCCGAGCCGCAGCCGGATTCCCGGATCAACCTGCGGATCGAGCCGAAGGCCGAGGCCGCGCCAGAGCCGAAACGCGAGCTGAGGGCCGATCCCAAGCCGGAGCCCAAAGTCGACCCGAAGCCCGACCCGAAGACCGCGCCGAAACTGGAGCGCCCGACCGCCGATACGGTGGCGGTTCCGGCCGAGATGCCTCCGGTCAAGAAGGCGTCGCGGGAATTGCCGCCGGTCGTCTACGCCCGCGTGTCCGAGGATCCGCTGCCGAGCTACACCGCGCAGACCTTCGTCGACACGATGCGCGCCGCCGAGCGCTATCAGGTCTATGCCGAGGCCGGCGGCTGGAAGACGCTGCCCGCCGACTTCGCTCCGAAGCCCGGCGAAAGCCACGCCGCGATCCCCTCGCTGCGCCATCACCTCACCCTGACTGGCGACCTTCCGGCCGACGCGCCCCCCTCCGACCGCTTCGATCCGCCGCTGGTGGCGGCCGTGAAGTCGTTCCAGGCCCGCCACGGCCTGCCGGATGCCGGCATTTTCGGCCGGCTGACGCTGAACGCCCTCAACGTGCCGGCCGACGTGCGGCAGCGGCAACTGCGCGCCTCGGCGCAGCGGCTGATGGGGTCGAGCTTCGGCTTCGGCGAGCGCTATGTGACCGTGAACATCCCCTCCGCCACGGTGGAGGCGGTGGAGAAAGGCGCGGTGACCCGCCGCTACGTCGCCGTGGTCGGCTCGCCCGACAAGCAGACGCCCGCGGTCGAGACCCGCATCACCGATGTGAATCTAAACCCGACCTGGACCGTGCCCGTTTCGGTGATCAAGAACGAGATCATCCCGACGATGCGCAAGAATCCGGGCTATCTCGCCAAGAACCGCATCCGCATCCTCGGCCCCGGCGGCGTCGAGGTCGATCCGACCGCGATCGACTGGAACACGCAGAAGGCGACCAACTACACGCTGCGCCAGGATTCCGGCCTCGACAATTCACTGGGCCAAGTCCGCATCGACATGCCGAACCGCCACGCGATCTACATGCACGACACCCCCTCGAAGTCGCTGTTCGCCGGCTCGGTGCGCTTCCATTCACACGGTTGTGTGCGCGTCGGTCAGGTGAAGGAGTTCGCCGCCTGGCTGCTCCAAGGCACCGAGGGGCCGAACGGGCCGGGCTCCGCCTGGGGACCGATCGAGATCGAGACCGCCATCGCCGTCGGCGAGCGGCGCGACGCGAAGCTCGTGAAGCCGACGCCCGTCGCCTTCGTCTACCTGACCGGCTACGCGACCTCGGACGGCCGGGTGCATTTCCGCGACGACATCTACGGCCTCGACACGCCACCCGCGCCGGCCGCGGCGACGCCGCTCACCCCCGATGTGACGACCACCGGCGCCATCACGCCCCGCACGGCGCCGGCACCCCGCCCGGCCGCACCGGGCGTCGCGCCGCGTCCCCTGCCGTCCACGGCGCAGGGGGCGCCCGTTAGGCCGGCGCCGGTCAAGCCCGCACCGGTCGGGGCCGCTCCGACGCCGGCGCCCGCGACCGCCTTGCCCGCTCCGCCGAAGCCGCAGGCCCGGAAAGCCGCGCCGCCCACACGCGGGCCGGAGAGCGAGCCGGTCCCGATGCCGCCCGGCCTCGTCGGCGGGCGGGGCTGAAGCGCCCGGGCGGCGCCGCGTCCCGTCCACAGCAGCGCTGCCATGCGGAGCGGAACAAAGCCTCGCGCTTGCTCATTCTGCCGATCGAGTACCGGCGCGGTTATCGCCCATCAGAATTCGATTGCAGAGTGTTAAGGATATCTCCTCATGGCCAAAGCCAAGCTGCGCGTCCCCAGCGATCGGCTCAACACCCCGACCGATCTCGACCCGAACGACGTCAAGAAGATCTCCGAAGGCTTGACCGTTCTCCTGTCGGATCTCTTCGCGCTCTACATCAAGACCAAGAATTTCCACTGGCATGTCAGTGGGCCGAATTTCCGCGACTATCACCTGCTGCTCGACGAGCAGTCCGAGCAGATCTTCGCGATCATCGACGCCGTGGGCGAGCGCGCCCGCAAGATCGGTGGCACGACCCTTCGCTCCCTCGGACAGGCCGATCAGCTCAAGCGCGTTCCCGACAACAACGCGGACTATGTGAGCCCGCTGGAGATGCTGAAGGAACTACGCGACGACAACAAGGCGCTGACCGCCAACATGCGCGAGCTGCACAGCGTCACCGACGAAGCCAACGACGTCTCGACCACGAGCCTCTTGGAAGAGTGGATCGATCAGTCCGAGGAGCGCACGTGGTTCCTCTACGAGTCGACCCGCGAGGCCACCGACAGCGGCCACTGAGCCCTCTCTCGATGCCGAGGGACCGCCGATCCGGAAGGGTCGGCGGTTTTTCTTTGGCTGCGGAGCATCGCGTGAAAAGGCCCGTCGCGATCGGGGCCGTACGCGATGATCATCCCCCGACGCTCAGCGTCGCCTTCACGAGACTCGGATCGTCCGGAACCGGTTTCTCCACGAAGCCGAGGTGACGGCAGACCGCTCGCATCGGCCGGTTCTCGGCCAGCACGCTGCCCTCGACCACGGCGATGCCCTCGGCCCTGGCCCAGTCGATCATCAGGCGCATGAGGGTGGCGCCGAGGCCCGTCCCCTTGATGTCGGAACGCACCAGGATCGCGAACTCGCCCGTATCGTGGTTGGCGTTGGCGTGCAGGCGGACGGCGCCGAGCATGCGCCGATCCTCCTCCGCCGCCTCGTCGAGGGCGACGAAGGCGATGGCGCGGGAGTAGTCGAGCTGGGTCAGCCGGGCGAGGAAGGCGTGGCTGAAGTCCCGCACCGGGGCGAAGAAGCGCAGGCGGACGTCTTCCGGGTCCACCTGCGCGAAGAAGGCGCGGAACATGCCCTCGTCGTCCGGCCGGACCGGCCGGACATGCACGCGCCGCTCTCCGACCTTGAGCCGCCGCTCCCAATCGGACGGATAGGGCCGGATCGCGAAGCGCGGGTGCCAGTTGCCGCGGCGGCGCTCCGGCGGGCTCGGCTCCGGTGCGATGCGGACGCGTGCGTCGAGGGCGACCACGCCGTCGGCGTCGGCCAGCAGAGGGTTGATGTCGAGTTCGCGCACCGCCGGCAGGTCGGCGGCGAGTTGCGCGAGTTTCACCAGCAACAGGGCGATGGCCGGCAAGTCCGCCGCCGGCACGTCGCGATAGGCTTCGAGACGGCGGGCCACGCGCGTGCGGCCGATCAACTCACTCGCCAGGGCAAGATCGAGCGGTGGCAGCGCCAGGGCCCGGTCGTCGATGACCTCAACCGCCGTGCCGCCGCGCCCGAACACGACCACGGGCCCGAAGACCGGATCTTCGGCGAGGCCTGCGATCAGCTCGCGCGCCTGCGGCCGGCGCAGCATCGGCTGCAAGGCAAAGCCCGCCACCCGCGCGTCGGGGCGGAGTTCTCGGACGCGTGCGATCATGGCGTGGGCCGCCTCACGCACGTCGGCTTCCGAGGTGAGGCCGAGGCGTACCCCGCCGACCTCGGATTTGTGCACCACGTCCGGCGAGACGAGCTTGAGCACCACGGTGCCGCCGCCCGCGATCAGCGGCCACGCCGCAGCCGCAGCCCCGTCGGGATCGGGCGCCAGCGTGACGGGCACCGAGACGATCCGGTAGGCGGTCAACAGCTCGGTCACCGCGTAGGGGTCGAGCCAGGTGCGCCCTTCGGCCAGCGCCTCGTCCACGATGCGGCGTGCGGCGGCGACGTCCGGCGTGAACTCGCGCGGCAGGGCGTCCGGCGTGCGCATCAGGTCGTTCTGCGCCTCGCGGTAGCGCACGAGGTGCAGGAAGCCCTCCACCGCGTCGGCATCGGTGGCAAAGAGCGGGATCTTGGCGTCGGCGTAGATCGTGCGGATCGCTTCGTCCTCGCCGATCGAGACCGCGAAGACCGGCTTGCGGCGCCCCGCCGAGCGCGCCTTGGCCACGGCACCGGCCACGGTCTCGGCGACCTCACGGCTGCCCGCCCGCGCCGTCGGCACATGGATCGCGACGATCGCGTCGCTGTCGCGCCCGGCAAGCAGCGGTTCCAGGGCGCCGACGTAATCGCCCGGCACCGCGTCGATGCCCAGATCGAGCGGGTTGGCTTGCCGGCCCTGCCGCACGGGAGCCAGGGAGTCCTGCGTTGCCGGTGCAGGCTCCGCCAGCGTGCCGCCGAGATCGGCCAGGTGGTCGGCCGCGAGCGCGCCGATGCCGCGCCCGTTGGAGACGATCATCAGCCGGTTGCCGGGGAAGGGCCGCTGGCGCCCCAGGGTCTCGACGGCGGAGAACATGGCATCGAGCCCGTCCACAGCGAGCAGGCCTGCCCGGCGGAAGGCGGCCTCGTAGACGGCGCCGGGCCGGGCGAGCGCGCCCGTATGCGTCTCCGGCCGGCGACCGGGCGCATCGTGGCGCCCGGTGCGCAGCACCACGACCGGCTTGGCGCGGGCCGCCGCCCGGGCTGCGGTGAGGAATTTCCGCGCATCCGCGACGTGGTGCAGGGACAGAATGATCGCGCGGGTGTGGAAATCCTCGGCGAAATGGTCGAGGCAATCGGCGATGTCGATGTCGGCGGAGCGGCCGAGCGTCATCACCGCGGAGAAGCCGACCCCGTGCCGCCAGCCCCATTCGGCGATGGCCGAGGCGACGGTGCCGGATTGCGAGATGAGGGCGAGATCGCCGGGCTTCGGCGGGCGGGCGAGCAGGCTCGCGTTGAGGCCGCGCGCCGGCACGCTCAACCCGATGCTGTCGGGCCCGATCAGCCGCAATCCGTGCCGCCGTGCCGCCGCCTGGGCGGCGCCGGCCGGGGCCGCCTCGCCGACGCCGAGATGGGCGGACAGGATCACCGCCGCGGCGGCACCGATCTGCCCCGCCTCCTCGACGATGCCCGGCACCGCCGCCGGGGGGGTGGCGATCATCACGAGGTCGGGGGTTTGGGGGATGTCGGCGAGGCGCGGGCTGCACGCCAACCCATCGACGCTGGTCTCGCGCGGATGGACCGGGACGATATCGCCGGTGAATCCGCCCGCGCGCAGGCCATCGATGATCGCCCGGCCGACGGAGCCGGGGCGATCACCCGCTCCGACCACGGCGATGCGGCGCGGGGCGAGCAGAGCCTCGAATCGATAGGTGCTCATGGGCCGCCTATATCATCTCAAGGCCCGAGGCCGAGCGTCAAACCGCCGACTGACGGAGCAGATCGACCGCAATCGGCGGAATGGGCCGCACCTGAAGCGCGTGCCGCGAGTACACCTCTCTCCAATACTCGTGCTCGGCGAGCGTTCCTGCCGCCTCAGACGGCAGGCGTCGCGTGCCGGCAATACCGGTCCGGCTCGACCTGCCCCGGTTTCACCCGGCCGCTCCTGCGGATAGGATCGTGCACCGATCCCGGCGATTGCCGGTCCGAGCGCGCACCACAAGGCCCGTTCCTTGCCCGCTCCGCATCGCAGATCGATCCGCCGTCAGAGGAGTTGTCCGTGCCGACTTTCGCAACCCGTCAAGCGATGGTCGAGGCGATGCGTCGGATGCTCGATCTCGGCCTCAGTCAGGGGACCTCGGGTAACCTCTCCGTCCGAACCGGAAGCGGCTTCCTCGTGACGCCCTCCGGGATTCCGGCGGAGCAACTCAGCCCCGATGACCTCGTTCCCATGGAGTTCGACGGGGGTTGGGACCATCCGCTGGCCCCCTCCTCCGAATGGCGATTCCATCGGGACATCCTGGCGGCCCGGCCCGAGATCGGCGCCGTCGTCCACGCCCACCCACCCTACGCCACCGGGTTCGCGATCTGCGGCCGAGAGATCCCGGCGGTGCATTACATGATCGCGATGGCCGGCGGTCCGACCATCCGTTGCGCCCCCTACGCGCCCTACGGCACGCAGGGCCTCTCGGATTTCGCCCTCAATGCCCTCGAAGGCCGCAGCGCCTGCCTGCTCGCCAATCACGGCATGATCGCGACCGGGCCGAACCTCTCGAAGGCGATGTGGCTCGCCGTCGAGGTCGAGGCTCTGTGCCGCCAATATGCGATCGCCTTGCAGGTTGGCGCACCGGTGGTGCTGTCCGATGCCGAGGTCGCCGAGACGGTCGAGCGATTCAAGTCCTATGGTCCCCGCGAGAAATCCAAGCATTGAGTCCGTGCGTCCAGCGATTTTGATTTGCGCCGATACGAAATGATTTGGATTTCTTGTCGCTGATATGGGATCTGAATAAATTTCATATCTCACAATAGCCATTTTAATTTGGCATTATTTTTGATTGCAATACTTATATTCCAACAAAAATATCGAATAATGCGGTAACGGCGGCAAATCCGATTATCGGGCAATTTCCCTATAATCTTATCGGATCGATGTTCGATGGGGATGGTTTGAGCGTTTTTGATCTCGGCATTTCGCAATATCAGGCGGGTCTGCGGCGACCTTCGCACACGGCTCTATCCAATCGATCTGCGTAATCGTCCCGTATTGCATTTCGCAATTATACCGGATGTCGGGGAATTTTTGTGGAGTTCCTAATACGACTTTTATCGCAATAGCCCTGTCAAACGGACGAAATTTCAAGTGATTTTTGGAGAACACTCAAAATCCATCTTGCAGCCGGTCCCATCAAAGGTTAAGTCCTGCGTCATTCAGCGCAGTCGCACCGTGCTCCGCAATGCTGGCGTCTCCGTTGCGGCGCCTATTGCAGTTCGCCGTTTGCAAATATCGGAAGGGATATTGAGGATGTCGCTTGAGGATAGCTCCGCTGGCGATCACGTGGCCTTGGTTGTCGATATCGTGTCGGCCTATGTCGGGAATAACTCCCTGGCGGTCGGGGAATTGCCCGGGTTGATCACGTCGGTTCACGGTGCGCTGGCACAATTGTCGAATAAGCCAAGTGAGCCTGAAGAGGTGGCCCCGACGCCGGCCGTGTCGATCCGGCGTTCGATCCAGCAGGATTTCCTCATTTGCCTCGAAGACGGCAAAAAATTCAAATCGCTCAAGCGGCATCTGCGGACGCGCTACAATCTCTCGCCCGACGAGTACCGTGCGCGCTGGAACCTGCCGGACGACTATCCGATGGTCGCACCGAGCTACGCCGCGACCCGGTCTGCCCTTGCTCGGACCATGGGCCTCGGCCAGCAGCGCCGGAAGTGGCCCTCCAAGACGGCGACGGAGACCGCCGCCGAACCGGCCCCTGAGACCGCCGCCTCGGCGCCGCGTCGCCGTGGCCGGGCTCGTTCCGGGGAGGCGGTCTGAGCGCATCGCGCCGATCGACGGTGTCGAAGGCCGGATCGTCATCGATCGCCCGGCCTCCGAGCGGCGGGTTTGCGCCGGTGCCGTTTAGCGTGCCTCACGAAACTCCCGATCTCCGACTGTTCTCGCTTTGGCGGGGACGGCGCAGCGGGAGTCTTGTGAGAAACACTTATCCACACGCGATGCAGTGGCGCCTCTTCCCCGAGTGCGGGATGAGGCCTCGGCGTTAGAAGTCGGGCAACCGCTCGGCGGGAACAGTCCCTGCGAAGTCCGGGCGTCGTCCCGGTCTTTCGCGGGAGACATGATGTCCGGCCGGTCGACCATCGCCACGCGCCTGTTCTGGGCCGTCGTCCTCGGGGGCGCCGCCGCCATTCGTTATGGAGCACCGGCTCTCGCCGCCACGGGCGCGGTCTGCCTCGCGATCCTCCTCCATCGCCTCGACCGGCCGCGCCGCTTCCGCGCACGCGTGCGTCGCATCGCCCGGCGCCACGCCGCGACGCTCGCCCTGCGACGTCGGCAGGAGCGCTTCCTCGACGCCTACGGCAATACGATCGAGGACGGCTGGCTGCGCGAGCGCGAATATTTCGTCGAGCGCACCGTCCTGCCGCTCGTCGAGCAGCGCGGCTTTTCCGATTACGCCGAGCCGCGCTTCGATGAGATGGTGGAGATCGTCGAGCGGGTGGCCTGCACGCACGAACGGCCCGACGAAATGGAGACACCGGAAGACGGGGTCGCCTATGAACGATACTGCGCCGAACTTCTGGGCGAGGCGGGCTGGGATGCCCGGCCTACGGGGGCGAGCGGCGACCAGGGATGCGACGTGATCGCCGAGAAGGCGGGCCTGCGCCTGATCGTGCAGTGCAAGCGCTACGGCCGCCCGGTCGGCAATGCGGCGGTGCAGGAGGTGGCGGCTGCCACCTTGCATTGGTCGGGCGACATGGCGGCCGTGGTCTCGAATGCCGGATTCACGCCTGCCGCCCGCAAGCTCGCCGGCACCACCGGCGTCCTGCTCCTCCATCACGACGACCTCGCGACCCTGGTTCCGACCCGCCGGGCCGGCCGCCGTGCGCTGGCGGCCGGGCGCTGAGCCTACTCCGCCGGCACGGGCCGACTGACGGTCCGGGCGGGCAGCGCGACGGCCTTGCGTCGAACCGACAGCCGCGCCGCGCGCTTGCGCCACCAGATCACCACGCCGGTGACCGACAGCATCGCGACGACGAGCCCCATGAAGGAGATCAGGATGCGGCCGGGCAGGCCGAGGATGCGGCCCGAATGCACCGGGAACTGCGCCTGCACGAAAATATCGGCGGCGGTGCCGACCCAGGGTTGGCGGTCGCCGATCACCCGGCCGTCCCCACCGTCGAAATAGATCGCCGCCGGGCCGACGCCCGCGGCGCCGTGGTCGTCGCCGGGCTCGAAGAACCGGGCGGTGTAGAAGCCCTGCATCGGCGCGTAGGCGAGCGCGCCGACCGGCTCCTTCCAGCCGCGGCGTTGCCCCTCCGCCTGCGCCGCCTCGAGGATTTGGGCATAATCCACCCCCGGCTCGATCGGCTTGAGCGGCGAGACGAAGGGGCGGGTGTTCGATGGTTCGGGCGTCACTTGCGAGACGCTCGACATCAGCGGCAGGAACACCTCGCGGTAGAGGTTGAGCGAGAACGCCGTGAAAGCGAGCACGAACAGCAGCGCGAAGGTCCAGAGGCTGAAGGCGCGGTGCAGATCGAAGGTCACGCGGTAGGGGCTGCCCGCGGTCTTCACCTTCCAGGCGGGCTTCCAGCGGGACCACCAGCCCCGTCCGAGCTGCCGCTCGACCGCCGCCGGGCGCTCCGGGTTGGCGGGTTTGCGCACCGGCAGCGTCAGATAGAAGCCGACGAAAGAATCGAGCATCCAGACGACGGCGACGATCCCGAGCAGCCAGATGCCCCAGCGCTCCTCGCCCCACATCTCCGGCAGGTGCAGGGAGTAGTGCAGCTTGTACAGGAACGAGATCAGCGTCTCGCGGGTGATCGGCCAGACCTGACCCCATTCCCGCCGTCCGAGTTCGGCCCCGGTGACAGGGTCGAGGAAGACCTGATTGTATCCGAGCTTGTGCAGGCTGCCGGTCGCCGCATCGACCCGCGGCATCACGAACAGGGATAGCGACTCGCCCGCTTCAGACGCGAGCGGGAGATAGGAGACGCGGGCGCGTGGATCCCGGGCCTCGAACTGCCGGGCAAGGTCGAGGGCGGGGATCGCCGCACCGCGGCTCTCGACCGTATGGAGACGCGGGTTCAGCCAATCGTCGAGTTCGTGGTCCCAGGAGATCACCGCGCCGGTGAGCCCCGCCACGAGCAGGAAGGCGGCGATCGTCAGACCGGCCCAGCGGTGGAGAAGGACGAAAACGGAGCGCGCCATCAACCCTCGAGCCTCTTTCCGCGACGGAGCCACCGACGGCGGAGCAGGAAAGGCGATCCGGCCCTCGGACGAACAAGTCCCGGTCCGGTCAGTCCCTAGTGCGGGCCCTCATGCCTGCGCGCCGAGGGCAGAACCGTCGATAACGGTTGCCACGTCGATGCGCCACCCCTTGGTCACCTCTTGAATCGCGCGCGAAACGATCACGCGTGAAGATCCGGTGAAGGCCGACCGGGCGTGCTCCGGCTGGCTTAACAACCCTTAAACCCGCCGCATTTACTGTCTCTGACGCAAGGGGACGACCCGCCGTGCCGCAGGGCGAGCCGGTGCGTCCGAGGGGATCGATCCGGCGGAATACCGACGCGCGGATCCCGAACAGGGGAGCACGGTCGCGGGAGGCGAGATCCTTTCGGGGATCGGCCGCCCCGGACGCATGGAACGCATGGCGCAGTCTCGCGGACGCAAACCTCGCAGCGAACCGACCTTCGACATTCCGGAGGGGAGCGAGCCGGGCCGCCTCGACGTGCGCCTGTCGCGCAACGACCGGTCGGCGGGTGGGCCGCGGGCTTCGGCCGGCCGCCCCGCTTCGGCGCCGAAGGCGCGTGCGCGCAAGGCCTCCGGCGGCGGCAGCGGCCGGCGCCCGCCGCGGCGGCGCTCCTGGCTCGGCCGTCTGGTCTATGCCGGCGTCGTCCTCGGCATCTGGGTGGCGATCGGGCTGGCCGGCCTCATCGCCTACCACGCCTCGCAATTGCCGCCGATCGATCAGCTCGCGGTTCCCAAGCGCCCGCCCAACATCGCGATTCTGGCCAGCGACGGCAGCCTGCTCGCCAACCGCGGCGAGACCGGCGGCCGCGTCGTCTCGATCAAGGAATTGCCGCCCTACCTGCCGCGCGCCTTCGTCGCGATCGAGGACCGGCGGTTCTACGACCATTTCGGCATCGATCCCGTGGGCATCGCCCGCGCGATCACCCAGAACCTGACCCGCCGCGGCGTGGCGCAGGGCGGCTCGACGCTGACCCAGCAGCTCGCCAAGAACCTGTTCCTCACCCCCGAGCGGTCGGCTTCGCGAAAGATCCAGGAGGCGATCCTGGCGCTGTGGCTGGAGCACAAATACTCGAAGGACGAGATCCTCGAACTCTATCTCAACCGGGTCTATTTCGGTGCCGGCGCCTACGGCGTCGAGGCCGCGGCCCAGCGCTATTTCGGCAAACCCGCCAAGAACGTGACGCTGGCGGAGGCTGCCATGCTCGGCGGCCTGGTGCAGGCGCCCTCGCGCCTCGCGCCGAACCGCAACCTGAAGGCGGCGCAGGCCCGCGCCGCCCAGGTGCTCGCGGCGATGGAGGAACTGGGCTTTGCCAAGAGCGCCGACGCGAAGGTCGCGCTGGCCCAGCCGGCCCGGCCCGCTTCGACCCGTGGCGGCGGCTCGCCGAATTACGTCGCCGACCTCGTGATGGACGTGCTCGACGACTTCCTGCCGAAGTTCGACGACGACATCGTCGTCGCCACCACCGTCGATGCGAGCATGCAGACGGCGGGCGAGAAGGCGCTCACCGACGAACTCAATGCCAAGGGCGGACGCTACAACGTCGCCCAGGGTGCCCTCGTGTCGATGCGGCCGGACGGGGCGATCCGTGCCCTCGTCGGCGGGCGCGACTACGCCCAGAGCCAGTTCAACCGCGCCACCACCGCCAAGCGCCAGCCGGGCTCGGCCTTCAAGCCCTTCGTGTACCTCGCGGCGGTCGAGCGCGGCCTGACCCCCGACACGATGCGCGAGGACGCGCCCGTGCGGATCGGCAACTGGGCGCCGGAGAACTACTCGCACAACTATCGCGGCCCGGTTTCCTTGCGCGAGGCGCTGGCGCTCTCGCTCAACACGGTGGCGGTGAAACTCGGCCAGGAAGTCGGCCCGAAGGCGGTGGTGCAGACTGCCCAGCGGCTCGGCATCTCGTCCTCGCTCCAGGCCAACGGCTCGATCGCGCTCGGCACCTCGGAGGTGACGCCGCTCGAACTGGTGGGCGCCTACTGCGCCTTCGCCAATGGCGGCACCGGTGTGATTCCCTACGTCATCGCCAGCATCAAGAGCGCCACCGGCAAGGTGCTCTACAAGCGCGGCGAGGGCGGGCTCGGCCGCGTCATCGATCCCAACGCCGTCGGCATGATGAACGCCATGATGCACGACGTCTTCACCATGGGCACGGCCAAGAAGGCCGACATCCCGGGTTGGGAACTGGCCGGAAAGACCGGCACCAGCCAGGAGTTCCGCGATGCGTGGTTCGTCGGCTACTCGGCCACCCTGGTGACCGGGGTCTGGCTCGGCAACGACGACGGCGAGCCGACCAAACGCGCCTCGGGCGGCAGCCTGCCGGTGGAGATCTGGAAAGCCTACATGACGACGGCGCTCAAGGGCGAGAAGCCGGTGGGCCTGCCGGGCATGAACCGCTGGCGGGCGCCCCGGCCCGAGGCCGCTCCTGAGCGCGATTCCGGACCCGGCGGCCTGATCGGCGCGCTGCTCGGCGAGCCGGAGCAGACGGCTTCCGCCCTCCCCCCTCGCTCGGTTCCTCAAGGACGCGGTCCGAGCCGGGACGATCGCAACTTCCTCGAGAAGCTGTTCGGGGTCGGCGATTAGAGCGCATTCCGACGAAGTGGTCACCGGTTCGTCGAAAGAAGGCGCGTCAAAACAACAGGCTAGAGACTCCGACCTGATACAGTCAGGTCTGATACGGCTCTAGCCGCTGCCTGATCCACCCAACGGGATCGGTTAATCCCTCCCGTCGAGCGGCGGCTGGAAAAAAAATCCGGCGCGGTCTGAGCCGGGCATGCGGCCGTGCGCCACATTCGCGCCACGTTGCAGGCATGACCCTCCGACAGTCTGGAGAGGATCGCGGGCTCTGCCCCCCTCCTGATTGCCGACGGAAGGAGCCTCCGTGTCGACCCGCCTGCCCGACCGTTGCCCGCATGGCCCCGTGGCTTCTGCGAACGGGCCGGACGCATCCTTCTCCGCCGGCCGCCGGAGCCCGATCTGATGCTGCCGCACCATCGCTGGTTCTGGCTTCTCATCCTGCTCGCCGCGGGCGGCGCGGGGTTGCTCTACAACGTCATCTTCGCCGGCGGTGCGAGCCCGGCGGCCGGCTTTACCTACGGCCTGTGTGTCGGCGTCTCGGCGCTGGCCTTCGACCGTGGCGTGCTGCTGGCCGGCGTCCAGTCGCGCATCCGGCGTCTGCCCGCCGGGCTCTACGTCGTCGCGGCGGAACTCTCCTACGTGGCGATGATCGTCGTCGGCAACGCGCTCGGCGGCTTCGTCGTCTGGCTGCTCGGCCTGACCGGCGACAGCCTGGAGGAGGCGGTGCGCACCACGCCGCGGGTGCTGGCCTACGCGCTCGCCGTCTCGGCCCTGCTCGTCTTCGTGATCCGCATGCGCGACCTGATCGGCGGCGAAGTCTTCATCAACTTCCTCGTCGGGCGTTACCATCGCCCGGTGGAGGAGGAGCGCATCTTCCTGTTCCTCGACGTGGTCGGATCGACCGCCTTCGCCGAGACCCACGGCGACCTGCGGGCGCAGGAATATCTCAGTGCCGTCTTCGCGACCCTCGCCGAGCCGGTGCGCCGGTTCTACGGCTCGACCGACGACTATATCGGCGATCTGGCCATGATCACTTGGCCGATGGAGCGCGGCCTGAAGGATGCGCGCTGCGTCGAGTGCCTGTTCGCGGTGCGCGAGCGCATCGAGGCGGAAGCGGAGGGCTGGGAAGCCCGCTTCGGCACCGTGCCGCGCCTGCGGGCGGGCCTGCATGGCGGCCCGGTGGTGACGGCCGAAGTCGGAGTGGACCGGCACAAGATCGCTTATTTCGGGGACGCGGTGAATGTGGTCGCCCGCGTCGAGGCGCTGTGCCGCCCGCTCGGCGTCGATACCTTGATCTCCGAGGATCTGCTGAAGCGGCTGCCGCGGCTACCCGAGGGCGTCGTGGTGAGACCGCTCGGCACCCACGCCCTGCGCGGGCGCGGTCAGCCCCTCGCCGTCGCCACCCTCGAACGCAGGGGAACCGCCGCGCTTGCCGAGGAAACGGCGCCGCGGATCGCCGCCGCGCCGTAGGACGGGTGAACCCGCCGGTCAGCCCACCCGCAGCAGCAGCAGGATCGCCGCGACCGTCATGATCGCCAGCGTCGCGAGAATGCCGCCGCCCCGGCAGGCGAACTGGCGCGGCGAGTTCGTGGGGGCGAACATTCCGATCGGATGCAGGATGCGCGCGATCACTAGCACGATCAGCAGGCCCTGAACCCAGCCATGGGAGCCGCCACTCCCCTCGTAGAGTGCGATCAGCAGCAGGGTCAGCGGCACATATTCCTGGAAGTTGCCGTGCGAGCGGATGCGCCGCTGGAGCGCGTCCTGCCCGCCATCGCCGAACAGGACGCTGCCGGTGAGCCGGCCAGCGATCACCCATCCGGTCAGTCCGGCATAGATCAGGCCCAGAATCGCGGCGTAGAAGGCCGTGGTGGTCGGAAAAATCACAGGGACAACCCTTGGATCGGAGGGGCGACCCGCCGTGTGGCGGATGTCGTTGGCCCTTCGCAAGATAGGATTGTCGGCGCCGTGTTCCGCCCATACGGGCGATCACGAAGGCGTATCCCCGACGCGGCGGTCGCCGACGGGCCCCCACGCCGCTCGGCGCGGCGGGCGATGGGATACATTAAGCATTCTACCGAAAAGTGTCGTCGGCCTGTGGCGGAAGGCGATGCGCTAGGATGGCGTGATGCGGCTCGGCCCGGCGGCGGAGCGTTGCTGGCGAGAGGGCCGCTCAGGAGGATGTCGGTGGGCGGCAAGCTGATCGCGGTGGCGAACATGAAGGGCGGGGTCGGCAAGACCACCACCGTGGTCATGCTCGCCGAGGCGCTGGCCGCCGACGGGGCGCGGGTGCTCGTGGTCGATCTCGATCCGCAGGCGAGCGTATCGGTCTGCCTCGCGGGCGATGCGCTGCTCGGCGAGATGATCGTCCACGGGCGCACGCTGGAGGCCTATCTCGCCCTCAAGCTCATCACCCGCCACAAGCCGAATCTCTCCGCCCGTATCCAGCCCGGTGTGAGCCTGACCATCCACAAGAACGCGCCGCTCGCGCTCTCCCTTCTGCCGTCCGGCCCGCATCTGCGGCTCGTGGAGCGGGAGATTCTTTACGAACTGACGGAGCGGAAATTCTCGATGCACGCCATCGACGAGAAGCTGTGGAAGGTCTTTCACGACGACTTCGTGCCGCTGGCGGCGAACTACGACTACGTCTTCTTCGATTGCGCGCCGGGTATCTCGCCGATCACCGAGGTGGCGGTGCGCGCGGCCGACCTCGTCCTCGTCACCTCGATACCGGACTTTCTCTCGACCTACGGGCTCAACGCCTTCGTCGAGACGGTCTGGCGGCGCACCAGCCGGCAGGCGAGCCATATCGCCCCGAAGAGCGCACCCTACGTCCTCGTCACCCGCTTCCAGGCCCAGGTGCGCCAGCATCAGCGAACCCTGGCGCGGCTCCAGGCGGAGGCGCGGGCCGAGGATGCCGGCTTCCGTTTGCTCGAAACCCGCATTCCTCAGGCGGCGGCGCTCGCCGACGCGCTGGTCCCGGCCGACGGGGCGCCCCCGACTTTCACCGCCAAGTATGGCGCCCATGTCCCCAACGTGCTGATCCCGCTGGTCGCGGAAGTGAAGGAAATCCTCCATGGCCCTTGATGTCGATGGCTATGCCGTGTTGCAGGCGATGGCCTCTGCGCCGGAAGCGTTTCCCGACATCCGCACCGAGATTCCCAAAGCCGCCCGTGCCCTCGTCGTGAAGCAGCTCAAGGCCCGGTCCTTGCGCGCGGCATCGCTGCGCCTGATCCGCGAGGTGCTGGGCGGCGAGACCCTCGCCCTGATCGCCGATGGGATGTCCGAGGCCGACGTGAAGGGGGTGGTGTCCCGCCTCGATCCGCATCACCCCTCGCTGAAGACCGCGACGCCGGGCTGGCACCGCCACCGCCTTAGCGCTCTGGCCGCCGGCGACGCGCCGTTCCGCAAGGGCGAGACCCGTGCCGAAGGCAGTCCGGCGAAGCCGCGTGCGGGCGAGACGCCCCCGGAGCGCGCCCTTGCCAGCCGTCCCTTCTCCGCAGTGTGGGACGGCAAGGACCATGATGCGCCGCCCGTGAAGGAAAGCCGGGAGAAGAAGGACAAGGAGAAGGAGCGAAAAGGAAAAAAGAAGAAGGGCTGAAGCCCTTCCGTCCAAGCGTTGTTGTGACGCGCATTCTTTCAACGATCCGGTGATAACTTCGTCGGAATACGCTCTAAGCTTCCGGAAACAGCACCGCGTAACGCGTTTCGAGGGCGGCGAGCCGGCCCTGCCCTTCCAGGACCGCGACCCGGTGGCGCCGCGTGACGTCGAGCAGCCCGTCGGCCATCTCGGCCTCGCCGCAGAGCCGGGCACGATCCGAGATCTGGGAGATCTGATCGGCCATCAGGCTATCGATCCGTATTCCTTCGGTCAGCACCTGCATCAGACGCAGCATCGTCTCACGGGCGTGGATCGAAGGCGTCGATGGGTCAGGTATACGATCCGTCACGGTACTCGCAAAGGTCAGGCCGACAACGCTCTGACGCTGCCCGAGGCTCGGCACCTCCGGCCACTGCATAGGATAAACCCTGCCCGCTTTCCCGGGGAAACGTCCGTGCAGCGTCAATTCATCAGGGGCGGTCCGCGAGCTCCACCGACGAAAAAGGGGCCGCCTTTCGGCGACCCCTCCTCCGTTCTTCGACCGGGTGCGTGGACTTAGAAGTCCATGCCGCCCATGCCGCCGCCGCCCGGCATCGCCGGGGCGCCGCTGTCCTTCTTCGGCGCGTCGGCGACCATGGCTTCCGTGGTCACCAGCAGGCCGGCGACCGAGGCCGCGTCCTGAAGGGCGGTGCGCACGACCTTGGCCGGGTCGACGATACCGGCCTGGATCATGTCGACATACTCTTCGGTCTGCGCGTTGAAGCCGAAGGTCTCGCCGCCGTTGTCGGTGATCTTGCCGACGACGATGGAGCCCTCGACGCCCGCGTTGCTGGCGATCTGACGGATCGGGGCTTCGAGCGCCTTGAGGACGATCTTGATGCCGGCCTGGACATCCGGGATGTCGGACTTCAGCTGGGCGACCGCCTTCTTGGCGAGCAGCAGTGCGACGCCGCCGCCGGGGACGATGCCCTCTTCCACCGCAGCGCGGGTGGCGTTGAGCGCGTCGTCCACGCGGTCCTTCTTCTCCTTGACCTCGACCTCGGTCGCGCCGCCGACGCGGATCACCGCGACGCCGCCCGCGAGCTTGGCCAGACGCTCCTGGAGCTTCTCGCGGTCGTAGTCCGAGGTGGTCTCCTCGATCTGCGCCTTGATCTGGCCGACGCGGGCCTCGATGTCGGCCTTCTCGCCGAGACCGTCGATGATCGTGGTGGTCTCCTTCTCGATGCGGACGCGCTTGGCGCGGCCGAGCATCGGCAGGGCGACGTTCTCGAGCTTGATGCCGAGATCCTCGGAGATGGTCTGGCCCTTGGTGAGGATCGCGATGTCCTCGAGCATCGCCTTGCGGCGATCGCCGAAGCCCGGAGCCTTCACGGCCGCGACCTTCAGGCCGCCGCGCAGCTTGTTCACGACGAGGGTGGCCAGCGCCTCGCCCTCGATGTCCTCGGCGATGATGACGAGCGGCTTGCCGGTCTGCACCACGGCCTCGAGCACCGGCAGCATCGGCTGCAGCGAGGAGAGCTTCTTCTCGTGGATGAGGATGTAGGGATCCTCGAGTTCGGCGACCATCTTCTCGGCGTTGGTCACGAAGTACGGCGAGAGGTAGCCGCGGTCGAACTGCATGCCCTCGACGACGTCGAGCTCGGTCTCGGCGGTCTTGGCCTCCTCGACGGTGATGACGCCCTCGTTGCCCACCTTCTGCATGGCGTGGGCGATCATCTCGCCGATCTCCTTGTCGCCATTGGCGGAGATCGTTCCGACCTGGGCGACCTCTTCGGAGGAGGCGACCTTCTTGGCGCGGGCGGTGATGTCCTTCACCGCGGCGGCCGTGGCGAGGTCGATGCCGCGCTTCAGGTCCATCGGGTTGATGCCGGCGGCCACGTACTTGGCGCCCTCGCGGACGATGGCCTGGGCCAGCACGGTCGCGGTGGTGGTGCCGTCACCGGCGATGTCGTTGGTCTTCGAAGCCACTTCGCGCACCATCTGTGCGCCCATGTTCTCGAAGCGGTCGGCGAGCTCGATCTCCTTGGCGACGGTGACGCCGTCCTTGGTGATGCGCGGCGCGCCGAAGCTCTTCTCGATCACGACGTTGCGGCCCTTCGGGCCCAGCGTCACCTTGACGGCATCCGCGAGGATGTCGACGCCGCGCAGCATCTTGTCGCGAGCATCGGCGGAGAAACGTACGTCTTTCGCTGCCATGTGAGTTTACCTCGAATGATGGAAGGGGCCCTGAAGCCGGCCGAGGGCGGAGCCCTGGCGGCCTCGAAGGGCGGTGGAAGGGTTTCGCGCCTTAGAGGGCGACGACACCCATGATGTCGGATTCCTTCATGATGAGGAGATCCTGGCCGTCGATCTTGACCTCGGTGCCGGACCACTTGCCGAACAGCACGCGGTCACCGACCTTCACGTCGAGGGCGTTGATGCGGCCTTGCTCGTCACGAGCGCCGGGGCCGACGGCGACGATCTCGCCCTCTTGCGGCTTCTCCTTGGCGGTATCCGGGATGATGATGCCGCCTTTCGTCTTCTCTTCGCTCTCGATGCGACGGACGACGACGCGGTCGTGCAGCGGACGGAACTTCATGAGCTGCCCTCTTGCTTCGGAATGGCGGTTGGTCTTCATGCGGTCGGGACGACCGCGCTCCACCTGATTGTTAGCACTCCAAGCAAGTGAGTGCTAACGACGCTGGCGAGATAGGCGCGCGGCGTTTTCGAGTCAAGGCGCAGCTTCTTCCCGGCTGCGGCGGTTTCGCGCGAATTTCTCGCGCGGCTGGGACGGACGGGGACACATTCTCCCGATGATGAGCCTTCATGGGGCCAACGGCGCGGTCGAGCACGGCGGCGCCGGAGGTGGCGCGAGCCTGCCCGATCACGCGGTCTGGATCGACCTGAACGATCCGACGGCCGAGGAGGCCGCGCAGGTCGAACGCAAGACGGGCATCCGCGTGCCATCGCGCGCGGCGCTGAGCGAGGTCGAGTCGTCGAGCCGCCTGCGCCGCAACCGCGACGGCCTCTCGCTCTCGACGCCGATGGTGACCTTCGACCGCTCCGATTTCAGCCTGAAGCCGCTCGGCTTCCTGCTCACCGCGGACCATCTCGTCACCGTGCGCTTCCACGACATGCGCGCCTTCGCGGCGGTCCGGAAGCGTGTGGACGAGGGTGACGGCGACGGCAGCACCAGCACGGGCATGTTCCTGCTCGTGGTCGAGGAACTGGTCGACAACCTCGCCGACCTTCTGGAGGAGATGTCGAGCGACCTCGATACGCTCTCCACCCGCATCTTCGATTTCGATTCGGGCGCCCGGCCGGGTGCCCGCAAGGGTGACACCACCGCGCCGAAGCGGCGCGACCTCGCGCTCCGCCGCCTGCTCCGTTCGGTCGGGCGCCACGGGAAGTCCCTGTCGAAGGTCCGCGCCAGCCTGCTCGGGCTCGGACGCATCATCGTCTTCGCCAAGAGCGAGTGCGGGCAGACCCTCAAGGAGGGCGACGCGCCGCGCTTCGACACGCTGGCGCAGGACATCGCCTCGCTGGACGAGTTCGAGACGCGACTCTCCGAAACCGTCCAGTTCCTGCTCGACGCGACGCTCGGGCTCATCAACATCGAGCAGAACAACGCCTTCCGGGTTCTCACCGTCGTGTCCGTGGTCGGCGTGCCGCCGACCCTGGTGGCCTCGCTCTACGGCATGAACTTCAAGCACATGCCCGAACTCGATTGGGCCTACGGCTACCCTTACGGCCTCGCCCTGATCGTGATCTCGGCGATCGTGCCGCTGCTCTATTTCAAGGCGAGGGGCTGGCTGTAACGGTTGCCGAGAGGTGCCGCCGTCGCGGGGGCTCTCCGCGACTCAGTGGCTGAGGCCGGGGAACAGGTTCCGCAGGCTCGTCACGATCATCTCCATCGCAACCGCGGCCAGGATCATGCCCATCAGACGGCGCGTGATCGCGGTGGCCGTCGCGGACAGGTGGCGGCCCAGCCAGGGGGCGGAGATCAGCGCGACCGTCAGAAGCGTGAGAAAGGCGCCGACACCGAGCGCGAGTTCCGGCCATTTGGCCTGCGCCTTGGCGGTGTGGCCGAACACGATGAGCGTCGCGATCGTCCCCGGACCGACGAGCAGGGGGATGGTCAGCGGGTAGATGGCGACGCTTTCCGCGTCGACCCGATCTTCCTTCTCCTTGGGGCTGCGGCCGTGCGTCTGGTTCGATGAGCCCTGCAGCATGGAGAGCGCGATCATCAGAACGATGAGCCCGCCCGCGAGACGGAAGTCGTCGACGCTGAGTCCGAAGGCATCCAGGACGGCCTGCCCGGCCACGATCGAGACGAGGCAGCCGATCGTGGTCCCGACAGCGGCCGTGACGGCAACGCGCCGCCGCACGGCGTCGGAAGCGCCATCGGTCAGGGAGAGGAACACCGGCACATTCGCGATCGGGTTCATGATGGCGAACAGCGCGGCGAAGACCTTCGTGGCGAAGGACAGATCGACAGACATCGCGCACCCCGGTTTCGAACTCCAGCCCCATAGCACGGCTCTGGCTTCGGCCCGGCGCCGGGCCCGCAGGCAGCGATGGGTCGTCACGCCGTCGCCCCACAATTCAGGCTTTGTTGGCGGCTAGCTGCGAGTCTTGTCCTCAGGCTCCAGGCTGAGCGAGCAGCGCACCCCGTCCCATGGCCGTCATCGCCGCCTTCGTCCTCAATGCCGGGCTGAACTTCATCCTCGGCATCGCCATCGCCCGAATGCTGGGGCCGGCCGATTTCGGCCGGTTCGCCCTGGCGACGGCCGGTGCGGTCGTGCTCAACACGATCCTGTTCGAGTGGCTGCGACTCTCCGCGACGCGGTTCTACTCGGCGCGGGTGCGCGAGGCCGAGCCCTGGATCCGCCAGGGTCTCGATCGGGCTTACTGGGTCGTCGCGCTGGCGCTGTTTGCCACCGCCGCCCTCTGCGCCGGGCTCGGGATCGCCGTCAATCCGACCCCCGAGGGACGTCTGGTCATGACCGCCGGCACGATGGTCGCGGCGATCGGCATCGGGTTGTTCGACTATCACGCGGCGCTCGCCCGCGCCCGCTTCATCGGCAGCGCCTATCTCCGGCTCGTGGTGTGGAAGAACGTCCTGGCCTTCGTGCTGATGGCCGGCACGGCATGGCTGTTTCCGCAGCCGGTCTGGGTGCTGATCGCGGGGGGCTTGAGCCAGTTCCTGGCGGTGCTGCCGATGCGCAAGATCCTGGGCGACGGGCTCTTGGGGCACCCGCCCGCCATCACGCCTGACCGGGCGCGAAAAACCTTGCGGCTGTTCGCGGCCTACGGTTTGCCCTTGATCGCGGCCAACGCCGTCTATCAGATCATGCCCTTCCTCAACCGCGCCGCCATCGCCGGCACCGCCGGCTTTGCCGAGGCCGGCTATTTCGCGCTCGCCGCCGATCTCGGCTCGCGGGCCTTCTCGACGCTTGGGGCTGCGCTCGACCTGCTGCTGTTCCAGATCGCCGTGCAGGCCGAGGAGCATCATGGCCGCGAGGCCGCCGAGACCCAGGTCGCGCGCAACATCGCCATCGTGGTGGCGCTGCTCCTGCCCTGCGCCGCCGGCTACTGGGCCGTGACGCCGGCCCTCCAGGCACTGATCGTGCCGGAGGAGTTTCGCGGGCCGTTCGCGGACTACACCGACCTGCTGATCCCGGGCCTGTTCTGCCTCTCGATCATGAACTTCGCCCTCAATCCCATCTTCCAGATCCGACGCCGGACGAGTCCGGTGGTCGCCGCCGCGCTCATCGGGCTGGCCGTCAACGCCGTCGGCCTCGTCCTGCTGCCGCGGATGATGGGACCGCAGGGCGTCGCCGTCGCGCAGACCTTGGGCCTCGTCGCAGCGGTCGCCGTGCTCGGCCTGCGGGCGCTGACGGGGATCGAGCGCCTACGCCTGCCGGGCCGCGACCTGGCCCTCACCGCCGCCGCCTGCCTCGCCATGGTTCTGGCCGTGCTGCCGTTCCGCGGCCTGGAGCCGGCGCTTGCCCTGCCCGCCTGCATCGCGGCCGGAATGCTCGTCTACGGGGCTTTCGTCTGGTTCCTCGACATCGCCGGCCTGCGCAGCGCCGTGCGCCAGCGTTTCCCGAAGCGGCTGCCGGCCGCCGCGCGATAGGCGCGGGCCTGGCGCAGACGCGGCTTGCCACCTCAGGCCAAACGGGGTTTGAGTCCGGGAGCTTCTCGAAGCTCCAGAATAAATCCCACGGGACGGAAACGATGACCTCATACGCGCCGGCGAGCGAGCAGGAGGCGGCTGCCATCGTGGCGCAGGCCGCCGGCCGGTCGGAACCGCTGCGTCTCGTCGGCGGCGGCACCAAGGCGGCGCTCGGCCGCCCACCGCAGGATGAGGCGACGCTCGCCGCGACGGGGCTCACCGGCATCACGCTCTATGAGCCGGCCGAGATGGTGGTCGCCGCGCGTGCCGGCACGCCGCTCGCCGAAGTCGAAGCACTGCTGGCCGGGCGCGGGCAGATGCTGCCGTTCGAGCCGATGGATCACCGCCCTCTCCTCGGCTCCAGCGGCGAGCCGACCTTCGGCGCGGTGGCGGCGGCCAACAATTCCGGCCCCCGCCGCATCAATGCGGGCGCGGCCCGCGACAGCCTGATCGGCGTGCGCTTCGTCAACGGCCGCGGCCAGCCGATCAAGTCCGGCGGGCGGGTGATGAAGAACGTCACCGGCCTCGACCTTGTGAAGCTGATGGCCGGCTCCTGGGGCACGCTCGGCCTGCTGACGGAGGTCACCTTCAAGGTGCTGCCCGTGCAGGAGCAGGTCGCGACCCTCGTGCTGCCGGGCCTTGCCGATGCCGCCGCGGTCGAGGCGCTCGCCACCGCCCTCGGCTCACCGTTCGAGCTGACCGGCGCCGCCCACTGGCCTGCCGGTGTCGGCGGGCCGGAGCCGCGCACGCTGATGCGCGTCGAAGGCTTTGCCAAGTCGGTCGGTTACCGCCTCGGCGAGCTGCGCCGCCTGCTGCGCCGCTACGGCGAGGCCCGGGTCGTCGAGGGCGAGGAGAGCGCTGCGCTCTGGCGTGCCGTGCGCGACGCGACTCCGCTCGCCGAGCCGCGCGAGTCCGCGATCTGGCGCATCTCCGTCGCTCCGACCCGCGGGCCGGCGGTCGCCGCGGCGATCGCGGCCGAGCGCGCGGCGCGCTGGTTCTACGATTGGGGCGGCGGCCTGATCTGGCTCGCCACCGATGCGTCCGACGATGCCGGCGCCGCCGTGATCCGCGCCGCGGTGAAGGCCGCCGGCAGCGGTCACGCGACCCTGGTGCGCGCGCCCGAGACCCTGCGCGCGGCTGTCCCCGTCTTCGAGCCGCTGCCCGAGCCGCTGATGCGCATCAGCGCCGGCATCAAGGCCGCGCATGATCCGGCCGGCATCTTCAACCCCGGCCGGATGTATGCGGGCGTGTGACCGAATGCGGCCTCAGAAAACGAACCGCAGGCCGGCATAGAGCAGCCCGGCCAGGGTGATCGCCGCCGGCAGGGTGAGCAACCACGCGGCGGCGAGGTTGCGCATGGTGGCCCATTGCAGGCCCGAGCCGTTGGCGGCCATGGTGCCGGCGACGCCGCTCGACAGGATGTGGGTGGTCGAGACCGGCAAGCCGTAGGCCTCCGCGAGGCCGATCGTGCCTGCGGCCGTGATCTCGGCGGACGCGCCCTGCGCGTAGGTCAGGTGCTTCTTGCCGATGCGGCTGCCGACCGTGACGACGATGCGCTTCCAGCCCACCATCGTGCCGAGGCCGAGCGCCAGGGCGACCGAGACCTTCACCCAGGTCGGGATGTAGCGGGTGCCATCGTTCAGGCTCGTCTCGTAGGCCTTCAGCACCTCCGCCTCCTCGCCGACGAAGAGGGCCTCCCGCTTCTTCAGGCTGTGGATGGCGTCCGAGGTGAGAAACATGTCGTTGCGCAAGTTCGGCGTCGCCGCCGCCGGAACGTGGCGGATCGCGCCGTACTCCTTCACCTTCGTGGCGATGTCGTCCGAGAGGGCGGCCAGGGCCGCGTAGGTCTCCGGCCGGTCGAGGTCTTTCTTCCCCAGCGCCCCGGTGATCTGCGCGCGTCCCTCGGCCGGGCTCGGCATCGGGGCTTGGTCCGCCCGGTTCTGGAACACCGTCCGGGCGCGCTCCGAGACTTGCACGAAATGCGGCGTCGCCGACTCGGTCATGGTCCGGTTGAGCGCGTAGGCGGTGGGCGCGGCGCCGATCAGGATCAGCATGATCAGACCCATCCCCTTCTGCCCGTCATTGCCGCCATGGGCGAAGGAGACGCCACCGCAGGTGAGGATCAGCAGAGCGCGGATCCAGAGCGGGGGCGGTGTGTCGCCCTCCGGCTCTTGGTAGAGGGTGCGGTTGCGGATCAGGAACCGCATCGTCAGCAGCAGCAGGGCCGCCATGACGAAGCCGACGAGCGGGCTGAACAGCAGGGCGCGCAGCACGCTCCACGCCTGATCCCACGGGACGCCGGAGGTGTCCGAGCCTTCGGTGGCGAGGAGCTGGTTGGCAAGGCCCACACCGAGGACCGATCCGATCAGCGCGTGCGAGGACGAGTTCGGCAGGCCGAGCGCCCATGTCCCGAGGTTCCACACGATTGCGGCGATGAGCAGCGCGAAGATCATCGCGTAACCGGCAGACGAGCCGGACTTCAGCACCAGTTCCACGGGCAGCAAGGTGACGACGCTGTAGGCGACGGCACCGGTCGAGACGAGGACGCCGAGAAAGTTGAAGACGCCGGAATAGACCACGGCGACGACCGGAGGCAGGCTGTGGGTGTAGATCACCGTCGCGACGGCGTTGGCGGTGTCGTGGAAGCCGTTCACGAACTCGAAGCCGAGGGCGATAAGCAGTGCGAGGCCGAGCAGGGCGAAGGCACCGATCGCCAGCGGTGGCTGGCCGGCGGCCTGCATGTCCGTGATCAGGTTGAAGAGCGCGTAGCCGAGCCCTCCCACCAGGACGAGCAGGAAGAGGACGGTTCCCCCCGGATGCATCCGGCCGTCGAGATCGGGGCCCCGTGGCGCGCGGGCTTCGATCGGTGCCGGACCCCGGTCCTGCAGGCTGAGCGCGTCTGACATTGAACCTCGAAGGAATCGACCCCGGCCCTCGACGATGCCGGGCACCGGGCCATCCGGTCTCGGACCCGGTCGCGGCCGGTGGCGCAGCGGCGCCCGCCCATCGACCGACACAACGTCAGGCTTACAAATGCCGCTCAGTGGGGAGGTTCCGTGAAGTTTCGATGACACGGATGAAAAGCAGATTTGGGCCGCAATCTCTTCCGGTCGTCGACCTCCCTGCCCTTTATCGGCTGATTTTGGACCGATGACGGGCGCTGCGCATGGCGGCATTCACGGTCGCATCAAGCCATGAGACGCCGGGGTTCGGATCATCGTAGAAGTACGTTCATGCTGACGCTCGCGCTCTCGCTCGCCCTCCTCGTCGTGGTGATCCTCATCATCGTCCGGCGGCGCCACCTCACCCTTCTCATGGGGTTGGGCAGCCTGATCGCGGCCCTGCTCGCCATGCTCTGGCTTCAGGATCTCGGGCTCCTGCCCGGCTCACAGGGCCCGTTGACTCACACCCGGCCTCTGACGCTGGATGACAGCCACCGATGACGGCGCTGCGGAGGGCGGCCAGGGAACTCTCCCGGCCTTCGCGCGTCTGCCGCGATGAACCGGCCTCCGCTCCGAGGCTCGTCGGATTGGAGACGTCCCTTGCGCAACCTTCTCCTGCTTCTGATCGTGCTCGCAGGCGGCTTCGTGCTGACGGCCATGTATGTCGCGCCGAACCAGCCCGAACTGCGGGGCTGGTACGAAACCAATGCCTGCCCGCATCTCGACCGGATCAGCCCGAAGATCTGCGAGCCGATCCGGGCCGCACGAGGCACGAGCGCGATCTGAGGCCCCGCTTGCGCCGAGCCTTCGACTGGTTCTTCCGCGACCGGCGTAGCGGCGCCGTCGTGATCGGCCAATGGCCGAACCTACCGCTTTGGATCTTCGCCGCGGCCTCGGCCCTGGAATGGCTGCTCGAGGCGGTGACGCCCGGCCTGCCCGCTCCGGTCTTTGCGGGCCTTCGCGTCGTCGCGCTCCTGAGCCTCACCGTCTGGGCGGTCGACGAGATCGTCCGCGGGGTCAATCCGTGGCGCCGCTGCCTCGGGGCCATCGTGCTGATCGGGATCGTCGTGAGCGTCAGCGGTCTGGGCCGCCTGTGAGCGACCCGTTCGACCTCCTCGTCATCGGCGGCGGCATCAACGGCGCCGGGATCGCCCGTGATGCCGCCGGCCGGGGCTTGCGCGTCCTGTTGTGCGAGCGGGGCGATCTGGCCGAACACACTTCGTCGGCCTCGACAAAACTGATCCATGGCGGCCTGCGCTACCTCGAACAATACGAGTTCCGGCTCGTGCGCGAGGCACTGGCCGAGCGCGAGCGGCTGATGCGATTGGCACCCCACATCGTCTGGCCCTTGCGCTTCGTCCTGCCCTACGATGCGGGGCTTCGGCCGGCGTGGATGCTGCGGCTCGGGCTCTTCCTCTACGATCACCTCACCCGCCTCAAGACGCTGCCGGGTTCGACATCGTTGCGCCTCGATCGCGACGCGGCCGGTGCGCCGCTCCAGAAACGGCTGACGCGGGGCTTCGCCTATTCCGATTGCTGGGTCGAGGACAGCCGCCTCGTCGTTCTGAACGCGCTCGACGCCGCCGAGCACGGTGCGCAGATCCGCACCCGGACCGCCGTCGAATCCGCCCGTCGCGATGACGGTGCCTGGACCGTCACCCTCTACGATTCCGACAAGCGGCGGCGGGAGAGCGTGCGGGCGCGGGTCGTCGTCAACGCCGCCGGACCCTGGGTCGGGGAGACCCTGCTGCGGACGCTCTCCGTCGAAGCCCGGCCGAAGGTGCGCCTCGTCAAGGGGAGCCACATCGTCGTCCGGCGGCTCTATGAGGGCGATCAGGCCTACATCCTGCAGCAGCCCGACCGGCGCATCGTCTTCGCTATCCCCTACGAGCGCGACTTCACCCTGATCGGCACCACCGATGTGGCGCATGAGGGCGGCCCTGGCCCGGTCGCCATCTCGGCCGAGGAGACACGCTACCTCTGCGCCTGCATCAACCGCTCGTTCGAACGGCAGATCGGCCCGGACGACGTGGTCTGGAGCTTTTCGGGGCTCAGGCCCCTCTACGACGACGCCGCAGCGAATGCCTCGGCGGTCACCCGCGATTACGTGCTCGAACTCGATACGGACGGTCCTCCGGTCCTCTCGGTGTTCGGAGGCAAGATCACGACCTATCGCCGGCTCGCCGAGCACGCCCTCGACCGGCTGGCGCCGCACCTGCCCGGCCTGAAGCCGGCCTGGACCGGGACCGCCCCCCTGCCCGGCGGTGACATCGACGGCGCGGATTTCGAGAGGTTCCTGGCAAGACTGGTCGCCGAGCGTCCCTTCCTCCCGGAAGCGACCGCCCGCCGGCTCGCACGCGCCTACGGCACCCGCTTGGATCATCTGCTCGGCGATGCGCGGGCGCTGTCCGACCTCGGCGAGACCATCGGTGGCGATCTCAGCGTGCGCGAGGTCGATTACCTCGTGCGGCACGAATGGGCGCTCACCCCCGACGACATCCTGTGGCGGCGCTCGAAGCTCGGGCTCAGGATCGGCCGGGCCGACGTCGCGCGGCTCGGGCGCATTCTCGCCGCCCGGTCGGCCGATCCCGGCGTTCAGCGCCCGTAAACGTCCTCGACGCGGATGATGTCGTCCTCTCCCGTATAGGAGCCGACCTGCACCTCGATCAGTTCGAGCGGGATCTTTCCGGGATTGGTCAGCCGGTGCATCGAGCCGATCGGCAGGTAGACCGCCTCGTTCTCGTGCACGAGCACGATCGAATCGTTCAGCGTCACCTCGGCCGTGCCCTTCACCACCACCCAGTGTTCGGCCCGGTGGAAGTGCTTCTGTAGCGAGAGCCGCCCGCCCGGCGTCACCATGATCCGCTTCACCTGGAAGCGCTCGCCGATATCGATGCGCTGATACCAGCCCCAGGGGCGGTACATCCGGCGGTGGGCATCCGCCTCCGGATGCGCCTTCTCGCGCAGCACGGTGACGAGATCCTTGACCTTGCCCGATTTCGCCTTTGCTGCGACCAGCACCGCGTCGGGGGTCGCGACCACCACGACGTCGTCGAGTCCGACCACTGTCGTCAGCCCGTCGCCCTCGCTGTGCACGAGGCTGCCCGTGGTCTCCACCAGTTCGACGCGGCCGCGCACGGCGTTGCCCTGGGCGTCGCGCTCCAGCACCTGCCAAACCGCCTCCCAGGTGCCGACATCGGACCACGCGAAGGAGACCGCGAGCACGCCCGCGCGGGTCGTGCGCTCCATCACGGCGTAGTCGATCGAGGTTTTCGGCGCCCGCGCGAAGGATTCGGCCTGGAGCCGCACGAAATCGAGATCGGTCGCGGCGTGGTCGAGGGCGCCGCGGGCGGCTTCCAGCACTTCCGGTGCGTGCGCTTCCAGCTCGGCGATCATCACGTCGGCGCGGAACAGGAAGTAGCCCGAGTTCCACAGGGCGCCCGCCCCGATCAGACGCTCGGCGCCGGCCGCGTCCGGCTTCTCGACGAAGCGCTCGACCCGGTGAAGACCCGGCGCATCGGGAAGCGCGCCGCCGGTGCGGATGTAGCCGTACTCGGTCGCGGGCCGGGTCGGGGTGATGCCCAGCGTCATGATCTGGCCGAGTCGGGCGCCGACGGCGGCCTCCTGCGCGGCTCTCGCGAAAGCGGCGGCGTCCTCGATCACGTGGTCGGCGGCCATCACCAGCACCACCGTCTCCGGCCCGCGCCGCGCGCCGTGGAGCGCGGCCACCGCGACGGCCGCCGCGGAGTCGCGCCGCTCGGGTTCGAGCAGGATGTCGGCACCGACGCGGCTCTGCGCGAGCTGCTCGGCGACGATGAAGCGGGACTCGGCCGAGGCGATGACCGTCGGCCGGGCGAACACGGCCGCATCAGCGACGCGGCGGACGGTGGCCTGAAAGGTGGAGGTCGCGGGATCGACCAGCGGCGTGAACTGCTTCGGCATGCTCTCGCGCGAGGCCGGCCACAGCCGCGTGCCCGAGCCGCCGCACAGGATCACGGGCAGGATCTTTTCGTGGTCTGCCTCGGCCATTGCCCAGTCCGTCGCGTATCGAGAGGCGCCAGCCGGTTGGACACAGATGCGGGAGCGGCGGGCGCGAAAAGTGACCCTGCCGTCTTAGCCGATCCACCCGCACGCCACCACGATGCAGGCCATGGGGCCTGCGATTCAGGTAAATCCGCGAAAAACCCGGATGAGGAACGGCGGAGGCATGAGCCTCCGCCCGGCCTTTGGAAACGCTACTCGGCCGCCTGCCGCTCGCCGTAGCCCAGGCGAGTGTTGAGTTCGCCCAGAAGCTTCACGGCCGCGTCCGCGATCACGGTGCCCGGCGGGAAGATCGCCGAGGCGCCCGCGGCGTAGAGGGCATCGTAGTCGCCCGGCGGGATCACGCCGCCGACCACGATCATCACGTCGTCGCGGCCCTCCTGCTTCAGCGCGGCCTTGAGTTCCGGCACCAGCGTCAGGTGGCCCGCCGCCAGTGAGGAGACGCCGACGATGTGCACGTCGTTCTCCACCGCTTGGCGTGCCGCCTCGTCGGGCGTGGCGAAGAGCGGCCCGATATCCACGTCGAAGCCGAGATCGGCGAACGCCGAGGCGATCACCTTCTGGCCGCGGTCGTGCCCGTCCTGGCCCATCTTGGCGACCAGGATGCGCGGACGGCGCCCGTCATTCTCCTCGAAGGCCTCGACGAGGCCGCGGACCTTCTCCACCACCGGCGACATGCCGCCCACCTCCCGCTTGTAGACGCCCGAGATCGAGCGGATCTCGGCGCGGTGACGGCCCCAGGCCTTCTCCAGCGCTTCCGAGATCTCGCCGACCGTGGCCTTGGCCCGCGCGGCGTTCACCGCCAGTTCGAGCAGGTTGCCCTCGCCATCCGCGGCCTTTGTCAGAGCGGCCAGAGCCGCATCGACGTCGTCTTGGTTGCGCTCGGCGCGCAGGCGCTTGAGCTTGTCGATCTGCTTGGCGCGCACGTCGGCGTTGTCGACGCGCAGCAGGTCGATCTTCATCTCGTCGTCGGGCTTGTACTTGTTGATGCCCACGATGGTCTGGCGCCCGGAATCGATCCGCGCCTGGGCGCGGGCGGCGGCCTCCTCGATGCGCAGCTTCGGGATGCCGGCCTCGATGGCCTTGGCCATGCCGCCGAGCGCCTCGACCTCGCGGATATGCTCCCAGGCCCGCGCGGCGATGTCCCGCGTCAGCCGCTCGACGTAGTAGGAACCGCCCCACGGATCGATGATCCGGGTCGTGCCGCTCTCCTGCTGCAGGAAGAGCTGGGTGTTGCGCGCGATCCGTGCCGAGAAGTCCGTCGGCAGCGCCAGCGCCTCGTCGAGCGCGTTGGTGTGGAGCGACTGGGTGCCGCCCTGCGTCGCCGCCATCGCCTCAATGCAGGTGCGGGTGACGTTGTTGAACACGTCCTGCGCGGTCAGCGACCAGCCGCTCGTCTGCGAGTGGGTGCGCAGCGGCAGCGACTTGTCGGATTTCGGCTCGAACTCCTTGACGAGCTTCGCCCAGATCAGGCGTGCGGCCCGCATCTTGGCGATCTCCATGAAGAAGTTCATCCCGATCGCCCAGAAGAACGACAGGCGCGGGGCGAACTGATCGATGGTGAGGCCCGCCGCGAGGCCGGCCTTGATGTACTCGACGCCGTCGGCGAGCGTGTAGGCGAGCTCCAAATCCTGCGTCGCCCCGGCCTCCTGCATGTGGTAGCCGGAGATCGAGATCGAGTTGAACTTCGGCATGTTCTTCGAGGTGTAGCCGAAGATGTCCGAGATGATCCGCATCGATCCCTTGGGGGGATAGATGTAGGTGTTGCGGACCATGAACTCCTTGAGGATGTCGTTCTGGATCGTGCCGGCGAGCTTTTCGGGCGGCACGCCCTGCTCCTCGGCCGCGACGATGTAGAGCGCGAGAACCGGCAGCACCGCGCCGTTCATCGTCATCGACACCGTCATCTCGTCGAGCGGAATGCCGGAGAACAGCGTGCGCATGTCGTAGATCGAGTCGATCGCGACGCCCGCCATGCCGACATCGCCCGAGACGCGCGGATGGTCCGAATCGTAGCCGCGGTGGGTCGCGAGATCGAAGGCGACCGAGAGGCCCTTCTGGCCCGCGGCGAGATTGCGCCGATAGAAGGCGTTCGAATCCTCGGCGGTGGAGAAGCCGGCATATTGCCGGATCGTCCAGGGCTGGGTCACGTACATCGCCGGGTAGGGGCCGCGCAGATAGGGCGGCAGGCCGGGGAACGAGTCGATGCCCTCACAGCCCTCGCGGTCCTCGGGTCCGTAGAAACCCTTCACCGGAATGCCCTCGGGCGTCATCCACGGCTCCCCGGCCGGCGGGGGCGGCGCCTTGAAGCCGTCGGCCGCATAGGCGACGGAGGCGAAATCGGGGATGCGGGAGCTCATCGTGCGTCGGTTCCTGGCGTCCGTCTGCGCGTCGGCGGAGACGATGATTTTTTTTGAGCATTATAGGCAAGCCACCAAACGCGGCTACTGTCCATAAGGCCGGGCTTACCGTCCGTGCTTGTGCTGGCTTCCTGTCAGGTAACGGCGCCCGCGCGCATCCCAGCGCACGTTCGGCGCCGGCCCCGACGGCGCGGCGAGCCACGCCCTGCGTTGCGCGATCAGGGCCTTGAGCCGTTCGGCCTGCTTTTCCTTGCGCGCGCAGTCTGAGGTGCAGCCGGCGTCGAAGCCGTGGGGGCCGCCTTCGCCGGAAAACAGGCTGACCACCGCCAACACGATCCCGACGATGCCGATCACGCCGATCACCAACGCCGGCCAGGCGAAGCCGAGGCCGACGAGGACGGCGATGGCGGCCTTGCCCGCCAGCGTTCCGACTACCTTCACTTTCAGGAGAGCGCCGAAGGTCGCCGCCGCGCCGGCCGATCCGCGCAGCGCCCGCAGACTGCGCCTGCGGAAACGCTTGCGCGCGACCAACGCTTCGAGCCGGCGCAATTCGCGCTCCGTCCGCCGCCGGGCCTGCGCCCGATCCTCCACCGCGTTCGCCCGCACGCCCTCTCCCCGTTGCGCTTGCCGTGCCGAATGTGCGGCGAGGCGAGCGTGACCGTCAAACCGCCGCTTTCTCCGGCTCGGGTCGTGGGAAACGCGAGGCGGACGGTTGGACGGGATGGCGACAGGGCGAAGAGCGCCGAGTGCGGCGCGGATCTGGCCGTTCCTGGCGGGCTTCGTCGTGGCCGAGCGTCGGCTCGGCGAGCGCGCCCAGGCCGCGGGCCGGCTGCCGGCCTTCGCCTACGAATTTTTGAGGTTCGGGGTGAAGCAGGGATGGGCCTGCCTGTTCGGCGGCCTCATCTGCGCGCTGCTCATCGGCACGCACCTGTTCTACCCGTCCGACGCGCCGCTCTCGCGCTACGATTTCCTGACGCTCGCCGCGATCCTGATCCAGGTCGCGCTGCTGGCGCTGGGCATGGAGACCTGGGAGGAGGCCAAGGTCATCGCGCTCTATCACGTCGTCGGGACGGCGATGGAGATCTTCAAGACCGGCGTCGGCTCCTGGATCTACCCGGAGGCGAGCTGGCTGCGCATCATGGGCGTGCCGCTGTTCACCGGCTTCATGTATGCCAGCATCGGCTCTTACATCGCCCGTGTCTGGCGCCTGTTCGACTTCCGCTTCACCCGGCATCCGCCGCTGGTGTTCGCGCTCCCGCTGGCGGGGGCGATCTACCTCAACTTCTTCAGCCACCATTACATGGCCGACATGCGGGCGATGCTGTTCATCGCGACCGGCGTGCTGTTCGGCGGCACGGTCGTACACTTCAAGGTCTGGCACGCATACCGGCAGATGCCGCTGCTGCTCGGCTTCGTTCTCGTGTCGCTCTTCATCTGGCTGGCCGAGAACATCGGCACGGCAAGCCGGGTCTGGCTCTACCCGAACCAGGCGGCCGGCTGGTCGCCGGTCTCGGCGGCCAAGCTCGGCTCGTGGTTCCTGCTGATGATCGTGTCCTACGTGCTCGTCACGCTGGTGAGCCGGCCGGAGCCTTGCCCCGAGGCGGCACCTGCGCGGCCCACCGATCCGGCGCAGCCGCGACCCGCACGCTGAAGCCCCGATCAGTTGACGTAGGTGCGGATCCAGTTCGGGGAGAGGATTTCGCCCTCCTCGGTGATGATCCAGGGCTGCTTCGAGGGGTCGCCGAGGGCGCCCTTCGCGGCGAGGAGCGCCTCGCGCAGGGTATCGTAGCGCTCCGGCTGGGCCAGGGGAGACGAGGCCGGCAGGGTGCGCCAGATCGTCAGGTCGGCAGGACGTTCGAGAGCTTCGGTTTCCATCTCTTGCTCTTCCTGTTCGAACCGGTCCCGTTCGCGAAAGGATCGCGGCGACGACTGACGTCGCTGGGCCGGTATGTACAAAGTTCTAGGGCGATCGAAGCATCTCTGGGGCGGCTTTGCGATCAATTCGAGTGCTCGATAGCCAAACGATCACCGTTTCGTCGCAGTTCCTCGCCTGAACCTTGCCTTGGTTTCGCCAAGAATTGGTCCAGACCCGCCCACCGATGCCTTTTCATCAGTAGGACGACACTGCGTGTGAAACAGTATGCAATTGGTTACTCTTCGTAGGGGCATTCCTCGGTGCGGTGCCGCACGGAGCTTCCCTGTGCAGGAAAGCGGGGATTTGTTGACGGGACGCCACACCGGACACAGCTAAGTCTCAATCGCCGGACTCGCGCGCTTGGCAGCGCGACGGACCTGACTTTCAGGAGTTTGGTGGAGAGAACCTGAACGTAGCCCGTACCGCCGACGCGGCGCGGGTCATGGCTGGGCAAGAGCTGAGGTTGTCGGTGCCGGATCGCTTCGTGCGCGTCGCCTTGGGCGTGACGCTGGGCCTGCTGATCGCCTTCGTCGCGCAGCCCTACATCCTCGCCTTTCTCTACTCTGCGGACGCACCCCGCTCGGTGACGGCGCGCGGCGATCTCTCGGCGGCGGAGAAGACCACCGTCGATCTGTTCGCCCGCGCCTCGCCCTCCGTCGTCCACGTCTTCGCCCAGGCCGCGGCGCAGGGGCGCGCGCTGATGGAGCCGGACGATGAGTTCGGCCAAGGACCTGGAGGGGGGGAGCAGCAGGGCTCCGGCACGCAGACCGGCACCGGCTTCGTCTGGGACGCGGCGGGCCACGTCGTCACCAACAACCACGTTGTCGAGGCCGCGACGAAGGGCGGCGGCTCGATCTCCGTGCGGCTCGCCTCCGGCGAAGTGGTCGGCGCGCGGGTCGTCGGTACGGCGCCGAGCTACGATCTTGCCGTGCTCCAGCTCGGCCGCGTGGCCAAGATGCCCCCTCCCCTTGCAGTGGGCACCTCGGCCGACCTCAAAGTCGGCCAGTCGGCCTTCGCCATCGGCAACCCGTTCGGCCTCGATCACACGCTGACGACCGGGGTCATCAGCGCGCTCCAGCGGCGGCTGCCGACGCAGGAGGGCCGGGAGCTGTCGGGCGTCATCCAGACCGATGCGGCGATCAATCCGGGAAATTCCGGTGGGCCCTTGCTCGATTCCGCCGGGCGTCTGATCGGGGTCAACACCGCGATCTTCTCGCCCTCGGGCGCCAGCGCCGGTATCGGCTTTGCCGTGCCGGTCGATGTCGTGAACCGGGTGGTGCCGGATCTCATCAAGAACGGGCGGGTGCGCAATCCCGGCATCGGCATCATCGCCGGCCAGGAGGCGACCGCCGCCCGGCTCGGCATCGACGGCGTCGTGGTGGTGCGGGTGCTGCCTGGGTCGCCGGCGGCGCAGGCCGGTTTGCGCGGCGTCGATCCCCGCACCGGCACCATCGGCGACGTTATCGTCGGCGCCAACGGCCGCCCGGTCCACCGCCTGTCGGACCTGACCGCCGTGGTCGAAGAAGCGGGGCTCGACCGCCCGGTGAATCTCCTGGTGGAGCGCGACGGCCGCGTGCGGACGGTGCGGGTGAAGACCGCGGACGTGGCGCAGACGCGGTTGTAATCCCGCTTCCCGTAGGCGTGCGCCGGATGAGCGCTTTACGCGCGCGCCGAACCGGCCGATGACCGCGGAATGCTCATTGCCTTCGGCCTTCTGGCGCTCATCGGATTCTGGTGGCTCGGCCGCCGCAACGGGCGCCTGCCCTTCGGCCTGACGCCGCGCCTGCTCGCCGGCTACGCCCTGCTGGCGACGGCCTTCGCGTTGTCGTTGCGCGGCAGCTTCATCCTGGCCCTGCTGCTCGGTGCAGGAGGCGTCTGGCTCTCGCAGGGTGAGGCGGGCGTGATCCGGCGGGTCCGCGCGTGGCGCGGATACCGGGAGCCGCGGCAAATGCGGACGGCCGCGCTCGAACTCGACCTCGGCACCGACGGTGAGCCGATGGACGGGACCGTGCTCGTCGGGCCCTTCGCCGGCCTCCGCCTGTCGGCGGTGCCGTCGGAGGTGCTCATCGAGCTTGCCGCTTTGTTGAGTGCCGACGATCCCGAGGGCGCCCGCGGGCTAGAGGCGTATCTCGACCGCCGGCAGCCCGGCTGGCGTGTAGACGCTGATGTCGACGGAGACCCGCGGACGGGCGGCCCGGCGAAGCCAGGGTCGATGACGGAGCAGGAGGCCTATCAGATCCTGGGGCTTGAGCGCGGGGCGTCCCTGGAGGACGTCCGCGCGGCTCATCGCACGCTGATGAAGCGGCTGCATCCCGACCAGGGCGGCAGCGTCGAGCGGGCGGCGCGCGTGAACGCGGCGCGTGACAGACTGGTGAACCGACATCGCTAGAACTCCACGCGCGTTGTCAGGGTCGATATGTCGAAGGTCGTCCAAGCCGCTTGATGCGGCTCTTGTCATCGGGCGAGCGCCGGCCGAACGCGCCGGCAGCCGCACCGAGGAAGGTTGTCGGAGACGATCAGCTCCGGGTCGCGAAGCAGTTGAAGCCGTTCTTTTTCAGCGCGGCGCAGGCATCCTGCGCGGTGCTCTGTTCGGCGAATCCCGAGAAGCGGGCGCGGAACAGCGTGGTGCCGCCATGGGTGACGCGGACCGTGTAGGGCGCGGCCTTGGACAGCATGCCGGTACGGCTGCGGGCATCGGCGAGGATCGACTTCGCCTTGTCCTCGTCGTCCATGGCGCCGAGCTGGATCACCCAGGGGCTCGGCGTCACGGGCTTGGCGCTGTCGCCGCGGGCATCCTTCGGCGGGCCCTCGGCCCGGGAGGCGACGCCCTCGACGGCGGGCAAGCGGGCGGTCGACTTGCCGGCCGTGCCCGGGAACGGCGCCTGCCCCGCCGGACCGGCATAGGCCTGGGCGCCGCCCGGCAGCGCCTGGAGGGTGGTGCGGCGCGATCCCGGCGTCGTGGTGGCCGGCCGGATGTCGAGCGGGGCGTTGCTGGTGGAGCTCGTCGTCTCGATGTCTTCGTCATCCGCCGAGGCGAGGACTGTCCGGGTGCGGGAATCGGCCTCGGCGACGACCGCCGGGCGACCGCGCTCGGCCACCTCGACCACGGGTGCCGTCTGACGGCTGCCGGCAAAGGCGCGGGGCAGATTCGCGCGGACGAGGTCGGCCATGATCCGGTCGCGGCTCGCGCCCGATTTGCCGCCGAGCACGATCGCCACGATCTGCCGGTCGCCGAGCTTGGCCGCGGTCATCAGGTTGAAGCCGGAATCGCGGGTGTAGCCGGTCTTGATGCCGTCCACGCCCTCGACATTGCCGAGCAGGCGGTTGTGGTTGCCGATGGTCCGGCCGCGGAAGGCGAAGGAGCGGGTCTGGAAGTAGCGGTAATAGCGCGGAAAGCGATCCTGGATCGCGCGGGCCAGCAGGGTGAGGTCGTGGGCCGTGGTGATCTGGTCGGGGTCGGGCAGACCCGAAGCGTTGGCGTAGTGGGTGCGGCTCATGCCGAGCGCCTTGGCCTTGCGCGTCATCATCTCGGCAAAGCGCGGCTCGGAGCCGGCGATGTTCTCGCCGATGGCGCAGGCCACGTCGTTGGCCGACTTGGTGACGAGCGCCTTGATCGCCTCCTCGACCGTGACGGTCGAGCCGGGGCGCAGCCCCAGCTTCGACGGCGCCTGGGCGGCGGCGTTGGCCGAGATCGAGAGCGGTGAGTCGAGGTCGTAGCGGCCCTTCTCCAACTGCTCGAACAGCATGTAGAGGGTCATCACCTTGGTGATGGAAGCCGGGTGGCGCAGCGCGTCCTCGTTGACCGCATGCAGCGTGCGGCCCGACTTCACGTCCACGACCATCGCGGCGTAGGGCGGATTGTACCCGCTCACCGCCTTGCGGGCATGGCCTCGGCGTTTTGCCTCGGCCGGGTCGGCCACTGCGACGAGAAAACTCGTCGCCAGGAGCAGCACGGCGACAGCGCGGGACCCCGTGGTGGGCCGGCCTTCTACGCGACGCATCTCGAAACCTTCGCCTCGACAACCGGACGTTCAAGCCCGGCTGGCACCCTTCACGAACGCCGCCATCGGGTCCGCAATCTCTGTCGAAGACGGTAGGATGAACGCGGTTACGCGGCCGTTAATGCCGGCCGTTGCGGGCACGAGATCGTCCTTTCGCCACAGGGGTTAAGCTGATGTTGATGAGACCGGCTCGGCGAGGCCGGCGTCGGCGTCATCCGATCCGCCATGCGGCGTTTCGTCTTCGGATCCAACGACGGCTGCGCCGCCTTTCGCGCGTGGGCGCGGGAAGTGCGCGCGGGGTGGCTGCGCGTTCAAACAGTACGGACAGTTTCACGCACCTCACTGGCGCAGGCGCCGATCGGCCTATAGATTGCCTGTTGAGCGTTGCGCCCCTCACCGGGACGCTGGCGCCGAAGGCTGCCAGACCAAGGTCGCTTCGATTCAGATGTCTTCCAAGCTGATCCAGGACAACGTGCAGGAGGCGGGTCGGGGACGCGTTCCGGTGCGCGCGGCCTCGACTCCGCCCGGTTCGGGCGACGACGACCGCTCGGGCACCGCGATCATCACCCGCACCAAGCCGCGGGCGAAGCGGCCAAGCCTGTACCGCGTGCTGTTGCTCAACGACGACTACACGCCTCAGGAATTCGTCGTGCACATCCTGGAGCGGTTCTTCAACAAGAACCACGACGACGCCTACCGGATCATGATGCACGTCCACCACAATGGTGTGGGGGAGTGCGGCGTGTTCACCTACGAGGTCGCGGAAACGAAAGTGACGCAGGTGATGGATTTCGCCCGCAAGCACCAACATCCGCTTCAGTGCGTTATGGAAAAGAAATAGGCATCCAGCGAAGGCCAGAGCATTGCCCAGCTTCTCACGTAGCCTCGAGCAAGCCCTCCACCGCGCCCTGGCCCTGGCCGGAGAGCGCCGCCACGAATACGCGACCCTCGAACACCTCCTGCTCGCCCTCGTCGATGATCAGGATGCGGCCGCGGTGATGAAGGCCTGCAACGTCGAGACCGACGTCCTGCGCCGCAATCTCATCGAGTACGTCGACACCGAACTCTCGAACTTGACGGGCGACGGGCGCCAGGACGCCAAGCCGACCGCCGGCTTCCAGCGGGTGATCCAGCGGGCCGTGATCCACGTCCAGTCCTCGGGCCGCGAGGAGGTGACCGGAGCCAACGTGCTCGTCGCGATCTTCGCCGAGCGCGAGAGCCACGCCGCCTACTTCCTGCAAGAGCAGGACATGACCCGCTACGACGCCGTGAACTACATCAGCCACGGCATCGCCAAGCGGCCCGGCGCGTCCGAGGCCAAGTCCGTGCGCGGCGCCGAGGAAGAGAGCGCGTCCGAGCGTCCCGGCGTCGAGGAGAGCGAAGCGCGGCCCAAGAAGAAGGGCGATGCGCTCGATGCCTACTGCGTCAACCTCAACAAGAAGGCCAGGGACGGCAAAATCGACCCGCTGATCGGACGCCATTCCGAGGTCGAGCGCACGATTCAGGTGCTCTGCCGCCGCCAGAAGAACAATCCGCTGCTGGTGGGCGACCCCGGCGTCGGCAAGACGGCCATCGCCGAAGGGCTCGCGCGCAAGATCATCCAGCACGAAGTGCCGGAAGTTCTGGCCGACGCGACGGTCTTCTCCCTCGACATGGGAACGCTGCTCGCCGGCACCCGCTACCGCGGTGACTTCGAGGAACGCCTCAAGCAGGTGATGAAGGAGATCGAGGCGCACCCCAACGCCATCATGTTCATCGACGAGATCCACACCGTGATCGGTGCGGGTGCCACCTCGGGCGGTGCGATGGATGCCTCGAACCTCTTGAAGCCCGCTCTGGCCTCCGGCGCGCTGCGCTGCATCGGCTCGACCACCTACAAGGAGTACCGCCAGTACTTCGAGAAGGATCGCGCCCTGGTGCGCCGGTTCCAGAAGATCGACGTCAACGAGCCGTCGATCCCGGACACGATCGAGATCCTCAAGGGGCTGAAGCCGTATTTCGAGGAGTTCCACAAGCTCAAGTACACCGCCGAGGCGGTGAAGGCGGCGGTGGAGTTGTCGGCGCGCTACATCAACGACCGCAAGCTGCCCGACAAGGCGATCGACGTGATCGACGAGACCGGCGCCTCGCAAATGCTGGTGCCGGAGGCGCGCCGCAAGCGCACCATCGGCGTCAAGGAGATCGAGACCACCATCGCCACGATGGCGCGCATCCCGCCTAAAACCGTGTCGAAAGACGACGCGGTGGTTCTCAAGAACCTGACCGAGAACCTGAAGCGGGTGGTCTACGGCCAGAGCAATGCCATCGAGGCGCTGACCTCGGCGATCAAGCTCGCCCGTGCGGGCCTGCGTGATCCCGACAAGCCGATCGGCTCCTACCTGTTCGCCGGCCCGACCGGCGTCGGCAAGACCGAAGCGGCCAAGCAACTCGCGGCCTCGCTCGGCGTCGAGATGCTGCGGTTCGACATGTCGGAATACATGGAGCGCCACACGGTCTCGCGGCTGATCGGTGCCCCGCCCGGCTATGTCGGCTTCGATCAGGGCGGCCTGCTCACCGACGGGATCGACCAGCACCCGCATTGCGTGCTCCTGCTCGACGAGATCGAGAAGGCGCATCCGGACCTGTTCAACATCCTGTTGCAGGTCATGGATCACGGCAAGCTGACCGACCACAACGGCAAGCAGGTCGATTTCCGCAACGTCATCATCATCATGACGTCGAATGCGGGCGCCTCGGATCTGGCGAAGTCGGCCTACGGCTTCACGCAATCGAAGCGCACCGGCGACGACGTCGAGGCAATCAACCGGCTGTTCGCACCGGAATTCCGCAACCGCCTCGACGCGATCATCTCGTTCGGCCACCTGCCGAAAGAGGTCGTGTCCAAGGTCGTCGACAAGTTCGTGCTCCAGCTCGAAGCGCAGCTCGCCGACCGCAACGTCACGATCGAACTGTCGGACGAGGCCCGCGAATGGCTCGTGGAGAACGGCTACGACGACGCGATGGGCGCTCGCCCCATGGCCCGTCTGATCCAGTCCACGATCAAGACGCCGCTCGCCGACGAGGTGCTGTTCGGCCGCCTCAAGGATGGTGGTGCCGTCAAGGTGGTGCTGAAGAAGCCGGAGGCCGAGGACGGTAAGGGCAAGGCGGAACTCGGGTTCGAATTCCCCGCCGGACCGGTCACCCCGAAGCCGGAAACCGACGTCGCCAACGCGGCCAAGCGCAAGCGCTCGAAGCCACGTTCAGCACCGCGCAAGAAGGCGGCCAAGCGTGACGGTGGTCCGTCCGGCGGTGGATCGTCCGGTGGCGGCTCCGTCCGCACCGTGCCGAAGGTTCCGCTGAAAGTCTGAGAGTGCAGGGCCCCTCATTCGCAGGAGTGAGCGGCCTTCGAGGCCGGCGCGGGTTGCGTTCCTGCGCCGGCTCCCGGATATGGGCGGCGCCGCGCTCTGCCAGAGGGGCCGGTATCGGCCAGCAATGAGGGTAGCATGACGAGCGACGCGCAGGAGGAGCCCCTCACGCCTGTCGCGCCACCGCCGGCTCCGGTGCGGCCGAAGCCGTTGACGTCCCGCGAGAGACGCCGTCGCCGTCGCAAGTCGCGTCATCGCGGTGAGGAGATTCTCGGCTGGATCCTGGTGCCGGTGATCCTGTTCGGCCTGTTCTGGGGCGTGAACGCGGTCCTCGAGGCGATGGGCACCAGCCCCGGCGTGGTGTGGGATCAGCTCTTGCAGGTGAAGGCCGCGCTCGAGAAGAAGATGTAGCGCAGCCTGCCCTACCCTATTCCGCCGCTGCCTTGCTCAGCCCGATTCGCCGCCAGATGGTGCTCAGCGCGTCCACGAGGTGGTCGATGTCGGCATTGGAATGCAGCGGCGAGGGCGTGATCCGCAGGCGCTCGGTCCCACGCGGCACGGTCGGGTAGTTGATCGGCTGCACATAGATGCCGAACTCATCGAGCAGGGTGTCGCTGATCGCCTTGCACAGCACGGGGTCGCAGACCATCACCGGCACGATGTGGCTGCGGTTGGCCAAAGTCGGGATGCCCGCCGCGTCCAGCGCCTGCCGCACCCGCGCCACCCGCTCCTGATGCCGCACCCGCTCGACGCTGCTCGCCTTGAGGTGGCGGATGCTTGCCGCGGCGCCGGCCGCGACCGCGGGCGGCAGCGAGGTCGTGAAGATGAAGCCCGAGGCGAAGCTGCGCACGAAGTCGCAAAGCTGCGTCGATCCGGTGATGTAGCCGCCATGGACGGCGAACGCCTTGCCCAGCGTTCCCTCGATCACGTCGAGCCGGTGGGCGAGCCCCATCCGCTCCGAGATTCCGCCGCCTCGCGCGCCGTAGAGGCCAACCGCGTGGACCTCGTCGAGATAGGTGAGCGCCCCGTGCGCCTCGGCGACGTCGCAGATCTCGTCGATCGGGGCGATGTCGCCATCCATGGAATAGACCGACTCGAAGGCGACGAGCTTGGCCCGGCCCGGCTCGATCAGCCGGAGCTTGCGGTCCAGATCCTCCGGATCGTTGTGACGGAAGATCTGGCGTTCGGCCCGGCTCGAACGGATGCCCTCGATCATCGAGGCGTGGTTGCCCTCGTCGGAGAAGACGACGCAGCCCGGCAGCTTCGAGGCGAGCGTGCCGAGTGCCGCCCAGTTCGAGACGTAGCCGGAGGAAAAGATCAGCGCCGCTTCCTTTCCGTGGAGGTCGGCGAGTTCCTGCTCCAAGAGCACGTGATAATGGTTGGTGCCGGAGATGTTGCGGGTGCCGCCCGCGCCGGCTCCGCATCGGTCGATCGCCTCGTGCATCGCCTGCAGCACCGACGGATGCTGGCCCATGCCGAGATAATCGTTGGAGCACCAGACGGTGACGTCGCGCTCACCGCCGGGGCTGTGATGCGTCGCGTAGGGAAACCGCCCCGCCTGCCGCTCCAGATCGGTGAAGACGCGGTAGCGCCCCTCACGGTGGAGCCCGGTGATCGCATTGCCGAAGAACGCTTCGTAATCCATTCCGTCCTCCCCGAAGAAGATGATGCCGGTGGGCGGATCTTGCGTCCGCCTCACCTCATTCGCGGTGTATCGCCCGGGTTTCGGGCATCTCGGCCGCCGTGGGTGCGGTGCGCCCCGGGAGGCTCCAGTTCCACAGCGCCGCCGAGGGCAGCGGCAGCATCAGGAACCAATGCTCCAGCGTGGCGAGCGCCGCGAGCGTCGCGACCAGAGCAAAGCCCGTGACCGTCTGCGGCGCCGCCGCATCCCCGAGCGCGCCGCGGGCGAGCAGAACCGTCGCTGCGGTCCCCAGCGTCACCGAGAGCGGAAACAGCGGGTTCATCGGCCGCCGGCTGAGGTAGCAGGCGAGATAGCCGAGATGCGGCGGCAGGAACTCGGCGTGGAGGTTGCGCACGCCGAGGAACAGGTTGAGCCGCGCCGAGGCGTTCATCAGTGTGAGCAGGCCGTAGGTCCAGAGCGCGACCCGGTTCCCCTCCCCCCAGGTGAGGCAGAGGATGGCGAGCCCGCCGATCAGGATTGCGAATTCATGCCACAGGCTGGTGGCAAGCGCCGCGAGGAAGCGATCGAATCCACGCAGGTTCGGCGCGCAGGCGGCGGGCTTCGGGCCGGAGATGAAGCCCATATAGTAGCTCATCTCCTGCCAGCCCCAGACGATCACAGCGGCGGTGAAGCCGAGATAGGCGCCCGTCTCCGTGTCGTCGTCCGCGACCGCGCGGATCGTCCAGAGCGCGCCGGCCAGGACGGCGCTCGCCGCGACCATGCTGCGGGCATGCGTCCGCCGCGGCAGGTGCTGGAGCACCAGCACCAGCCCGGTGGCCGACCACCACAGCAGGACGGCGTAGAGCGCCGGAGCGGCGTAGACGCCCATGCTACCAGACCGGATCGAGGCGGATGTCGGCGGGCATCGCGTTCTGCTTCACCGGAAGCAGGTAGAGCCGCGCGAAGGTCGCCGCCGCGACCAAGGTCTGGGCGCCGTGCTTCAGCTTGCCCGACAGGCCTCCTTCCGCCTTGGCGGCGGCGATCTTGTCGGCGCAGACCAGCAGCCGGTCGAGCCCCGCCTTGAAGCGGGGATCGTCGAGATCGAGGGTGATCGGGAAGGTCTGTTTCGAGATCTCGGAGGTGATCCGGAAGACCTTGAAGTCGTAGTCGGTCGGATCGACCCCGAGCGCCTTATGGAAGGCCGGTCGGCAATGGTCGCGGACATACATCGTCGCGAACACCGCCAGCAGGAAGAAGCGGATCCAGTAGCGGTTGATCCCCGTCGTCAGCTTCGGGTTGGCGCGCATGAGCAGCGCGAACGCCTCGCCGTGGCGGAACTCGTCGTTGCACCACTTCTCGAACCACTTGAAGATCGGGTGGATGCGCCGCTCCGGATGCCGCTCCAACTCGCGGTAGATCGTGATGTAGCGGGCGTAGCCGATCTTCTCGGACAGGTAGGTCGCGTAGAAGATGAACTTCGGTTTGAAGAAGGTGTACTTCTTCGCCTTCGTCAGGAAGCCGAGATCGACGCCGACGCCGAAATCCTTCAGCGTGTCGTTGATGAAGCCGGCATGGCGCGCCTCGTCGCGGCTCATGAAGCCGAACAGCTCCTTGATGTCCTTGTTCTTGGCGCGCTTGCGCATCTCCGCGTAGAGCACGCAGCCCGAGAATTCGGCGGTGATCGAGGAGACGAGGAAGTCGAGGAACTCCTTGCGCAGCTCCGGGTCCATGTCGGCAAGGTCGCAGTCGAACGCCTCGTTGCGCACGAAGTGGCGCTTGTTCGGGTCCGAGCGCAACTCCTCGATCAGGATGTCCCACTCGCGCCGCACGGGCTCGACATCGGTGCGGTCGAGCTCATCGAAATCGGTGGTGTAGAAGCGCGGGCTCAGGAAGGTCGTCTGCTGCGCGCTCTTGGTCGATTCGTTGAGCGGCTGGCGCGGGAACGGAACTCCCGTCGCCGGTTGGGGCTGAACGTTGGCGTTCACAGCTTCCTCCGTTCGGAAAAGCTCACCTCGTAGAGCTCGGTCAGCTCGAGATGGGCGATCAGCTTGGTCCAGGCCCGCTCCAGCCGGCCTGCGCGGGTCACAGTGGCGGTGCGGCGCACGGTGAGGCGCTCGCCGTAGGGCACCTCGGTCGGCGCATCGTGAACCTGGACCTCGTCGCCGGGCTCGATCTCGAACCCGCCATCGAGCGTCACATGCGCGTGCAGGCTCTCCGGCGTCTGTTCGATCTCGACGGTGCAGGGCACCTCGACGACCGTCTTGCCGATCCAGGCCATGTCCGCCCCCTCTCCCATCACCGCAGCTCCGTGCCGGGAAGCAGGCGGGCGAAGGCCTTCGCGTTCGAAGGGCCGAAGGCCAGCAGCGGCACGTGCCGCCCGGTGGCCCCATCCTCCAACGACAACGTCCCGTTGTCGAATCGCGTGAGGGTGAACGGGGGCTCGCGGCTCAGGCCTTCCCGCTGCCGGGCCTGGGCGAGCCCCCGCAGCGTGCCCCGGATGAAGCCGTCCTGCCCGGGCTCGATCCGGGCGACCAGTTTCCCGTCGCTGGCCTCGCGCAGGTCGATGGCGCCATCCGGCTGGTCCTCGGCGTGGAAGGCCAGCGTCTGAACCGGGTGGGCTGCCGGTGTCTGCGGCTCCGTCTCCTGGCCGCGGCCGAGGGCGACGGCGAAAATCGCCACCGCGAGCAGGGCCGCGACGGCCAGAAGCGCCGGCCGCTGGGATTGCGGCTTCTGCGGCGGACGGCGGAAGTTCAGCTCGACGGGCATCGGTCTCACTCTCGGCTATCGGGCACCGGCGGTCGCGAGGCGGCCGGGGGCAGCGCTCGCACGCCCGGTCGCGGCGGATTCCACGGTGCGCGCCGGACCTTTGGCAGGTCCTTCACCGACTCTCTCGGCCGAACCTTCGATCTGTGCCGCGAGCGCCGGTGCGAGCAGGTCCACCACGCTCCGGGCCTCGGGCACCGAGCGCAGCATCGGCTCCGGCCGGCTCACCCGCCAGGGCCGGGCATGCGGCCAGAGATGCAGGTAGGCGACACGCTCGCCCGGCGGCAGGCGCAGGGGGATGTCGCCGGTGCCGTCGGCAAACAGCCGCAATCCCGCCGACTCGATCCGGGTGAGCGGCAGGTTGAGGGTGATCGGCAGGGCGATGCCGACATGCAGCACCATGCGCCGGTCGGTCAGCGTGTAGACCGTGGTGCGGTGGACGAGCCAAGCGAGGAAGCTCAGCAGCCCGAGCGCCGCAACGCCGATCAGCAGGGTCGGGCCCGCCACGGCGAGCGCCCGCGTCGGCCCCCCGCTCGCGGCGGCACCGATGGCCAGCACCGTGGCGGTGCTGGCGAACCATACCATGACGAGCCTGGCGTGGAAGGCGCGCAGCAACACGCCGGAGAGGCTCGGGGCGCCGCGCCACAGGATGCGCTCGCCCGGCGGCAGGGGACCGGGCAGGCCCCGCAACGTCCCTTCGGGCAGGAAGTCGGAGTCGCTCATAGGATCGGCCCTCAGAAAATGGGTTCTTGGCGAGCGGGCGAGGCGTAGAGGGTGCCGGCGCCGAAATAGGCCATGATCCGCTCTTCCTCGAGCAGGGTGACGGAGTCGGGATCCTTGGTGCCGGGAATGTCGGCGAACTGCGCCGCCAGCAGCGCCTCGGTCTTCACCGTGCGGGAGAATCGGCCGGTGGTGCAGAAGGTCACCGGCATCAGCACCCGGCGTCCGCCGGCACCGAGTTCGACCTCGTAGTAGCGCACGAAGGATTCGCCGCGATCGAGCCAGAGATCGACGACGGTGCCGGCGACCTGCCGGTCGGCGCCGAAGACCGGCATGCCGATCGGGTTCGGTCCGTCCTCGTGGACCACGAAGGCGTCGGCGACGCGTAGGGGGACGATCCGGTACTCGTTGTCCCAGGTCCGGTCGTGCTCGTCGTGGCGCGGAACCCAGGAGCCGGGGCCGACGCCGGCCTGCAGCGACGTGTCGGTGCGGAAGTAGGGCGCGCCGGGGAAGACCTCGCGGCGGGCGCTCGGCACGTTCGAGTCGTAGGCGATGTTGGTCTGCGGCGCGTACATCGTGTGGCCGCTCGACAGGTGGAAGGCCTTCGGCATCGGGATCAGGATCGGGTCCGGGCTCTTCAGCCGGCCGGCCGCCTCGTTCTCCAGCGGATAGCCCTCGCGGCGATCCTCCCGGCGCAGGTAGAAGACCAGGCCGGCGAAGAAGATCCAGAACGCGTAGAGCGTGACCTGCGCGACATCGATGTAACCGGTGATCTCGCCTCTGGGCATGGCAGGCCTCCGATCAGGTGGGGCGGTTGACGAGGGGGTCGAACGAACCGGAACACCGCTCGTCCGGACGGATGGAACCGGGGGCGTCCGCGCGTACGAGCGGGCCGAGCGCGACCAGCGTGGCGAACAGCAGCGCGATCTCGACGTGGTAGACGATGAGGTAGCCGATCGCCGGCTCGTTCATGCCCTCGCCGAGCGCACCCGATTGCGCCACGGCGGCGCCGAGATCGCGCAGGATGCCGCTGGCGGCGATGGCGAGGCCGGCGGCGGTGGCCTGCGCCGCGCCCCAGGCGCCGAGCGCAAGGCCGGTATCGTCCGGCCCGGCCTTGGCCATGGAGGCGGTGAGCGTGCCGTGGGCGAACAATCCGCCGCCGATGCCGATCAGCGTGACCCCCGCTGCGAACAGCCGGGCCGAGGCGAGGGGTGCTGCGAAGATCACCGCCGAGAAGGCGGCGATGCCGATCACCGCGCCTGTCGCTGCCACCCGATAGGGGTCACCGCCGCGGTTGAGCCAGCGCGCCGCCGCGATCAGCCCCAGCCCGCCGCCGGCCGCGAGCATGGCGGTGAGCGCCGTGGTCTGGGCCACCGTCAGGCCGAGGATCTGGCCGCCATAGGGTTCGAGCAGGATGTCCTGCATCGAGAAGGCCGCGGTGCCGAGCGCGATCGCCGCCAGCCGCCGCCGCGCGGTGCCCTCCCCGGCATAGCCGCGCCAGGACTGGGAGAAGCTCGGCCGCGGCGCCGCCCTTTCGGTGCGGTGCGGATCGCGCGGCTCCTGTTTCCACAGGGCGATGCCGTTGAGCACGATCGTGACCAGTGCCGCGCCCTGGATCACCTGGATCAGGCGGACCGCGGAGAAATTCGCCAGCGCCAGCCCGAACAGCACGGCGCTGCCCATCATGCCGGCCAGCAGCATGGCGCAGAGGAGCGCCACCACCTTCGGGCGGGCATGCGCCGGGGCGAGGTCGGTGGCCAGCGCCAGCCCGACGGTCTGGGTGGTATGGAGCCCCGCGCCGACGAGCAGGAAGGCGAGCGCGGCCGCGCCATGGCCGACCCAGAGCGGACCGGTGGTATCGCCCGACAGGATCAGGAGGGCGAACGGCATGATCGCCAGCCCGCCGAATTGCAGCAGCGTGCCGAACCAGATGTAGGGCACCCGCCGCCAGCCGAGCACGGAGCGGTGCGTGTCCGAGCGGAAGCCGACCAGCGCCCGCAGGGGGGCGAACAGGAGTGGCAGCGACAGCATCACCGCGACGATCCAGGCCGGCACTGCAAGCTCGACGATCATCACCCGGTTGAGCGTGCCGATCAGCAGCACGGCGGCCATGCCGACCGTGACCTGAAACAGCGCGAGCCGCATCAGGCGCCCGAGCGGCAACTCCTTCGTCGCCGCATCGGCGAACGGAAGGATCGCCGGGCCGAGGCGGAGCAGCGCCTGGGTGATGGCGAGGCCGGATTTCATCGAGCGGCCCCGGTCTCGCTCGCGGGCGACGCATCCCTGCGCAGCTCGATCGCGTTCGAGAGGTAGAACCCGCTGTTCACCCGCTGCGTCCGCTCGACGGCGAAACGGGCCAGCGCCCGCTCTCCGGCGATGCGCCGCCGCAGGCCGCTCTCCGTGATCGGCACGATGGCCGGAGCCCGGTCGGCCTTCGGGAACAGCTTGCCGGCCGCGTGCATCAGCGTCAGCAGCGCCGTGCGCGGGGCGACGGTGAAGAGCAGGCTGCCATCGGTGCGCAGCGACAGTTCGGCGAGCGCCCGGACGATGTCCGGCGCCTGATAATGGATCAGCGAATCCATCGCGACGACATGGTCGAAGCGGCCGAGCCAGGGGTCGAGCATGTCGCCGACCCGGAACGTGACCGAGCCGGGGCCGGGGATCGCGGGCAGGCGCTCGCGGGCGAGCCCGACCAGCGTCGGCGAGACGTCGATCGCCACCACTTCGGCACCCCGGCGCGCGGCCTCGACCGCGAGCGCCCCGGTGCCGCAGCCGGCATCCAGCAGGCGCAGGCCGGTCAGATCCGCCGGCAGCCAGCCGAGCAGGTTCGCGCGCATGGTGTCGCGCCCGGCCCGCACCGTGGCGCGGATCTTCGAGACCGGCGCGTCGGAGGTGAGGCGCGACCATGCCTCGACCGCGGTGCGGTCGAAGTAGGTCTCGAGTTGGGAGCGGCGGGTGAGGTAGGGCGTGCTCATCGATCGCGTCCCGAGATCAGTCGAAGCCGAGGAATTCGAACAGGTCGCGGTCCTTCATCGGAACCGCCTCGCAGGGGTCGGCGCCGGACCAGAGCGTCTCGGCGAGCTGCATGTACTCGTCGGTGACGGCCTTCAGCTCCGGCGTCGGCTCCATCTCGAACAGCGTCGATTTCTTCAGGCGCGAGCGCCGCACCACGTCCAGGTCGGGGAAGTGTGCAAGGCGGCGCAGGCCCACCGCTGCGTTGAAGCGGTCGATCTCGTCGGTCTTGGCCGAGCGGTTGGCGATGACGCCGCCGAGCCGCACGCCGTAATTCTTCGACTTGGTGTGGATGGCCGCGACGATGCGGTTCATCGCGAAGATCGAGTCGAAGTCGTTGGCGGTGACGATCAGCGCGCGGTCGGCGTGCTGGAGCGGCGAGGCGAAACCGCCGCACACCACGTCGCCGAGCACGTCGAACACGACGACGTCGGTATCCTCCAGAAGGTGATGCTCCTTGAGGAGCTTCACCGTCTGCCCGACGACGTAGCCGCCGCAGCCGGTGCCGGCGGGCGGTCCGCCGGCTTCGACGCATTTCACGCCGTTATAGCCCTCGACCACGAAATCCTCGACGCGCAGCTCCTCGGAGTGGAAGTTCACGGCCTCCAACGCGTCGATGACGGTCGGCGCAAGACGCTTGGTGAGTGTGAAAGTCGAGTCGTGCTTCGGATCGCAGCCGATCTGCAGGACGCGCTTGCCCAGCTTCGAGAAGGCGACCGAGAGGTTCGAGGAGGTGGTCGACTTGCCGATGCCGCCCTTGCCATAGACGGCGAAGACCTTGGCGGTGTCGATCCGGTCGTTCGGGTCGAGCCCGACCTGAAGGCTGCCCTCCTCGCGGCGGACGGGAACCGGATTTCGGATGGCGATGTTCATGCCGCGACTCCTGCGGTGATCCTGGGCAAGGCTCCGGGCGTGACGCCCTCCAGCCGGTCCTCCAGTTCCTCCTCGGCGCGGTCGAGCGCGTCGCGCATCGCCGGGTCGGGAGTCCAGAAGCCGCGGCGGTGAGCCTCGATCAGGCGGCTGGCGACCTTGGCGCAGGCCGTGGGGTTGAGCGTCGCCATACGGTCGCGCATCACGTCGTCGAGGACGAAGGTCTCGGTGATGCGCTCGTAGATCCAGGGCTGCACCGCGCCGGCGGTGGCGGACCAGCCGACGGTGTTGGTCAGGGTCGCCTCGATCTGGCGCACGCCCTCGTAGCCGTGACCGAGCAGGCCCTCGTACCATTTCGGGTTCAGCATGCGGGTGCGGGTTTCCAGCGCCACCTGCTCGTCGAGCGAGCGCACGCGCCCCTCCCCGCGGGTCTGGTCGCTGATGTAGATCGGCACCGCCTCGCCGCGGGCGCGGGCCACCGCCCGGCCCATGCCGCCGAGCCCGTCGAAATAGTGATCGACCGATGTGACGCCGAGTTCGACCGAATCGAGGTTCTGGTAGGCGAGATCGACCCGCGACAGCACCGCCTTCATCAGGTCGCGCCGGGGCGCCGGACGGCCCGACCGGTCGTAGGCGAAGCTCTTGCGGCGCGAGAACGTCTCGCAGAGTTCGTCCTCGTCGTCCCAGCGGCCGGATTCGACGAGATGGTTGACGTTGGCGCCGTAGGCTCCCTCCGCATTGGAGAAGACCCGTAGGGCCGCCGTCTCGAAGTCGCAGCCCTGCTCGGCCTGGATCGCCAGGGCGTGCTTGCGCACAAAGTTTTTGTCGGCTGGCTCGTCCGCGCTGGCCGCCAGAAAACTCGCTTCCGCGAGGAGTTTGGTCTGCAAGGGCAGAAGATCGCGAAAAATTCCCGAGAGCGTGACCACCGCATCGATGCGCGGACGGCCGAGTTGTTCGAGCGGGATCAACTCGGCCCCGGCGAGGCGGCCGTAGCCATCGAAGCGGGGCGCCGCGCCGATCAGCGCCAGCGCCTGGGCGATGGGGCCGCCCTCACTCTTCAGGTTGTCGGTGCCCCACAGGACGAGCGCGACGCTCTCCGGAAGTGCACGCCCTTCCTCAAGGTAACGCTCCAGCACCCGCGCCACCTGGCGGGCGCCGTCGGCCAGCGCGAAGGCCGTGGGCAGGCGGTAGGGGTCGAAGCCGTGCAGGTTGCGCCCCGTGGGCAGGATACCGGGATTGCGCAGCAGGTCACCGCCCGCGACCGGGGCCACGAAGCGCCCGTCGAGGGCCCGCATCAGTGCGGGCAGCTCGCTGTCGCGGGCGAGGTCGGCATCGATCCGGGCGAGGTCGGCGAAGGCGGCCCGGCGGGTCTCGTCGGCGGGCAGGCCCGCGGCGGCCAGTGCCTCGTTGAGGGACGCACCCTCGATCAGGAGCTCGATCCCGGCGCGGGCCGGCTTCAGCCCGTGGGATGCCTCCGCCAGGGCGAGCAGGAGATCGACACGTTCCTCGCAGCCCATCCCCTGGCCGATCACGTGCAGGCCGTGCGGGATCAGCGTCTGCTCGAGTTCGAACAGGGCGGCGGCGAGCGCGGCGACGTGCGGTGCGGGATTGCCCTCCCAGGCGGGCTCGGCCGGGACCAGATCGACGGCCGCGCCCTGTGCCTGGATGACCACGGCGAGCGCCGTCCGCTCGGCCGTCGCTTCCGGTTCCAGACCGCGCCAGCGCTCGACCGAAGCCTTGAGGTCGCTCAAGCCGCGGTAGAGCCCGGCGGCGGCGAGGCTCGGCGTGAGGTAGCTCACGAGCGTCGCGGCGGAGCGCCGCTTGGCGATCGTGCCCTCGGACGGGTTGTTGGCGGCGTAGAGGTAGATGTTCGGCAGCGCACCGATCAGCCGCTCGGGCCAGCAGGACTCCGACAATCCGGCCTGCTTGCCGGGCATGAATTCGAGCGCGCCGTGGGTGCCGAAATGCAGCACGGCGTCGGCCGAGAAATCCTCGCGCAGCCAGCGGTAGAAGGCGCTGAAGGCGTGGGTCGGCGCGAAGCCCTGCTCGAACAGCAGCCGCATCGGGTCGCCCTCGTAGCCGAAGGCGGGCTGCACCCCGACGAAGACGTTGCCGAACTGCGCGCCGAGCACGAGGATGTCGGCCCCGTTGCTCTGGTGGCGGCCGGGCGCCGGGCCCCATTGTGCCTCGATCTCGGCCAGGTAGGTCTCGCGGCGGACGTGATCCTCGGCCGAAACGCGGGCGTGGACGTTGGCCGGCGTGCCGTAGCGGGTGGCGTTGCCACCGAGAATCGTTTCGCGCAGCGCATCGACGCTATCGGGCACGGTGACGTCGTAGCCCTCGGCTTTGAGGCCGCGCAGGGTGTTCAGCAGCGAGGCGTAGACCGAGAGGAAGGCGGCCGTGCCGGTGGCGCCGGCATTCGGCGGGAAGTTGAACAGGATGACGGCCAGGCGCCGCTCGCGCTTCGGCCGGCGCCGCAGGGACACGAGCCGATCGATCCGGGCGGCGAGCCGCTCGGCGCGCTCGGGATGCACGCGCATGTCGCGGGCATTGCCGGGGCCGGAGGCCGAGGAACGGCCGCCGAACACCATCGGCGCGGTGGCGCCGTCGAGTTCGGGGATCGCGACCATCATGGTCGCCTCGACCGGCGACAGGCCGCGGCTGCCCGCCTCCCACTGCTCGATCGTCTGGAATTCCAGCGCGTGGGCCGCGAGATAAGGCACGTCGAGCCGCGCCAGCGTCGTCTCGGCCGCCGCCGCGTCGTTGTAGGCCGGGCCGCCGACCAGCGAGAACCCGGTGAGCGAGACCAGGGCGTCGATCGCCGGCCGTCCGTTCACCGTGAAATAGGCGTCCACCGCGGGGCGGTTGTCGAGGCCGGCGGCAAAGGCCGGCACCACCGAGAGACCCTTGGCCTCCAGAGCGGCGATGACGCCGTCGTAATGCGCCGTGTTGCCGGCCAGAACGTAGGAGCGCATCAGCAGCAGGCCGACGCGGCCCCTGGCGCCCGGCATGGTCGGCAGGGCGGACAGGCTTTCGCCGACGCGGTCGGCCATCCGCGGATGGTAGAGGCCGGTCTCGGGATAATGCTGGGGCGCGGGCGCCGCGGCGATCTCCCGCCACACGGCGCGGGGGCCGGCGGCGTAGCGCTGCACGAGGAAGCGCACGAGGCTCGCCACGTTCTCGTCCGAGCCCGCGAGCCAATATTGCAGGGTAAGGAAATAGGCGCGCACGTCCTGCGCCGAGCCGGGGATGAAGCGCAGGATCTTCGGCAGCTTGCGCACCAGCGCCATCTGCCGGGCGGCGTTGCCCTCCGCGCCCGGCTTGCCGCGCAGCCGCTTCAGGAAGTCGAGGGCCGAGCGCTTGGTCCCGCTCATGTCGAAGCGGTTGAGCTTGGTCGTGCGCACGATCTCGGAGGCCGAGAGACAACCGATCATCGCGTCGCAGCTCTCGCGGCGCGCCAGGATCGCCGGCAGGATCGCCCGGACGTGCTCGTCGAGGAACAGCATCGCCGAGAGGACGATGTCGGCCCGCGCGATCTCCGCCTCGCAAGCCCGGAGCGCGGACTTGTCCGTCTCCCACTCCGCGGCGGCGTGGAAGCTCAGCGTGAGCCCCGGCATCTCCGCCGCGAGCCGCAGGCGCGCCCGTTCCACCGCGCTCGCCAAATGATTGTCGAGCGTGACGATGGCGACGCGAATGGTGGGCCTATCGGCCGAAATGCGCCTTGGCATCGTAAAGGGTCTCGAGAGTGATGAGCGGGAGCTGCCGCTCTCGGGCGAATCGCTCGGTGTTGGCGCGGGCTTTCCCGCGCACGAAAAACGGGATCTTCTTCAGTTCCTTCTCGGCATCGGGCGCCCACGGCGCGGTGCGGACCGTATCCGCGCCGGGGATTGGGATGGGGGATGGAACGGGCGCCGATGCGAGGGGGGGAGTCTTCGGCGCCCGTTCCACGGCGCCCGCCGTCCCGCTCGGCCCGCGGCCGAGATGAGACGGGGCGGCGCCATCGTGGAATTCGGGATCTTCGCGGAACATCCCGAGGAGATGTTCCTCCAGCCCCATCATCAGGGGGTGTACGAGGGTGTCGAACAGGACGTTGGCGCCCTCGAACCCCATCTGCGGCGAGTGTCGGGCGGGAAAGTCCTGGACGTGGATCGGCGCCGAGATCACCGCGCAGGGGATGCCGAGCCGCTTGGCGATGTGGCGCTCCATCTGCGTGCCGAGCACGAGTTCGGGGGCCGCCGCCTGGATCGCCGCCTCGACGTCGAGGTAGTCGTCGGTGATCGTCGCCTCGATCCCGTTGAGCGCCGCTTCCGCCCGGACTTCGCGGGCGAACTCGCGGGTATAGGTGCCGAGCCCGACGAGCTTGAAGCCGAGTTCATGCGTGGCGACGCGGGCAAGGGCCAGCGCGTGGGTGGCGTCTCCGAACACGAAGACGCGCTTGCCCGTGAGATAGGTCGAATCGACCGACCGGCTGTACCAGGGCAGACGCGAGGGCGCGTCGGCGAGGACCGGCGCGGGATCGACGCCGGCAAGGGCCGCCACCGCTTCCACGAAACGCGTCGTCGCGCCGACGCCGATCGGCACCACATCGACGAAGGGCTGCTGGACCGTCTTTTCGAGGTACTGCGCGGCGCTGCGCGCCACCTCGGGATAGAGCACGACGTTGAAATCGGCCTCGCCGAGCCGGACGAGATCGGCGGGCGTCGCACCGAGCGGCGCAACCACGTTTACCGCGATCCCGAGGCCGTCGAGGAGGCGTCGGACCTCGATCAGGTCGTCGCGGTGGCGGAAGCCGAGGGCGGTGGGGCCGAGGATGTTACAGGCGGGGCGCCGCCCTTCGCGAGGCGAACGCTCGGCCGGCGATCCCGCCAGGGCGCGGACCAGCCGGTAGAAGGTCTCGGAGGCGCCCCAGTTTTCCTTCTTCTGATAGGCCGGCAGCTCCAGCGGAATCACCGGGATCGGCAGGTCGAGCGCCTTGGCGAGGCCGCCCGGATCGTCCTGGATCAGCTCGGCCGTGCAGGAAGCGCCGACGATCATTGCCTGAGGCTGGAAGCGCGCGTAGGCGGCGGCGACCGCATCCTTGAAGATCGCGGCCGTGTCGCGCCCGAGATCCTGAGCCTGAAAGGTGGTGTAGGTGACCGGCGGGCGCTTGGCGCGCCGCTCGATCATCGTGAAGAGAAGGTCGGCATAGGTGTCGCCCTGGGGGGCGTGCAGCACGTAGTGCAGCCCCTCCATCGCGGTGGCGACCCGCATGGCGCCGATATGTGGCGGTCCCTCATAGGTCCAGACGGTGAGCTGCATGGCCGCTACACCTCCAGCCGGGTGCGCCGCTCGAGCGGGCGCGCAAACAATTCGGCGAGGTCGCCTGCCTGCTCGTAGCCTTGGATCGGCGTGAACAGCAGCTCGATCGACCACTTCGTGGTCAGCCCCTCCGCCTCGAGCGGGTTGGCGAGGCCGAGGCCGCACACGGTCAGATCCGGCCGGGCGGCGCGGCAGCGGTCGAGCCCGTCGTCGAGGCTTTGGCCCTCCACCACGGCGGTGCCGCTGGGGAGCCATTCGAGTTCGGCGGCGAGGTGGCCGCGATGCAGATAGGGCGTGCCGACCTCGATCAGTTCGGCGCCCATCTCCCGCGAAAGGAAGCGGGCGAGCGGCACTTCGAGCTGTGAATCGGGGAAGAAGAACACCCGCTTGCCGGCGAGCTTTTCGGCGTACGCGGCCAGGGCCTGGCGGGAACGGCGCAGGCCCGGCGCCGTTACCGCCTCGAAGCGGGCGGCATCGACGCTGAAGGCCTCGGCCGCCGCGCGAAGCCACTCGGTCGTGCCCTCGGCACCGAGCGGGAACGGGGCGGCGATGCGCTGACCTCCGCGCTCTTCCAGGGCGCGCGCGGTGTCCGCGAGGAAGGGCTGGGCCAGGAGAAAGCGCGTGCCGCGTCCGACCGGGGGCATCTGGCCCGCCCGTCGCGCCGGCAGGAAGCGGGCAGCGATGCCGAGATCGGAGAACAACCGGGCGAACTGGTCCTCGACCACGTCGGCGAGCGCGCCGACGACGAGGAGTTCATCCGTTGCCGCCGCCTCGGGCAGTTCCGGCACGAGCGAGGCGAGGCAGGCATCCTCGCCCTGCGTGAAGGTCGTCTCGATGCCGGAGCCCGAATAGTTCAGCACCCGCACGTCCGGGGCGAGCCGCCGCGACAGTCGCTGGGCTGCCCGCGACAGGTCGAGCTTGATGACTTCCGAGGGACAGGAACCGACGAGGAACAGCAGCCGGATGTCGGGACGTCGCTCGATCAGCCGCGTCACCACCCGGTCGAGTTCTTCGTTCATGTCGGCGAGGCCGGCGAGATCGCGCTCGTCGATGATGGCGGTGGCAAAGCGCGGCTCGGCAAAGATCATCACGCCCGCTGCCGACTGGATCAGGTGGGCGCAGGTGCGCGAACCGACGACGAGGAAGAACGCGTCCTGGATCTTCCGGTGGAGCCAGACGATTCCGGTGAGGCCGCAGAACACGGCCCGCTGGCCGTGCTCGGCGCGCACCGAGACGCCGCACTCGGTGGCGGGAAGGGGCGCGTGCGCGTTCACCGGGCCACCTCACCTGCGAAAGAGAGGTTGGCCGGGGTTTCGAGCCGCGCCGCCCGGAGCTTCAGGAGGAACTGGCCGGCATTGATGAGGTAGGTGGCGTAGGCGGCGAGCGCGAGGACCAGCAATCCCTGCGTATCGAGCCAGCCGAGGCCGAGTGCGGCGAGATAGGCCGTGTGCAGCGCCAGCACGAGCATGCTGAACACGTCCTCCCAGAAGAAGGCCGGCGCGAACAGGTAGCGGCCGAACACGACCTTCTCCCAGATCGAGCCCGTGACCATGATCGCGTAGAGTACGAGGGTCTTGACGACGACGGAGGCGTTGGCGGCCGCCGCGCCCTCACCCGTGGCGAGCGTGCGCAGGACGAGGCCGAGACTCACCGCGAAGACGAGAAACTGCAGCGGAGCCAGAATCCCCTGCACCAGCGTCCAGCGCGACGCGTCGCGCCGCTGACGCTGAGCGCTCGTGTAGAGCGGTTGTTGCCGGCCCTGGTGCTGACGCATGGCGTCCGCCCTCGCTCGTCCTTCGGCCCCGTCTTCGGAGACCTCGATGCCCCGAACCTAGGCCTGGCCGCCCAAAAGTGTCAATCCAACTTGACGCTCGTTCCAAATTACATTTCCGCCGACTTGGACGGAACCGGGGATTGCCAATCCTCGGCGGAAGCGTATCGTTGGGATACACGCGTCCGTTGCCCTGGTGCCGATCAGCGAATTAAATTGCACGCTGCATCCACAGAGCCGCATCCTCAGGGAGACGCCCATGGGCGACTGGAGGCATTTCGGCGAGCGTCTCGAATTTCCCGCTGTGGCACCGGAATGCGGTGTCGTGGCCGAGCCGCTTGTACCCTCGGCGTTCGAGCAGCAGCCCGACGGACTCGGGATGCGCCGACAATTGGCGAGCGTGGTCGAGGCGGAGATCCTGCCTCGACTGATGCTGGCTCACCGTGAACGGGCGACGCCTCGGCCGGCGGTCGTCGGGCACCGGCCGACACCCGACGAAGTCCAGCGGCTCAGCGACCTGCTGCTCGCCCGCACGGACACGGATCTCGCGCCCCATCTCCTGCGCATCCTCGACGAGGGGCTGACCCTCGAAGGGATGCTGGTCGATCTGCTGGCGCCGGTGGCACGGCATCTCGGGTGGCTCTGGGAGGAGGATACCTGCGATTTCGTGGACGTCACCGTTGCTCTCGGGCGCCTCCAGGCGGCGACGCGCGAACTGTGCGCGCGGCTGGAGAACGACGCGGTCGATCCCGCAGGGCGCAGCATCCTCTTGTTGCCGGGTCCGGGCGAGACGCATGTTTTCTGTCTGTCGCTGGTCGCGACCATCTTCCGCGAATCGGGGTGGGACGTGACCACCACCGGCGCCCATTCGAGCCTCGACGCGGCGGATCTCGTCCGCATGGAATGGTTCGACATCCTTGGGCTGACCCTGTCCTGCGACGTGTTCTTGCCCGCCCTCACGGATCGGATTCGTGCGTTGCGGGCCGCTTCGTGCAATACGCGGATCAAGGTCCTGGTCGGTGGCCCCTATTTCGTCCGGAATCCTGATCACGTCCGCCTTGTTGGCGCGGATGGCACAGCGGAAGATGGGCGTCTTGCACCGCTCATTGCGGAAAGCTTGCTTGAAATGCGGACGCGAGCCTGTTGATAAGGGCGCTTTCAGCGCCATCACGAAGTGTTGACCTTGAGCAGCTTGGCGAGCCCTTCTCCCCGGCGCCCCACCCCGGCGCTGCAACAGGCAGCCGGTCTCCTCGATGGCGAGGCGGCCGGGTTGCTGATTGCTGCCACCTCCGATCTCTCCCTCGTGGTCGATCATCACGGTATCGTTCGCGATACCATGGCCGGCCGGGCCGATCTTGAGGGACAGGGCATCGAATCCTGGCTTGGGAAGCCCTGGATCGACACGGTCACAATCGAGAGCCGGCCGAAGATCGATGCGCTGCTGCGCGATGCGGCGCCCGGTACGATGACCCGCTGGCGGCAGGTCAACCACCCCTCTCCCACCGGCACGGACCTGCCGATTCGCTACGCCACGCTCCGTCCGCGCAAGGATGGGCCGATCATCGTGGTCGGGCAGGATCTGCGGACGATCGCGGCGCTTCAGCGGCGTTTGGCCGAGACGCAGCAGGCGCTGGAGCGGGATTACGACCGCCTGCGCACCGCCGAGACCCGCTACAAGCTGCTGTTCCAGCTCTCCGGCGAGCCGGTTCTCGTGGTTGATTCCGGCACACGGCGGGTGACGGAGATCAACCCGGCGGCGATGCGGCTGCTCGGCCGACCGCAGAAACGCGTGATCGGCCAGGACGCGGCCGACCTGTTCGACGCGGGCAGCCTGCGGGACTTGCAGAGCTTGTTTGCCGGCCTGCGCGTCACCGGGCAGGCGACGGATCTCGTCGCGCCGTTGGCCGGCGGCCGGGGCGACGTCCGGGTCTCGGCCTCCCTGTTCCGCGGTGAGGGCGCGACCTCGGTGCTGTTGCGCCTCGCCACACTCGTTCCGGCAGCGCCGGAGCGCGTCGAGTTCGGACGTGGCGCGCTCGACATCATCCAGCGGATGCCGGAGGGCTTCGTCGTCACGGACGCCGCGCGCCGTATCCTCACCGCCAACACCGCCTTCCTCGATCTCACCCAGCACGCGACCGAGGAGCAGGTCCGCGGCCGAACCCTCGACAATTGGCTCGGCCGTGGGGAAACGGACGCGCTCGCGCTGTTCGCGATGCTGCGCGACCACGGCTCGGTGCGCCATTTCTCGACGGCGATGCGCGGCCAATACGGCTCCATGGAGGAGGTGGAGGTCGCCGCCGTCTCCACCTCTCACGCCGATCAGCCCTGTTTCGGCTTCACCGTCCGCGCGACACCGCGGCGGGCGGCCCCGGTTCACGCCGGCGGCGGGCACGACCTGCCCCGCTCGGTCGAACAGATGACCGAGCTCGTCGGGCGCGTCTCCATGAAGGCCCTGGTGCGCGAGACGACCGACCTCATCGAGAAGCTGTGCATCGAGGCCGCCTTACGAATCACGCGCGACAACCGCGCTTCGGCGGCGGAGATGCTTGGCCTGAGCCGTCAGGGTCTCTACGCGAAGATGCGCCGCTACGGCATCGGTGATCTCGACGGCAACGACCCTGAGTTGACCTCTTAGGTCATTCCCCGGCGACCGGCGCTATAATGCATCAGTCAAAAACGGGTGACATCGCGATCTTATTTTGGCTCGTGTGTAAAGCTTGATTGACACATGCGGCTGGGCGCCGGTAGCTTTCGAGCATGGCAACGCCCGCGCCGAGCGCCATCGTCGAGCTTCTCAAGCCCATCACGTGGTTCGCACCGATGTGGGCGTTCGGCTGCGGGGTCGTCTCCTCCGGCCAGACGCCATCCGGGCAGTGGCTGGTCATCGCCGCGGGCGTGCTTCTCGCCGGGCCGTTGGTCTGCGCCACGAGCCAGGCCGCCAACGACTGGTTTGATCGCCATGTCGATGCCATCAACGAGCCTAACCGGCCGATACCCTCAGGGCGCATTCCCGGCCGGTGGGGCCTGTATCTCGCCGCAGGCTGGACAGTCCTGTCGCTGGTCGTCGCCGCGATGCTCGGACCCTGGATCCTCGGCGCCGCCCTGTTCGGCCTCGTGCTCGCTTGGATCTACTCGGCGCCTCCGTTCAGGCTGAAGCAGAACGGCTGGTGGGGCAATTCGGCGGTGGCGCTCTGCTACGAGGGGCTACCCTGGTTCACCGGCGCCGCGGTGATGGCCGCTTCGATGCCTGATCAGCGGGTGCTTCTCGTCGCCTTGCTCTACTCGGTCGGCGCGCACGGCATCATGACGCTCAACGACTTCAAGTCGGTGGAGGGGGACCGGGCAATGGGCCTGCGCTCGCTGCCGGTGCAGCTCGGCTCCGATCGTGCGGCGCGCTTCGCCTGCCTCGTCATGGCCCTGCCGCAGATGGTGGTGGTCGCGCTCCTCCTTCATTGGGAACGTCCCTGGCATGCCGCGTTGATCGGCGCCCTGCTGGTGGGGCAGCTCGCCCTGATGACGCATTTCCTGAAAGCGCCCCGCGCCCGCGCCGCTTGGTACAACGGCACCGGCACGACGCTCTACGTTTTCGGCATGTTGGCCTCGGCTTTCGCCCTGCGCCCGCTCGTGCAAGGGCTGGCGCCATGACCCGTACGCCCGCCGTCTCTCGATCGTTCTCCTGGCTCCAGATCGTTCGGCTTGGCCTCGTCCAGACCGCGCTCGGAGCGGTCGTGGTGTTGATGACATCGACCATCAACCGGGTGATGGTGGTGGAACTGGCGCTGCCCGCGATCGTGCCCGGCGTCCTCGTCGCCCTGCACTACGCCACGCAGGTGCTGCGTCCGCGCTGGGGCTACGGCTCCGATGTCGGGGGGCGGCGGACGCCGTGGATCGTCGGCGGCATGGCCGCACTCTGCCTCGGCGGTTTCGGTGCCGCGGCGGCGACGGCGCTGGCGGCGAGTCACCTCGCCGCCGGCCTCGCACTCGCCGTCCTGTCCTTCCTGCTCGTCGGCATGGGTGCGGGTGCGGCGGGCACCTCGCTCCTCGTCCTCCTCGCGACCGGGGTGGAAGCCGGGCGCCGGGGCGCGGCGGCCACCATCGTCTGGGTGATGATGATCGCCGGATTCGCCGTCACCGCGCCGCTGGCCGGCCACTTCCTCGATCCGTTCTCGGGCGCGCGGCTCGTCGCTGTGTCGGGCACCGTCTCCCTCGTCGCCTTCGCCGTGTCTCTGCTGGCGGTGGCCGGCATCGAACCGCGCCGCCCCGAAGCCGCCGCCGGCCGGGCCGAGACGAAGCCGCTGTTCCGCGCGGTACTGGCACAGGTGCTGGCCGAGCCCGCGGCCCGGCGCTTTACCCTGTTCATCTTCGTCTCCATGCTCGCCTACAGCGCGCAGGAACTGATTCTTGAGCCCTATGCCGGCCTCGTCTTCGCGATGTCGCCGGGAGCGACGACCAAGCTCGCCGGGCTTCAGCACGGCGGCGTGCTCGCCGGCATGCTGTTCGTGGCCGGCGTCACCGTGTTCATCGGCGGTCCGGTGCTGGGTTCGCTGAAGCTCTGGACGGCCATCGGCTGCGGACTCTCGGCGCTGGCGCTCGGGACGATCGCTGCCGGCGGACCGCTCGGGCCCGACTTCCCCTTACGCGCGGCGGTGGCGGGCCTCGGCTTCGGCAACGGCGTCTACGCCGTGTCGGCGATCGGATCGATGATGGCGCTGGCCGGGCGCGGCGGCGAGGCCGAGCGCGGCACCCGCATGGGCGTCTGGGGTGCGGCGCAGGGCGTCGCCTTCGGTGTCGGCGGCTTCCTCGGCACGCTCGCGGTCGATCTCGCCCGCCTCGTCGCCTCCGAACCGGTCTACGCCTACGCGGCGGTGTTCGCGGCGGAAGGCATCCTCTTCCTCGTCGCCCTGCTGATCAGCCTGCGCGTCGAGCACGTCACCGTCGGCCGGCGGCGCAACCCGCTGACCGAGACGGCCTCCTTCCAGCTCAACCCCGGCTTCGAGGCGCGGTAACACCATGGCAGACCACGACGCTTCCGAAACCTTCGACGTCGTGGTGGTGGGGGGCGGCCCCGCGGGGGCGATCGCGGCCGCCGACCTCGCCGCCACCGGGCGGCGGGTGCTGCTCCTCGACAAGGCGGGGCGGATCAAGCCCTGCGGCGGTGCGATTCCGCCGCGGCTGATCCGCGACTTCGCGATTCCCGACGCGCTCCTCGTCGCCCGTATCCGGTGTGCCCGGATGGTGGCGCCGAGCGCGCGCTCGGTCGACATGCCGGTCGGCGACGGCTTCGTCGGCATGGTCGATCGCGAGCATTTCGATCCGTATCTGCGCGAGCGAGCAGCGCTTGCCGGGGCGGATCTGCGCGACGGCCTGTTCGAACGCATCACCCGCGAAAGTGCAGGTTCCGCCATAGTGCATTACCGCTCCGGCAAAGGCGGCGAGGAGCACAAGGTGCGGGCTCGCCTCATTATTGGTGCCGACGGTGCGACCTCCAGCGTCGGACGCGCCGAAATTCCGGGGCATGCCCGGATGCGACAGGTCTTCGCCTATCACGAGATCGTCCGTCGCCCCGCGGATACCGGGCACGACGGCGCACGCTGCGACGTCTACTACCAGGGCCGCCTCTCGCCGGATTTCTACGCCTGGATCTTCCCGCACGGCGAGACCGTCAGCGTCGGCACCGGCAGCGCCCGAAAGGGCTTCTCCCTGCGATCGGCGATCCGCGATCTGCGCGCCGATACCGGCCTCGATGCCTGCGAGACGATCCGCCGGGAGGGCGCTCCGCTTCCGCTCAAGCCGTTGCGGCGCTGGGACAACGGACGCGACGTGCTGCTCGCGGGCGATGCGGCGGGCGTCGTCGCGCCGGCTTCCGGTGAGGGCATCTACTACGCGATGCTCGGCGGCCGCCTTGCCGCGGAGGCGGCGGGCGCCTTCCTCGCGACCGGCGACGCTCGCGCCCTCGCCCAGGCGCGAAAGCGGTTTATGCGGCTGCACGGACGCGTCTTCTGGATCCTCGGGATGATGCAGTGGGTCTGGTATCGCAGCGACAACCTGCGGGAGCGCTTCGTCTCGATCTGCAAGGACAAGGACGTCCAACAGCTCACCTGGGACTCCTACATGAACAAGGAACTGGTGCGCGCGAAACCCGCCGCGCATGCACGGATCTTCGTCAAGGATCTCGCGCACCTGTTCCGCTGGGTCTCGCCGTGAGCGGCCTGCTGGTCGGCGGCTGGGGACCGCCTGTCGTCGCCGCCCTCGTGGCGCTCGCCGTCGCGGTGGCGGGCGGAGTCGCGACCCGGACGGACGCTTGGTATCGCCGCCTGCGCGTCCCCGGCTGGAAGCCGCCGGACTGGGCTTTCGGGCCGGTCTGGACCGTGATTTTCGCTCTCACCACCGTCTCCGCGATCATCGCCTGGAACGGTGATCCGAACCCGGCCGCGCGGGGCCGGCTGGTTGCGGTCCTCGCCGTCAACGGCGTGCTCAACATTGCCTGGAGCGTGATCTTCTTCCGGCTGCGTCGGCCCGATTGGGCCTTCGCCGAGGTGCTGCTGTTGTGGCTCTCCATCCTCGCCGTGATGGTCACCATCGGTCAGGTCTCGACGCCTGCAGCCCTGCTCAACCTTCCCTACCTCGCCTGGGTCAGCGTCGCCGCATGCCTGAACCTCACGATCGTCCGGCTCAATCCGCGCTTCGGGCCGCGCTTGGGGAGCGCGTGATCCGTGGACGGGTTCTTCGCACCGCTCTTCGCCTCCGGGCGGATCGTCGATGCCATCCTCGTGCTGGTGGCCCTGGAGGCGCTGCTGCTGCTCGCCGTGCGCGCCCGCTGGGGCCGCGGCCCGGCACCGGGGCCGCTGCTGAGCAACCTCGCCTCCGGCGCGGCGCTGATGCTGGCCCTGCGGGCGGCGCTCACCGGCGCGGCATGGCCCGGCGTCGCGGCTTGGATGGCCGCGGCGCTGGCCGCGCATCTCACCGAAATGGTGATCCGCTTTCGTCGTGACGGAGCGACGGATTCGCCGGACTGTGACACGTTGGCAGGGAACAACCAAAAGTGGCGAACGTTCGGTGCGCGTCCGCCGATGACTTAGAACGACGCTTCATCGAGGCCTTCGACATCTGGAGATCGGGTTCATGACACGCCTCACCGCCTTGGGCTCCGGTTGGCTCGCCGTCGCCGCCCTCCTCTCGGTCGGCACGGCTCATGCGCAGGAGGCGGATGCCGATCTGATCAAGCGCGGCGAATACCTGGCGACGGCGGGCGATTGCACCGCCTGCCACACCAAGGCCGGCGGCAAGTTCATGGCCGGCAATTATAAGCTCGATACGCCGATCGGGGCGATCAAGACCCCCAATCTCACGCCGGACGACGAGACCGGCATCGGCAAGTGGAGCTACGAGACCTTCGAAAAGGCGTTCCGTCACGGCATCGGTGACGAGGGTGAGTATCTCTACCCGGCCTTTCCCTTCTCTTGGTACACCAAGGTTTCGGACGACGACACGAAAGCGATCTTTGCTTACCTCAAGTCGCTGACGCCGGTGAAGGAGAAGCGGGAGGACAACGAGATCCCCTTCCCGTTCAACGTCCGCACCGCCCTGATCACGTGGCGCACCGCCTTCTTCACCGAAGGGCGTTTCGAGCCCGATCCGAAAGCCAGCGCGGAGGTGAATCGCGGCGGGTATCTCGTCGAAGGCCTCGGCCATTGCGGCATGTGTCACAACGAGCGCAAGCTTGTGGGTAATTCGAGCCTGGCCGGCCGGTTCGGCGGCGGCGTCATCGACGGCTGGTACGCGCCCAACATCACCCCGGACGGGCATCAGGGTATCGGTGCCTGGAGCGACGAGGAGGTCGTCAGCTACCTCAAGACCGGTACGGCCCCCGGCAACCGGCCGGGCGTGGCCGCCGGACCGATGCGCCAGACCATCGAGGAATCGCTCTCCAAGATGACCGACGCCGACCTGAAGGCGATGGTCGTCTATCTGCGCACGATTCCCGCCAGGCAGACCTACAAGGAGAAGGATCTTCAGGCCTTCAACCAGCCGGGCGCGCCCGGGGCGGACACCTACCTGACCTACTGCTCTTCCTGCCACCGTCCGGACGGCAAGGGCGTCGAGGGCGCGATTCCGGCACTGGCCGGCAACACCTCGATCCAGTCCGGCGGCCCCGAGACCATCATCAACGTGATCCTCGGCGGTCTCGCCGCCCAGAGCGGCTATGCGCCGATGCCGGCCATCGGCCAGGAGATGACCGACCAGCAGATCAAGGACGTCACCGACTACATCCGCAATTCCTGGGGCAACAAGGCTCCGGTCGTGGCCGAGTCGGGTGTTGTCGCGACCGCGCGTGGGAAGATCAAGACGATGTTGGCCGGCAACGCGCCCTGCTCGACCATCGAGAACGAAGGGCTCAAGGCCAGTATCGAGGAGGCCACGGGCGGCGACGCGCTGAAGGGGCTGAAGCCGAACGATTTCGTTCCGGTCCTCGCCCGCATCGCACCGAAAGTGAAGGCCGCCGCGCCCGAGGCTGGCGACGACGGCGTGGTCAACGGCCTGCTCTCGGCCTTCTGCAAGGCGAATCGCAGCGACAAGGATGCGGAGCCGCTGCCCTGGTCGGCGACCATCGGCTCGTTCGGCAACGTTGCCTACAGCCAGGTCAAGAATCCGGAGAAGCGGGCGGAAGCGAGCCCCGACCAGCCGCCGGCCTCGGGGGTGACACCGCCGAAGCCTTGATTCCGGTTTTTACGCCCTACCATTGGCAGGTGCGGTCACCCTTCCCTAACGGGCGAAGGGTGAACCGCGAGGGATCGCACGACGGATCCCGATAGTCCCCGATGGGAGTGCGCGCCTATGCAACTCGGCATGATCGGCCTCGGCCGGATGGGGGGCAATATCGTCCGCCGCCTCCTGCGCGACGGCCACACGGCCGTGGTCTACGACCGCGATCCGAAAGCGGTCGAAGCATTGGTTGCCGAGGGGGCGACGGCCGCCTCCAGCTTGGAGGATCTTGCCGCCAAGCTCGAAGCGCCGCGCACCGCCTGGGTGATGCTGCCGGCCGGCCAGATCACCGAGGAGACGGTGACCGCGCTGGGCGGCTTCTTGAGTGCCGACGACTGCATCATCGATGGCGGCAACTCGTTCTATCAGGATGACGTGCGTCGGGCTCGCGACCTCGACGCCAAGGGTATCCACTATATCGATGTCGGCACGTCCGGCGGCGTGTGGGGGCTCGAGCGCGGCTACTGCATGATGATCGGCGGCCACAAGGATGCTGTCGATCGGCTCGACCCGATCTTCCGCACGCTGGCGCCGGGACTCGGCGAGATCCCGCGCACGCCCGGCCGCGAGGCGCGCGATCCGCGCGCCGAGCAGGGCTACATCCATGCCGGTCCGAGCGGCGCCGGGCACTTCGTGAAGATGATCCACAACGGCATCGAGTACGGCCTGATGCAGGCCTATGCCGAGGGCTTCGACATCCTTCGCCATGCCAACGCGCCCGAGATTCCCGAGGCGCGCCGGTTCGAGCTCAATCTCGGCGACATCGCCGAGGTCTGGCGGCGGGGCAGCGTGGTCTCCTCCTGGCTCCTCGATCTGACGGCCGCCGCCCTGGCGGGCGACGAGCGACTCGAAGGATTCTCCGGTTACGTCGAGGATTCCGGAGAGGGCCGCTGGACCATCAATGCGGCGATCGAGGAGGCCGTGCCGGCCACCGTCCTCTCCAGCGCCCTCTACCGCCGTTTCCGTTCACGCGAGGATGAGAGCTACGCCGACAAGCTTCTCTCGGCGATGCGTCAGGGCTTCGGAGGCCATAAAGAGCCGCCGCGCCGGGGGCCCGCCCCATGATTTCGCTGCCCCCGAACACCGAGTTGATGGCGGATGCCGAGTCGACGGCCCGTGCGGCGGCCGAGCATCTGGTGGCGATGGCCGAGAGTGCGGAGGGGGAGCGCATCGCGATCTGCCTCTCCGGCGGCTCGACCCCGAAGCGGCTCTACGCGCTTTTGGCCTCTCCCGGCTTTGTCGAGCGGGTGCCGTGGACGCGCATCCACTGGTTCTTCGGCGACGACCGGGTGGTGCCGTGGGACGATGCGTTGAGCAACGTCCGCATGGTTCGAGAGGCGTTCGGCCATGCCGCGCCGGTGCCGGCGACGCATCTTTACTTCATTCCCTCCGATCACGGAGCCGAGGCCGGCGCCCGCGCCTACGAGAAGACGCTGCGCGATTTCTACGGGGCTGGCGAGCTCGATCCGGAACGACCGCTGTTCGATCTCGTGCTGCTCGGCCTCGGCAGCGATGGCCATACCGCCTCGCTTTTTCCAGGCAAGCCGGCCGTCGCCGAGCGCACGGCCTGGGTCGCGCCGGTCCCCGAGGCGGGAATGGAGCCGTTCGTGCCACGCATCACCCTGACCTTTCCGGCTCTGGCCTCCTCTCGCTCGGTGCTGTTTCTCGTCAACGGCGCAGGCAAGCGCGAGCCGCTGCAACGGCTCGCCGACGGCGAGGATCTGCCGGCGCGGCATGTCGAGAGTGCCGGGCGCGTGACATGGTATGTCGATCGCGACGCGGCCGCAGCCTGACCCGCGGCGGAACGGTTCGCCCGCTGACCGGCCGCGACACGCCCTCTGCGGCCGGCGCATACGCCTCATTTCCGACGTCGATCTTACCCGTGTATGAACGGCCGACCCTCGTTCAACCGGAGTACTCCGATGGTAGGAGCCGAACACGCCGCCTTGCGGGATCCCTGGCCGCAGCTGCGTCAGCCGCGCCCCGTTCTGCGGCGTGGCCGTATTCTGCCGGGGCCACTGAAGTCGGTCGAACGGCGCGGCCCTAGGCCGGTCTGGGCGGTGAGCGTCGGCGTGGTGGGCCTCTCGCTCGTCGCGACCTGGGCGATCGCATCGCAGATCCGTTCGAGCCCCGCCGACGCGCCTCACATCACCGCTGCGCCGGTTGCCGAGTCGCTTTCGGACGTCTCGCAGCCTGTCCGCATCGTCGGCGCCGCGCTGTCACCGCAGGTCGCGCCGGCGCCCGAGCCGGTTGCGGTTGAGACGCCGTCCTCGGCGTCGCCTGCTGTCGAGGCTTCCGAAGAGAGGCCGCGGGCCGCCTCCGTGGCGGCTGCACCGGCTCCGAAACCCGTCGCTGCCCTTCCGGCCGAACTCGGTACCTTGCCGGTTCTGGAACTCGACGAGTCGACGTTCGACGCGATGCAGGTTCCGGTGCTGGAGAACCCCTCCCGCACGAGTACGCGGGCTCCTGCAAGGCCGTAAAACCCGAGCCCGAGAACAAAAACGCCCCCGATCGCGACGCGAGCGGGGGCGAATTCGTGTGGGAGGTCCCGTGTCCGGCGCTTCGACCCGCCGGATCTTTCATTCGAGTCCGGCTCGCCTCAGGCGGCCATCGGCATGTCGTCCTCGGCCTCGGCCGCCATGAACTGAGCCCGGGCGAGCGCGGCGAAGCGCTGGTTGAGAGCGACCAGTTCGTCGAAATCGCCGGCCTCGACGATCTTGCCGTTCTCGAACACGAGGATGCGGTCGGCGTTGCGGATCGTGGCGAGGCGGTGGGCGATCACGAAGGTGGTGCGGCCCTCCATCACCGTCTCCAGCGCCTGCTGCAGCTTGCGCTCGGTCGCCGCGTCGAGAGCACTGGTCGCCTCGTCGAGGATCAGCATCGGCGGGTTCTTCAGCAGTGCCCGCGCGATCGAGAGGCGCTGGCGCTCGCCACCGGACAGCGACCGGCCGCGCTCGCCGATGATCGTGTCGAGTCCATCCGGCTGGCGCGCCATGAACTCGCTGGCTTGAGCGCGATCGAGGGCATCAAGCATCTCGGCATCGGTCGCGTCGGGGCGGCCGACCTGGAGGTTCTCGCGGATCGAGCGGTTGAACAGCATCGGCTCCTGGAAGACGACGCCGATGTTGTGGCGCAGGCTCGACAGGCCGATGTCGCGGATATCGATCCCGTCGATGCGGATGGCGCCTGCATCGGGATCGAAGGTCCGGTGCAGCAGGCCCAGCGTCGTGGACTTGCCCGAACCCGTGGTGCCGACGAGCGCCACGGTCTCGCCGGGGCGGGCGGCGAAGGTAACGCCGTCGAGCGCGCTGCGGCGGCCGTCGTAGGAGAAGGCGACGTCGTCGAAGGTCACCTCGCCCTCGAACCGGGCGACCTGCTTGGCATGCGGCCGGTCGCGGACGGTCGGCACGGTGTCGAACACCTCGAAGAACTCGCGCATCTTCGGAGCCTGCATGAACACGCCGTTCACGAAGGTCACGACGTGGTCGAGCTTGGTCACGAGCATGGTGGCGAGGCTCATGAAGGCGACGATCTCGCCGACCGTGGCCGCACCCTTCTGGTGCAGGGCGATGCCGGTGATGAAGATCGCGGTCATGGTCAGCGTGCCGGAGGCGCGGGTAGCGACGTTCGCCAGCGCCCACCACGACAGGACCGGAATCTGCACGCGGAGCAGGTCGTGGATGATGGTGCGCATCGCCTCCTTCTCGGCGCGCGCACGGGTGAAGGACTGAATCACCGCGACGTTGCCGAGCGCGTCGGAAGCGTGGGCCGCCAGTCCCGACTGGAACTGCTCGACCTCGCCCTGAAGCGTCTCGGTCCGGCGCATGACGTAGCTCGCCAGCGCCGTGAAGACGAGGACGAGCACGACGAGGATCGCGCCGAGACGCCAGTTCACGAACAGCGTCAGCGGCAGGAGCACGCCGACGGAGAGCAGCGCGGAGAAGTGCTCGCGGAAGAAGTTGAGCCAGACCCAGGCCATGGCGTTCGTGCCTTCCAGCATCGCCTTCAGCACGCGGCCGGAATGGTTGGACGAATGGAAGGCGATCGGCAGTTCGAGCACGTGCTCGAAGAAGTTCGCCATGGTCGAGAGGCGGTTGCGATGGGCGAGCCGGTCGGAATGCAGAGCGATCGCGACCCCCGCACCGATGGTGAACAGGCCGAACACGACCCATGCGACGATCCACGGCGCCAGCGCGGTCGCGGGCGCGTCCTTGGAGAGGTGAGTCAGGCCGTCGATGATGCGGCCCATGATGAGCGGTTCGGCGAAGGCCGCGACCGCGAGCGCGACGTTGGCCGCGATCAGGCCGCCGACCAGACGCTTTTCCGCTGCCAATAGGCCGAGCACCCGCGCATAGAGGCGAATCATCGACATCGTGTTTTCGCTCCCCGCCCCGTCCGGCCGCAGCCGTGGGGATCTTGCCGTTGGGAACCGGGTGGACCCGGCGCCGGCCGACCGGGGGGCTGCGGTTCTCCGCGCAGACACCCCCGGGCAATCGGCATGGGAAGATATGGCTCTTCCCCCCTGAACGGCACATGACGGCGAACAGCCCGTTCCTCCAAGCCCTTTACCGTTCCTTCAGCCTGTTTTTTTAGAAGTTGGGGACGGCCTGCGTGATTGGCCGGGCTTCGGGCATCGGCGTCATGGATCTCGCAACCGGTATCGGGCTGCTCGGCGGCGTCGGCGTCGTGTTCACCCTCATCATGATCGACGGCGGCAACTTCGCCGCCTATTTCGACAAGCACGCGGTGATCGTCATCTTCGGCGGTGCCATCGCCGCGACGATGATCCGCTTTCCGTTCTCGACCATGCTGCACGGCTTGCCGATGGGGCTGCGCTACGCCTTCACCATGCGCTCGGTGAAGCCGCACGAACTGATCGAGGAGATCACCAAAATCGCCGACGTGGTGCGCAAGTCGGGCCCGATCGCGCTGGAGAGCATGGAGATCTCCGATCCGTTCCTGGCCCAGGGCTCGCGCTACATCGCTGATGGTTACGACCGCGACTTCATCCGCGATACGATGGAGCGCGACCGCGACAACTTCCTGATGCACCTCGACGAAGGCTCGAAGATCTACCGTGCCTTCGGCGACTGTGCCCCAGCTTGGGGCATGATCGGCACCATCCTCGGCATGGTGACGATGTTCGCCAACATGTCCGACCCGTCCAAGCTCGGCCCCGCCATGGCAACCGCCCTGCTCGCGACGCTCTACGGCGCCCTGATCGCCAACATGGTCGCCATTCCGATCGCCGACAAGCTTCACGTCAAGCTCGAGGAGGAGGATGTATCGCGCTCCCTCATCATCGACGGCATCCTGCTGATCCGCGACCAGAAGAGCCCCTCGCTGGTGCGCGAGATGCTCATCGCCTACCTGCCGGCCAACCACCGCGAGGAACTCGCTGCGGAAGCGGCGTAACGGGGGCTTGAGCGGTGGCCAAGAAGAAGCGCGGCGGCGCCCACGGCGGTCACGGCTGGTTCGTGACCTTCGCCGACCTGATGGCGCTCCTGATGAGCTTCTTCGTCATGATCGCCGCCTACTCGACCCAGGACCAGAAGAAGCTTCAGGTCGTCGCCGGCTCGATGCGCGACGCCTTCGGCGTGAACAAGGAATCGAAATTCGCCGGTATCCTCGAAAGCGAGGGCATTCCGACGGCGGACAAGTTCAAGCACCTGCGCGACGTACCGCCCGAGCGGGCCACCGACCGCACCACGCCGCCGCAAATCGACAGCGGCCTCGACGACGGCATTCCCGACCGCGGCTATCCCGATGCTTTCGGGCAGGCCGCCGCCTCCCTGCGGCAGGCGATGCAGGACATGCCGGAGGTGGCGGAGCTGTCGAAGAACGTCATCATCGCGCCGACCCGGAAGGGGCTCGACGTTTCCATCGTCGATCAGGACGGCCGCTCGATGTTCCCGGAAGGATCGAGCCGCCCCAACGACCGCACCCGCCGGCTGCTCGAGCGTCTGGCGCCGACGCTGATGAAGCTGCCGAACCGCATCGCCGTGACCGGCTTCACCGCGACGGCCCGTCCCGGCACGCGCGACACCGCCCCGCCCTGGGAGCTCTCGGCCAACCGCGCGCTGAGCGTGCGCGACGTGTTGGCCGGCGCCGGCCTGCCGGACGACCGATTCGCCTCGGTGACGGGCAAGGCGGATACCGAGCCGATGTTTCCCGACAACCCCTATCTCGCGGCGAACCGCCGGGTCACGGTCACGCTATTGTCCGAGCCGCCGCCGACGCCGAACGGTAAAGCCCTGCCCTGAGGGCGCCCCCGCCGACCGCGTCTACTTGGCCACCAGCAGCGCCCAGTAGACCTTGTATTTGGAGCCCGGCGCGTAGGCGGTGGCGATGCCCATCCGCGTCGCCTCGGGAGACAGCATGACGGCCCGGTGCGGAGGGCTGTCGCGCCAGCCTGAGAACGCTTCCGCGAGCGTGTGGTAGCCCGCCGAAAGGTTGGCATCCGCCCCGTCATAGCCGAGCCGGGTCACGGCCGCGCGCACGGTTTGACTCCTGCTCGGACGGTCGGAGGCCGCCATGGCCGCGGCCTCGGTCTCGGCCAGGCGCTGCAATTCGGGATCGATGACGAGCGGGGCGGCGCCGTTGTTGCGGCGATAGGCCGAGATCATGTCCCGGGCTGCCGCCGTATCCACCGCGGTGCTGCCAGTGGTGAGCGGCAGGTACATGCTCGGCAGCCCGGTGGTGTCGGGCGTCATCGTCCGCGCGCAGCCCTGGAGCAGGGCAACGAGCGCGAGCGCCGCAGGCGCGGTGATGAAAGTCCTGTGTCCGAGAGTTTGACGTCCGAGCACGACAACGGCTTTCCGGTGAGCAGAGGGATGAGGTGGCCCCTGCCCCCGGTAAACTCAAGTGTATCGGTGCTGCCGGCCCCCGATATCCTCAGCGCCGGCGCCGTTTCTTCCGAAGGACGCGCCTGCCTATCCGTGGCGTCGGCGGTTCACATCCTGTGATTCGTTCGCTGGGCTATGGGGGGCGGTTTCCTCGGGCGCCGAACTCTTCTTGGCATCATCCGCTCCGGATGCCGCGGGCGCGATCACCTGCGTGGCCGAGCTGCCGACCGCATGGGCGATCTGACCGAGCGCGTCGCGGACCGGTTCCAGGCCCTGAACCGTGATGAAGCTCGAAGCCGGACCCATCGGCGGGATGAACTCGGCATCGGCCAGAGTCTTGAACACCGAGAAATTGAGGTCGCTCTGCACCTTCTGGCCGAGGTTGACGTCGACCACCATGGCGACCAGCTCGAACTCCAGGAAGGGATCGCCGATCTTCTTGAATACCACCCGCGGCGGCGGCTCCTTGAGCACGTCCGGATGGGCCTTGGCGCAGGCGACCATCATCTCGGCGGCCTGGACCGGATCCTTGCTGCGCAGCACGCTGACGGACAGGATGACCCGGCCGGTGCGGTCGCCGCGCACGCGGTTCTTCACGATTCCCGAAATCAGATTCGAGTTCGGCACGATCACGGCCGAGCGGTCGAAGGTCTGGATCTCGGTGGAGCGCACCGAGATCCGCTTCACGATGCCTTCGCTGTCACCGATCAGTACCTGATCACCGACCCGGATCGGGCGCTCCCAGAGCAGCAGCAGGCCCGAGACGAAGTTGTTGACGATCGACTGGAGGCCGAAACCGATACCGACGGACAGCGCGCCGGCGACGATGGTCAGCTTCTCGAGGCTGAAGCCCAGATACGAGAAGGACAGCGCCAGGGCGAGCAGGAAGCCGACATAGCCCGCGACCGTCGAGATCGAGTTGCGCAGGCCGGCATCAAGGTCGGTCGCCGGCAGATAGGTGTTCTCCAGCCAGCGCTGCACGCCGCGGGTGATGAACACGCCGACCCCGAGGATGCCGACGCCGTAGGCGATGGACGACAGCGAAATCGTGACGTCGCCGACCTTGAAGCCGAAGAAGGCCGTGCGGATCGAGGAGAACACGTCCGTCGAATCGAGCCCCCAGGGCGCGAGCGTCAGGAGCGCCGCGACGGCGATCAGCACGACCCGGCCAAAGCCGGTCACCAGCACCGCGATCTGGTTGAGCGAGCGCTTGCGCAGCCCGGTATTGGCCTGGAGCGTGGTGGCGAGGCGGGTCTCCTCGCACAGCGAGCCGCCGATCAGCACATCGACGCTCATGATGAGGAGCCAGAGCAGGACGAGGACGCTCGCGCTCCAGATCAACTGATCGACGAGGAAGGCCGAGAGGGCGACATATCCCACCAAGGGCGCCGCCGCGATCACCGCGACCGCGACCCAGCCGAGCAACCGCAGCGGCCCACCGATATTGGCCGAGGTGTCGGTGCCGACATAGGGGCCGAAACACTCCTCCTCCTTCTCCGCGGTATCGGCGAAGCGATGGAGGCCGACGGCGAGCAGCAGCGCGGCCGTGACGGCCCCGATGCCGCGGGTGGCGATGGAGATGGGCAGAGCGGCGTAGATCGCCGAGTTCAGCGCCTCCGTCGACTTCGACACGGTGATGACCACGGCGATGCTGACGGCGAGCGCGTTGATCCGCCATGCCGCCGCGTCCGAGACCGGCGCCGGACGCCAAGCCGGCTTGTTGACGGCCAGCAGCGCGTCGGCGGTCGCCTCGACGAAGGCGATGAAGGCGATGCCGCCGAGAATGATGCTGGCGACCGGCAGAAACCGGGCGGGCAGCAACTCGGTGACGTCGAGGGCGTAGTAGACGGCGTAGCTGCCTGCGAGCGCGGGCAGCGTGCCGAGCAGGAGCACGCGCCACGCACCCAGAAGCTTGGCCCGCTTCGACGGTGAGGTGACGTTGATGTCCCGGCGGCCGAGCGCCGGGGCGATGTTACGGCGTCCGAAATACAGGGCGAAGGACAGGCCGAAGGCGAGACCGAGAATCAGCAGGTTCCACAGGGTGCCGTTGCGGCGGAACAGGGAGACGGTGTCGTCGAAGCCGCTGCGCAGCGAGCTGATGTCCCGTGGAATGTCGGCGGCGACCCGCATCCACAGGTCTGGGCTCAACAGCGAGGAGCTGCGCTCGAACAAGCCGCGGGTGAAGGCAGCGCGACGGCGATTCGAGATCTGATCGACGATCTGGTCGCTCTGCACCAGCAGCGACTTGGCCAGCCGCTGGGTGCCGTCGATGTCGTTGACCGCCTGCTCGCGCTCGGCCCGCTCACGGGCGACCTCCTCGCCCTCCTCGCCCTCCTTCGGCTTCGGGCCGATTTGCGTCAGCCGCTCGCGCGCGGCCTCCAGCCGTGGGCCGAGCAGCTCGATCACCGACCGCAGCCGGTCGGCGAGCGGGTCGAGCCCATCGCGGGCGCGGGTCAGATCGCCCGCGCCGACATTCTGCCCGGAGATCGCCTTTTCCCGCGCTTCGAGATCCGCCTTGATGGCGTCGAGCCGGTCGCGGAGCGTTTGCAGCGCTTCCGAGACGGGCACCTTGGGCGCTGCCGGCTTGGGAGCCGGCGCGGCCTGCCCGTCCGCCGCAGCCGGTTGCCCATTCGCCGGGGGCGCCGCCGTCTGGTGCTTCGGGGCCGGTGCCGACTGAGCGGCCGGCGCTTGCGCCCCGGGCGAACTCCCCTGCCCGACGGCCGCATTCGGCAGCAGAGCCGCCGCGGTCAGTGCCGCGATCAGAGCCTTGCTGCGCATCATGAGGCGGAGACGGGTGAGAAGGGAGTGTCGTAGCATCGGTGTCCTTCGCGGGGGAAACGGGATCGCGTCGGGTTATCGGCGCCAGGGTAGCCTGGCCGGCCGGTTCGCGGATGGTGTCGCGCGCGGCCACAGCCGCCTGCCCCGCGCTCGACGGGCTCGGTATTCCGCGCCGCCCCTGAGCTAGGGTCATGGCGCGACTTGCCGAGAGGCACGCCGCGACACCTTTTGCAACGCACAACGGCGCGTCGGCCGGGTCTGTGTGCCCGCGTAATGGGGCAAAAGCGTGCGGAACGGAGCGATGGACGCTCTATTCCAAGGAAAATCATAGGCCGCGACGTCACGGACGGTCGGTCCGCCTTCACAAGCTTGTCACGCTGATATTACACTAAGCCGCGATGGACTTGGCCATATCCTCACGCAGCGAGGAGGCGGCGCTGATCGTCCGCCCCGCCACGCTTCGGATCGAACCGGCACGACTCGCCGGTCGGGGAAGCTGTTGGCGTCAAGATCCCTCCCCACCTTTCGTTTCCCGCCAACCCGCCCGAGCGCGACGCGCTGAGGCCGTGGGTTCGGCGCGAGCGCGCGCGACAGCCTGCGGACTCGCGGCCGTGCCGGGGCGTCATGCCCTCCGGCACGGTTCCGAGGCGCCCCCTGGGCTCCGACTGTCGCGGGTACGGCATGGCCCGTCGGACCTTCGGTGTCCGAGGCCGAGGCGCCCGAGGGGCGCCGTCACGAGCAGTGAGTGGCGTCGATGATCGATCTGCAAACCCTGGTGCTCAACGCGGATTACAGGCCGCTTTCCTACAATCCGCTCTCGTTGTGGTCCTGGAAGGACGCATTCACGGCGCTGTTCCTCGATCGCGTCACCCTGGTCGCGAACTACGATATCGAGGCGCACAGTCCGAGCCGATCCCTCAAGGTGCCGAGCGTGGTCGCCCTCAAGAGCTACGTCGCGCTGGCCCGCAGCCCGGCCTTCACCCGTTACAACATCTACCTGCGCGACACCTTCTCCTGCCAATATTGCGGCCTGCGTCTCCCCTCGGGCGGTCTGACCTTCGACCACGTCGTGCCCCGCTCACGCGGCGGCCTCTCCACCTGGGAGAACGTCGTGGCGGCCTGCTCGCCCTGCAATCTGCGCAAGGCCAACCGCACGCCGCACGAGGCCGAGATGCCGTTGCTCAACGAACCGCGCCGGCCGACGCGGCACGAGTTGCACCGGCGCCAACCGGAATTCGACCACCGCCAGTACCACCATACCTGGCTCGACTATCTCTACTGGGACAGCGAGCTCGACAGTTGACCACGCGTCAGCGCAACGGCTGCGGGGGCTCGTTGAACATCGGCTGGTTGGTCGGCCGCGGCACGTAGGCCCGGACGGCGAACCGCTCGACCGGCTGCGACGCGCGGAAGCGCGGGCGCGGATCGCGGTAGGGCATGTCCGGCGGGAGTGCCGTGACGGCGGGGCGTCTCCTGAAAGCTCCGCCGCGGCTCTCGGCTTGCGCATCCGTCATCGCGATCGACAGGCCGGCGAGCGTCGCGGCCGTGAGCGGAAGCAGATGGCGCATGGCGGCTCTCCGATCTCGGTCGCGCGTCAGAACTTGATGGCCGCGCCGCCACGCACGGTGTTCAACTCGGCCTTATGGCCCTGGAAGTCGTTGAACAGGACGTATTGATACTCGCCGCGCAGCAGGAAGTTCGGCGTGATGGCGTATTCGAGGCCGCCACCGACGGCGATGCCGACCACGGTGACCTTCTTTGTCGCTCCGTGAACCGTGCCGGGCGCTGGGATGCTGCCAGGCGGAAAATCTTGATTGAAACTCGAGTAACCGTAGTTATTGATGAATGATTTAGTGGTGCCGGTCTGATTCGACGCGTAAGTCGCGTTATTGTAGCCGTAGTTCTGAACTGTGACCGTGTCGCTTACAGTTGCGCGGCCGACAGCCGCACCGCCCGTAACGAAGGGAAGGAGATTTCCAAAAGCGTAGCCGAGTCTTCCTCTGATTGTTCCGTAATCTTGGATCTTCGTTCTTGCTTGGCCGTCCAAAGTAACGGTGGTGAGGAAATCGTCCTTGGTGATCACCCTGCGGCTGATTCGATCGAAAGTATCCCCGCTCCGTCCGAAAAATGTATAGTCTGCCTCAAGACCCACGACGACATCTTCGAATTGGTAGTTAATGCCGGCAAACACGCCGTAGCTCGCCCCGCCAGAATGAGTAGCGCGTGCAGCGAGATAATGAGATGCGCCCATCTCGGACTCCGCGACTGTGTTGCGGAGCGCATTCGCAACGATCGGCTGGAAGGCGTTGTTGAAGCCGAGGGCCGCGGACGAATAGCCGCCATGTCCGCCGACATAGAACCCGCTCCAGTCGATGATCGGAGCCGGTGCCGGGTAATCATCGTCGTAGCCGCGCAGCACGCCGTAATCGAGATCGGCGGCGAGAGCGGGTGAAACCAGAACGGTCGTCAGAAAAGCCAGGGTCGCGATACGCATCGTCGTCGTCCTCACGCACCGGGCCGTTGCTGCGCCGGGCTGACCCTTTCGTACTAGTTCGGTAACCTTAATTTTTCGTGCCGGACCAACATTGGATGGCGTCCCGAGATCGTGGATTCGTACCCCTGCCCATCGTTTTCGGCGCGATACGCGAGCGTTCGGTGCGTCGGCCAAGACGAGAACGGCGCCCGGGGGTAAGCCCGGACGCCGTGCGTTCCTCAGGAACGATCTTGGTCGATTCAGTTGCCGAAGTTCCGAACGGGAGAGGCGAGCAGGCCGTCGGCGAAGCGGTAGCGAAGGCCGACCCGGAATTCGCTGGCCGTCAGATCCTTCACACGGGTGAGGCCGCCGAACTCGTCCAGTCCACTGCGGATCCGGCCGAGATCGATGTAGCGGTAGGCCGCGTCCACGCTGAAACCGGCACCGATGTCATAGGACAGACCGGCCGTCAGAGCCCAGGCGAAGGTCATGACCGAGTGGTTGGCGCGGAAGGCGGCGTTGCGCGGTCCCGTGCCCGCGGACCCGTCGCAGCCGTCGATCAGGCATGTCGTCTGGGTGTAGTTGCGGCTCATCCGCTTGTCGGCGAAGCCGACACCCGCGCCGACGTAAGGCGTGAAGCCGTACCACGTTCCAATGTCGGCGTAGACGTTGACGAGGCCGGTCAGCACATCGACCTTGCCGGCTTCGAGATTGTAGCCGGTCTCGAACACCGAGCGCGAGGAGTAGCCGCGGAAGGACGAGGCGGCGCGCTGGTCGATGGTAGCGTCGACGCGCAGCCACGGATTGATCTGGTAGCCGACGCCGCCGCCGTAACCGGTCTCGGAACTCAGGCGCAGCCCGACCAGCGGCGGCATGCCCGGATCGTTCGGATCGAGAATGGCATCGTCGCGCGGGTGGTCGTACCAGCTCTGCGTGAAGTCGCCGCGCAGGTACCAGCCGCTGCCGATGGTCACCGGTTCGACTTGGACAGGCGGCGGCGGGGGCGGCGGAAGCAGATCCGCCGCGGCGGCAGGGGATGCGAAGGAGCCGGTCAGAACCCCGAGGAGGGTGCCGGTCGCGAGCGTGGCCGCCAGCGCCAGACGATGCGATGCGATCATGGGAAGCCTCGTCGGAGGCGGCGGCAGGAGGGGCCCGCGCCTCGATGACCGGCAGATTTGCCGATAAAGGTTATGATCGGCTTAACCTTAACCAGCAGGGATCCAGAGATTCAGCAACTTGAAAACAAAAACGGCGCGGAGGGTGTCCGCGCCGTGGCAATACAATCGAAGGTTCGGGAAAATCAGTACTTGCGCACCAGCGGAGGCGGGGGCGCGTAATCGACCGCGGCGACGGCGACCGGGGCGCCGAACAGGTAGCGCAGACCGACCTTGACGTCGTGGGCTTCCAGTTCCTTCACGCGATAGACGGTCTTCGGGCAGTCCGGAGCGCAGGTGACGACGCCGGTCGTGGCCTCGCCCATGTTGAGGTAGCGGTAGGCCGCCTCGAACCTGATGTTCTGTGTCACGGCGTAGCCGAGACCGGCATGAAGGGCCCAGGCAAAGTTCGTCCGCTCGTTGTGGCGGCCGATACCGTAGCCCCCCTCATACGCGCCGAAGCCCTTGTCGGTCACGCCGCCGAAGCTGTGGTGGGCGACACCGACGCCGGCACCGACGAACGGCGTCACGCCATACCACGTGCCGAGATCGACATAGCCGTTGGCGAGGCCGACGATGGAATCGAACTTGCCGCTGGTGACGTTGTAGCCGCCGGTATCGCCGAAGGTCTTGTCCTCGGCGACGAACGTCCACTTGCTGCGGAAGCGGTACTCACCGGTCGCATCGACGCGCAGCCACGGATTGATCTGATAGCCGACGCCGCCGCCGATGAAGTACTGGTTGGAGACCTTGTCCTGCACGACGGCGTAGTCGTACGGCTTGGGCGGATGCGAGACGTCCTCGGCAATGCTCTTGCGCAAGTCGAGCGATCCGTAGCCGCCATCGACCCGAAGGTACCACCCGCCCGCGAACACGTCCGGCTCGGGCAGCGGCTCGGGCATCGGCGGCGGGGGTGGCAGCAGGTCGGCGGCTTGTGCGAGGCCGGGCACCCCGACGCTCGCGAGGAGCGTGAAGGAGCGCGCCAATGCGAGAATTTTGGTGCGGCGGCGCATTACGATTTCCTTGACCCATCGAGCGCGCCGAAAATTGAAGGCCGGCCCGAGATGCGAATGCAAGGATGGTCGATGAAGGTTAAGTCGGACTTAACGTAAAAAGTTATCCTTGCCGATCCGTTGTCATGATTGGCAAAGCTGCCGGAAAATCAGTGCCATCGCTGCTTGTGCTTTCCGCCGGTGACCGTCCCGGCAGCGGATCGGTCCCGCCCTTCGCGTCGCCGAGCCGATTCCCGGCTGAGAGCCGTATCCGGCCGGATTGCTTTAGGCCGCTGCGCGGGTGACGGCGTCCACGACTTCGTCCACGACCTCGGCGACGAGATCACGGTCGTCCCCCTCGGCCATCACCCGGATCACGGGCTCGGTACCGGAGGGGCGGATCACGAGGCGGCCCGATTGGCCGAGCCGGTCCTTGGCATGGGCGATGGCGGTGACGACCGAATCCGCGCGCAGGGGCTCACCGGAGCGGAAGCGGACGTTCTTGAGGATCTGCGGCAGCGGCTCGAAGCAGTGGCACACCTCGCTCACGGGCAGGTTGCGGCGCTTGACGACGCTGAGGAGCTGAAGCGCGGCCACCAGCCCGTCGCCCGTGGTCGCGTAATCCGACATGATGATGTGGCCGGACTGTTCTCCGCCGAGATTGTAGCCGTGCTGGCGCATATGTTCGAGCACGTAGCGATCGCCGACGGCCGTGCGGGCGAGGGTGAGACCGATGCTGTTGATGTAGCGTTCGAGGCCGAGATTCGACATGATCGTCGCGACCAGTCCCGGTTGGGTCAGGCGCTCATCCTCCTGCCACGAGCGGGCCACGGCCGCCATGAGCTGGTCGCCATCGACCTTCTGGCCCTTCTCATCGACGATCAGCACACGGTCGGCGTCGCCATCGAGGGCGATCCCGACATCGGCGCGCAGCTCCCGCACCTTCTGCACGAGGGTTTCGGGCGCGGTCGAGCCGACATCCTGGTTGATGTTGAACCCGTCCGGCTCGACACCGATGGAGATCACTTCGGCGCCCAGTTCCCAAAGGGTTTCCGGCGCGACGCGGTAGGCCGCGCCGTTGGCGCAGTCGACGACAACCCGCAGACCGTCCAGGGTGACGTGGCGCGGGAGGGTGCGCTTGGCGAACTCGATGTAGCGGGCATGCACGCTCTCGATCCGCTTGGCGCGGCCGAGGTCGCGCGAAGCGGACAGGCGGTTGCGCATGTCGCCGTCGATCAGGCTCTCGATCTCGAGTTCGAGCTCGTCGTTGAGCTTGAAGCCGTCGGGCCCGAACAGCTTGATGCCGTTATCCTCGAAGGGGTTGTGCGAGGCCGAAATCATCACGCCGATATCGGCGCGCATCGAGCGGGTCAGCATGGCGACGGCGGGGGTCGGCATCGGCCCGAGCAGCAGCACGTCCATGCCGACGGAGGTGAAGCCTGCGACGAGCGCGGTCTCGATCATGTATCCCGAGAGGCGGGTATCCTTGCCGATCACGACGCGGTGGCGGTGGTCGCCGCGTTGGAAGATCACGCCCGCGGCCTGCCCGACCTTGAGAGCAAGTTCCGGTGTGATGATGCCGTTGGCCCGTCCACGGATGCCGTCGGTTCCGAAGTGTTTGCGCAACGTCGCTTCTCCGCACTCGGCGTGGTTCGCACCGCACCAGATTACCAGAATGGCACCCGGCCGGCAGAAAAGATCTCGGGTATCGTGAACCGGTTGCTCCGTGACAAAGGCGTTCGAAATGGGGCGGCCCGGCCGGTTTGGCCAGCGGCGCGTGCATCGTCCCGGACGTTGGATTCAGGCGGTGGCACGAGCCTGTTGTTTTTGCATGGCATTTTCCGAAAGCCGCAGGCTGCGCTATCGAAGAAGTTGCGGCAGGCCCGAGAGAAGCAGGGCGATGCCTGAGACGGTCAGAAGGCCGAGGACGAGCCGGCGAAACCCGGTCTCGCTCAAGCCGATATAGGCACGCGTGCCGATGATGGTCGGGATCAGCATGGCCGGCAGCACCACGAGGATCATCGGCAGCATGCTTCGTGTGACGATACCGGATGCGACGTAGACGGCCAGCGTGACGGCGAGCATCGATAGATTGAAGTTCTGGATGACGGCGCGCTGCACGTCACGCTCGTAGCCGCGGAGCGTGCACCAGAGTGTCGGCAGCGTTCCCGTGAACCCGCCGAGGCCTCCGAGAATGCCGCCGCCAAGTCCGACGGCAGCGTCGGCGATACGGCCGCCGACGGTGATGCGCGGTAGATCCTTCGACAGGAGCATCGCGGGGCACCAGAGCACGAGAACGGCTCCGAGGATCGTCTTGAACCAGTGCATGTCGAGATGCGGCAGCAGGAGCGTCCCGAGCGGGACACCGGCAAGGCCGCCGAGCACGAACGGTGCCAGGAGGCGGAGATCGAAGCCCCTGCGCATCGTGACCGCAGCAATGATCTGCCCCGTGAGCGCACCGGTCACCGCGAGGGCCGCTGCAAGCTGCGGGTCGATCACCCAGGCCCAGACCGACATGGCGACGAGGCCGAACGCGAAGCCCGACAGCCCTTGGACGAAGCCGGCGATGGCTGCGCCGAAGGCGACGATGAGATAGACCGAACTCGACATGCGCCGGGTCTTTTCACCCTTGTCTTGGGGCACGGCCTGCCGATGCGCTGCCGCGCGCGATGGCCATGAAAAAGGGGCGCCTCGCGGCGCCCCTTCTCCAGGTTCGATCCGGTGTTCAGCCCTGCGGTTGCGGGCTCGGCTCCAACCCGCCATCGCTGCCGCGCGGGCGGCCACGGCCGGTCGAGGGCACCGGCGAGCCGCGGGCCGGGGTCGGCGGCACGTCGCCCGAGTCGCGCACCGGCGGCTCGCCCTGGAGCAGCTTGCGGATCTCGTCGCCGGACAGGGTCTCGTATTCGAGAAGGCCCTGCGCCAGCGCCTCGAGATCGTCCTTGCGCTCTTCGAGGATGCGGCGCGCCTCCTCCAGGCCCGCTTCGACGAGACGGCGGACTTCCGCATCGATCTTCTGCGCGGTGGCCTCCGAGACCGTCTGCTGGCGGCCCATCGACATGCCGAGGAAGACCTCGTCGTTGTTGTCGCCGTAGGCCACGGTGCCGAGCTCCGGCGAGAAGCCCCAGCGCGTGACCATCATCTTGGCCAAGCGCGTCGCCTGCTCGATGTCGGACTGGGCGCCCGAGGTCACCTTGTCCTTGCCGAAGATCATCTCCTCGGCGATGCGGCCGCCCATCATGATCGCCAACCGCGAGGTCATCTGCTCGAACGACATCGACAGCTTGTCGCGCTCGGGCAACTGCATGACCATGCCGAGCGCCCGGCCGCGGGGAATGATCGTTGCCTTGTGGACGGGATCGGTGGCCGGGACGTTGAAGGCGACGATGGCGTGGCCGCCCTCGTGGTACGCGGTGAGCCGCTTCTCGTCCTCGGTCATGACGAGGGTACGCCGCTCGGCGCCCATCATGACCTTGTCCTTGGCATCCTCGAACTCATGCATCGTGACGATGCGCTTGCCGCGGCGTGCGGCCAGCAGCGCCGACTCGTTGACGAGGTTCATCAGGTCGGCACCCGAGAAGCCGGGGGTACCGCGGGCGATGACCTTGAGATCGACGTCGGGCGCCAGCGGCACCTTGCGGACGTGGACGCGCAGGATGCGCTCGCGGCCGGTGACGTCCGGGTTCGGCACCATGATCTGGCGGTCGAAGCGGCCGGGACGCAGCAGGGCCGGATCGAGCACGTCGGGGCGGTTGGTCGCCGCGATGATGATGACGCCCTCGTTGGCCTCGAACCCGTCCATCTCCACGAGGAGCTGGTTGAGGGTCTGCTCGCGCTCGTCGTTGCCGCCGCCGAGACCCGCGCCGCGGTGACGGCCGACCGCGTCGATCTCGTCGATGAAGATGATGCAGGGCGCGTTCTTCTTCGCCTGCTCGAACATGTCACGAACGCGGGACGCACCGACGCCGACGAACATCTCGACGAAGTCCGAACCGGAGATGGTGAAGAAGGGCACATTGGCTTCACCCGCAACCGCACGGGCGATCAGGGTCTTACCGGTGCCGGGCGGGCCGACGAGCAGCACGCCGCGCGGGATGCGGCCGCCGAGGCGCTGGAACTTCTGGGGATCGCGCAGGAATTCGACGATCTCCTGAAGGTCCTCCTTGGCCTCCTCGACGCCGGCCACGTCGTCGAACGAGACCCGTCCATGCGCTTCATTGAGGAGCTTGGCCTTAGACTTGCCGAACCCCATGGCGCGTCCGGCACCGGACTGCATCTGGCGCGAGAGGAAGATCCAGGCGCCGATGAACACGAGGATCGGCAACCAGCTCACAAGAAGCTGGATGAACCAGGGCGTGTTGTCGGAGGGCGGACGCGCCGTGATCTGCACGCCCTTGGCCTGGAGCTTCGAGACCAGGCCCGGGTCGTTCGGCGCGTAGCTCGAGAAGTTGCCGCCGCCTACATAGGTGCCGCTCACGTCCTGGCCGGAGATCGTGACGGACTGAATCTTGCCGGCGTCGGCATCGTTCAGGAGCTGGCTGTAGGCGATCTCGCTGCCGCCGCCACGGTGACCCGGGTTCTGGAACAGGGTCACGAGGGCGAGCACCAGCAGGAAGATGACGACCCACAGGGCGAAATTGCGGAAATTCGGGTTCATCGATCGGTCCTGGGAGGCGTGCGAGCGTCGTCCCGCAATGTCGCGGCATACCCCACGCACTCCGGGCCAATGTAGGCGGCGCCCCACCGGTTGCCAAGTAAATCGGATGCCCCTGCGTCGAGGGCGACCGCGTAACGTTAGCGGCGGCGATCCGGTGCCCTGCGCGGCGGCGCCGCGACAAGGCGGATTGTCCCCTCCCCTTCCGCCTCGATCAGGACCCCGCGGAGGGTGCGGCGCAACGCCCTCCTCTCGGTCAGAGCCGGCAGCAGCGCATCGAGCACCAGCGCTTCGAGCCGTTCCAGGCGCTTCGGAACGGGTGCTTCGTGAGCCGGCGCGACCGTGTCGAGAGCCGCGTCGATGACGCGCACGACGATGGCGCATGGCTCGCGACACAGGCGCTGCCCGTCGAGACGCAGCCCACCATCGTCCGTGCGCGTGATCTCCGACAGGACAACCTCGGCACGCTGCCTCAGCGCCGTGTCGTCCCGCCGAGCGCGAACGGCAAGGCGGGCCAGCCGCGCCGCATTCAGGCCTTCCTCCGCAAGGAGCGGCAAGAGGCGGCGCAACCGGGCTCGGGTGAAGCGCTCATCCGTGTTGGAGGGATCGCACAGGAACGGGAGCCGGTGCATCTCGCAATAGGCCACCAGATCGACCTTCGAGAGGCTCAAGAAGGGCCGCACCAGCCGGATGCCCGGTGCCAGGGGGCGCTCGTCCCGCATCCCGGCGAGTCCGGAGGGCCCACTTCCGGCGATGAGCCGCATCAGCACGGTCTCGGCCTGATCGTCCAGTGTATGCGCGGTGAGAACGAGCCCCGCGCCGATCCCTGCGGCATGATCGGTCAGGAGCCTGTAGCGGGCGCTGCGCGCCGAGGCCTGGATACGGCTGCCACGTCGCGGCGCGTCCCAGGTCAGAATCGTGTGGACAAGGCCGAGTTCGGCGGCCAGGCGCCCAACCCCGAGCGCCTCATCGGCCGAACTTGGCCGGAGGGCGTGGTCCACCGTGGCGACGCGGAACCGGTCCTTCCCCACCCGGGCGGCCGCGTGCATCAGTGCCGTGGAATCGGGTCCGCCCGAGACCGCAATCAGTGCCGGGCCAGCGGGTTCGTTGAGGAATGGTGCGAGGGCGCGGTCGAGCCGGTCGTCGAGGGACGCGGGCGCTGCGCTCAAGCGGCGCAGCGGGCGCGCTTCTGCTCCCGCTCGACGCCTAGGCGCACGGTGGCGCCGGCGCTCGGAAACTTGCGCTCGACCTCGGCCAGCGTGGCGCAGGCCTGGGCCTTCGCGCCGAGCGCATGCAAGGAGGTGCCGAGCTTCAGCATCGCCTCAGGGGCGACGGGCGAATTCGCGTAGTCAGTCGAGACCTTCAGGAACTGCTCGGCGGCCTCGCGGGAGCGGCTGCGCTGGAGATAGCTTTCACCGAGCCAGTAGGTCGCCTTCGGCACCAGCCGGTCGCGCGGATGCGATTGGATGAACTGACGCAGGCTCATCTCGGCCTGCTCGTATTGGCGCTCGCGAATGAGAGCGTAAGCGACCTCGAAATCGGCCTGCGCGTCGCCGCTGCCGGTGGCGGCGATGCTGGCGCTCCCGACGGGTGCTTCGAGCGGCGCAATCGACCCGGTGCGCGCGGGCGGCGGCGAGAGGTCCACCGGACCGCCGAAGCCGGGCGGCGGCAGATCTCCGTCCTCCGACGAATCGGAATCCGCCTCCACCACCGTCGGGGCGACAGAGCGGCGCTGGGGTGCCTCCGCCTCGGCGATGGCGCCGGTCGGCAAGGGCAGCGAGGGCTGCGTCGTCCCGAGTGGCTTCGGGGCGCCCGGCGCATTCGGGTTCTGCTCCGGATCGAAGGCATCGCTGCGCTTACCGGGCCGGCCCTCACCCGGATTGGTGCCATAGGGGGCGGCCGAGGGCGGGGGTGCTGCGGACGCCGGTGCCTTGCGGGTGGGCGCGGCGGCGCTCCCCTTCCCTTCTTGGAAGCGGAACTCGACATCCTCCTGGAACTTCCGAAGCTGTTCCTTGAGCTGCCGGTTCTCGTACTGGAGCGTCTCGATCTGTCCCGAGAGCTGCCGGGACACGTTCTCGAGACGGTTGAGACGCACCACGAGCTCCGACGCGTCCTGTGCCTGCGCGCCGCAGAGCACCGCTGGTGCGATCGCGAAACCGAGTCCGAGGGTCAGGAGGAGGCGGCGGAACATGGCGGCTGGCACCGATCGGTCTTCTGGTTCGCGGCCGACGTCGTGTCCTTCCCGAACCCTCCGCTGCGCCGTCGCGGCCGGAGCGGCGACGGTCGACGACCGAAGGTTCGATGAGACACGCTTACCCGATAGCAGATGGCCCGGTCGGCCGCAAAACCGGGCCCGCACCCGTCTCAGGAGCCGGCGCCGCCGTCCAGAACGCTGACGGAGCGGCGGTTCTGCGACCAGCAGGAGATGTCGTTGCAAACCGCCACCGGGCGCTCCTTGCCGTAGGACACCGTCCGCATCCGCGAGGCCGAGATGCCGCGGGAGGCGAGGTAATCCTGCACCGTCTGTGCCCGGCGGGCGCCGAGGGAGTAGTTGTACTCTCGCGTGCCGCGCTCGTCGGCATGGCCCTCAATGAGGAAGCTGTAACGCGGGTACCGCTGGAGCCACGATGCCTGCTTGTCGAGGGTCGCGGTCGCGGTCGGGGTGAGATCGGTCGAGTCGGATTCGAAGAATACCCGGTCGCCGATATTCACCACGAAATCCTGGGCGCTGCCGGGGCGGGCCGCGCCTCCGGCGCCGCCGGCACCGAAGCCGGACGCATCGGCAAGATCGCTGTCCTTGCTGCAGGCCCCGAGGCCGAGTGCGGCGCAAAGTGCCAGCGTCAGGGAAAGCCCACGGAAACGCGCGGGTGTCGACATCGTCACTCTCCTCACGGCCGAGCCGTGCCGGTTGTCCTGCCGGTGCCCGCTCCAATCGTCTGGCGAAAGGGGCCGGCTCCGAATCTCAGTTTGAAGGCGCTCCCGATGACCGGACACGGATCCGTGTCGGCCCCAAGCGTTTCATGCCGAATAGTGTAGCCGCGGATGGTTAAGTGTCTCTCACGGAAGCACCCGCACCGCTGTCTGTCCGCGAGACGGGCCGGACGGCGGCTGCGCCGCCGCGACCGCATCGACCGACGACCGATCCAAGCTCGACCGCAGCGACCTCAGTGTTCTGCTCAAGATTGCGGCGGGCCGTGGGCGCGAGAGGAAACGGCTCCGCTTTGACGATTGACGTTGCGGTGCGGCAACAGAAGCGGTGTCACACGCCGCGCAACGTCGCGATCGCGTTCCGTGCCTGGCGGGCGGCGTCAACCGCGGCGCCCAGCGGCGCCGCGATCTCTGCGCCGCTCAGACAGGCCTGCTCCAGAGCTGCACAGGCGCCCGACAGACGGCTGAAGGAGAGCGCACCGCTCGACGAGACGAGGATGTGTGCGTCGCTGGCAAGCCGCGACGCTTCACGGGCGGGCGGATCGAGGCGGATCGCGATCTCGTGGTCGAGGACTTCGAGCAGCTCCATGAGGCGGGTGCGGCCGAACAGATCCTCCAACTCCGCCAGCGCGTCGGCATCGAAGGCTGGTGCCTGGGCGGGACGCTGCGCGTCAGGCTCATTCATTCCATTGCTCAGCTTTGCGAAAACTTGCTATGCGGCGGTGGAGTTAATGATGCATTAACTGTTCCGCCATGTGATGGGCGCGCCGCAAACTGGATAAGGGCCATGCCTTCCGCCCCGACCGTGCTCATCGTCGAGGACAATTACCTGCTACTTGAGATGCTGACTCGGCTTTGCGAGCGCGAGGGCATGCGCGTTCTCGCAGCGTCGAGCGGCGAGGCGGCGCTGACGACGTTGCGGGACGGGGGCGAGGCCATCGATTGGCTGCTCACCGACATTCTCCTCCCTGGTCTGATCGACGGCTGGACCGTGGCTGCCGCCTATCGCGAGCGTCATCCGAGGCGGCCGGTCGTCTACGCCTCGACCGCGGCGCAGATCGAGAGCCGCACGGTTCCCGGGAGTATCTATATCCGTAAGCCGTTCCAGGCCCGGGAGATCGTGGAACTGGCAAGCGTCATGGCTGCGTCGCGCGGCGTCGGAGACGCGCGCCGCGTCGCCGGCTGAGTGGGTTCCGACAAGACCACTGCGCCGCCGTTGTCGCGAGAACGGAAGCGGTTGGAAGTCGGGCGATTGGGGCGGCATGCCCATCCCGTCCGCGCTGAATCGATCTACGCCGCACCGAAGAGCGAGCAGATCTCCGGATCCTTCTCCCAAGCCTCGACCCGCGCATTGGTGAGGTCCTCCGACCGCTGCCGCGCGTAGAGGGCAAAGCTCTCGGCCACGAAATCCGGCAGATCGAGCAGGCGCGGCGCGGCGCGGCGGCCGTCGCCCTTGAACAGCGTCGAGCCCGCCACGCCGTAGCGTTCGGCAATACCCGGCAGGACGGGCCAGACCGGCTCGGACGTCAGCGCATCGGGGGCGTAGGTGTGGACTGGGATGTCGAGCGGGTCGCAGCCGGTCTCGCGGGCGAGGCGCCGGGCGATGTCGCCCAGCACGTGCAGGTGCGGGTGGTTGATGACGTGCATGAACACGCCGCCGCGGCTCCACAGCGCGAATTCCCGCTCCAGGCCGAACCCGACGTCGCGGGCGGTGCGCAGCAGGTAGTCCGCGCTCGCCTGCCACAGGTCGAAGTAGCCGAGCCGCTCGAAGACGGCACCGGTATAGAGCCGCAGGGTCGCCTCGACGCTCAGGCCCTGGCGGAAGCCGTGGAGCGCGATCGCCGAGTGATACGGCCCGATCGGCGAGGCGACGAGACGAGACAGCCTCAGGCTCGCTTCGTCGCCGACATGGATGAGATCGGGATGGAAGCCGGAAAACAGGATCGTTGGAAACAGCCGCAGCCCCGGCACGCGTTCGGCGAGCCCGTGGACGTTGCCGCCCGCGACGAAGCCCGTGGGAAAGAAATGCGAGAAGACGTGATCGGCATCCCCGAGATGGTGTGCCAGCCGGTCGAGATGCCCGAACCGTCGGCCGAGCCCGGCGACGAGAAGCGTCTCGACCGCGGCGCCCGGCAGCAACAACCGCAGCGCCTGCGCGATGCCGGCCGCCTGACAATTGCCGATCACCGCGATCCGCGGGCGGCCGGCCGGTCGCCGCCACGGTCTCGCCCAGGATCGCGGGGAGAACGGCTGCGCCGCGAAGGCCCGGACGGCCGGGGCGAGCGGTTTGAAAAGGGCGGGGAGCGGGGCCAAGCGGCGCGCGGCCTCTCGCGGGCATGCGTGCAGGATCGGATCAGGCGATGAACCCTTACCGCGATCTACCGGCCGAGCGCTTCTGGCGCAAGGCGGTGGCGGGCGTGCCGCCCTTCGCCCTCGATCCGGGTCCGCGCGGGACCTTTCGCATCGCCCGCACCGATCGGGTCGCGACCGCCGGCTCCTGCTTTGCACAACGCGTCTCGCAGGCGCTGGTCCGTGGCGGATTCCGCTACCACGTCACGGAAACCGCACCCGAAGGGTTGAGCGAGGCCGAGGCGACCGCGCGTCAGTTCGGCACCTTCTCGGCGCGTTACGGCAATCTCTACGGCCCGCGCCAGTTCGTGCAGCTCTTCGACCGGGCTTTCGGCGCCTTCGATCCACAGCTCAAGGCATGGCAGCGGGACGACGGACGCTTCGTCGATCCGTTCCGCCCGACCATCGAACCCGATGGCTTCGCCGACGAGGCCGCGGTGATCGAAGCCCGTGAAACCCATCTCGCCCGGGTGCGTGACCTTTTCGAGAGCCTCGACGTGCTGGTCGTGACGCTCGGCCTTACCGAGGGCTGGCGTTGCCGTGCCGACGGGGCGGCGCTTTCCCTCGCGCCGGGGGTCGCGGGCGGGCAGTTCGATCCGCAGGAGGTCGCCTTCGTCAATGCGGGCACGGCCGAGGTGATCGCCGACGTCAACGGGTTTCTCGATCGGCTCTGGAGCGTGAATGGGCGTGCGCGGGTCATCCTCACCGTCTCGCCGGTGCCGCTGATCGCGACCTATTGCGATCAACACGTTCTCGTCGCGAACGCACACTCGAAGGCGGTGCTGCGGGCCGCCGCCGGGGAGGTCTGCGAACGCAACGATCCGCGCCTCGTTTACTTCCCGTCCTACGAGATCATCACGAGCCACACCAATGGCGGGCGCTACTACGAGGAAGACCAGCGCGGCATCGCCGAGGCCGGCGTCGCCCACGTGATGCGCGCCTTCATGGCGAGCTTCGCCCCCGGTTCGGCCGAGAAGCCGCAGCCGCAGCCCTCCCACGACAGCCAAGCGGAGTTCGCCGGCACCGCAGGCGTCATCTGCGACGAGGAGACGATCGAGCGCAGCCTCGCCTGATAAGTGTCTCTCACAAAACTCCCGCCGCGCTGTCATCGCCAGAACGAGAACGGTTAGAGACCGGGGGGTTTGCGAGGCACTCTAAGCGTTCCGCTCGATCCGAGGGGGGAAGCGTAACGCTCCGCCCGCGCGACGCGCGAGGAGTCGACCCATCCTGCAGGCCCGACGGGATCCCGCCGAGGCCCAAATCCGCCATCCCAATCCGCCATCCCGAGGGGATCAACCGGATTTGAGAGGAAAGGAGGCTACTTGAGGTGGGCGAAGTAGACGTCGCCCGCGGCCTGCTTTAACTCGGCCCCGGCCTCGCGGCCGATCGCGTCCGCGTCCGCCGCCAATCCCTCCCGATGGACCGCCCAGTGGCGGCTGCCATCCGGCAGGAACAGCAAGCCGTCGAGGCTGATGCGATCCCCCCTCACCTGCGCCAGGGCCGCGATGGGTGTGCGGCACGAGCCGTCGAGTTCGGCAAGCAGCCCGCGTTCCGCGTCGAGCGCCGTCGTCGTGGTGGCGCAGGCGACGGGCGCCAACAGCGCCCGGATCGCGTCGTCGCCGGCCCGGCACTCGATGCCGAGTGCGCCTTGTGCCACGGCCGGGAGCATCTCTTCCACCGACAGCACGCTGCGGGCGATATCCGCCATCCCGAGGCGCTGCAGGCCGGCGAGCGCCAGCAAGGTGGCGTCGCACTCCCCCGCCTCCAGCTTGCGCATCCGGGTATTGGCATTGCCACGCAGCGGCACGATGGTGAGATCGGGCCGGTGCATCAGCACCTGTGCTCCGCGCCTGAGCGAAGAGGTGCCGACCCGTGCGCCGGAGGGCAGATCGGCCAGACCGTTGGCCCCATTCGCGCTGAGGAAGGCGTCGCGCGGGTCGTCGCGTTCCAGGATGCAGGCGATGGCGAGCCCGTCGGGAAGCCACGTTTCCACGTCCTTCATCGAGTGAACGGCGACATCGATCTCGTCGGCAAACAGGGCTTGTTCGAGTTCCTTGGTGAACAGGCCCTTGCCGCCGATCTCGGAGAGCGGCCGGTCGAGCACGCGGTCGGCCACGGTCGAGACGACGATGATTTCCGTCTCCAATCCCGGATTGGCCGCCACGATCCGATCGCGGACCATGCCGGTCTGGGCCAGCGCCATCGGGCTGCCGCGGGTTCCGATTCTCAAGGCGCGCGAAAGGCTCATGCTTGCGCTTTACCCGAGACGATGCCGCCCGTCACGCGCTGGCGCGCATGTAAGGCTGTGCGGGACGCGAGATCCCGGCGGCACTTTGTCGGAAAACTTTTCCGAGGGGGCTGGACACGCCATCCGGTCGTTGCTAATCCGCCGCCACCGAACGGGATTGGTGGCCCGGCGGTCCAGCCTCCTCACCGAGGCTTCGGGCGCATAGCTCAGTTGGTAGAGCAGCTGACTCTTAATCAGCGGGTCCTAGGTTCGAACCCTAGTGCGCCCACCAAACATTCCAAGCACTGAGCCGATACCTCAGACGCCATTTCGATATGACGTCAGCGGCTCATCTCGACAAACCCTCCCGCTTCAATCTCGACTCCAGCCGCTTGCGCGCCCTCGGGGCGCTGTGCGACGGAGGTCGGGTGACCGCTCAGCGTGCGCAACGGCGCGTCGGTCAAGCCGGCCTCGACGTTGCCGCCGTGGCGCAGGTCCATCAACGTCACCTCCGGGCCGATGCCGAGATCGTCCAGCGGACGGGCATCCGCGTCGGGCAGATCGTCCTTGTCCGCAAAGGACCGTTCGCGGGCTTCCCGGCGATCGTCGATGCGATACTGCCGAACGACTCGGTGTGCGTGGCCACGAGCCCTTTCGGAGGCGCCTCAAATCTTTCGCTTGCACCTACAAAAGTTTAAGCGATCCAATGTCCCCAAAAGATAGCAAGCCCCAAAGTCGATTGAATTTTTATAATATGATATTTGACGGAGATGATTTAAATATTGAAATTTCATACGCTCTAAATCTATCAAGTCTTACCCCCAAAGTGCGTCTGCGAAAAGTTTGCTGCACGGTTGATATTTTGCATTCGGGGCCGTGCAGCGAAGGCTCAAGCCATGCCCGCGATCAATGGAACCAATCAGGCAGATACCCTCCTCGGCACGGATGACGACGACATCATCGACGGGCGAGGCGGAAACGACAGCCTCACCGGCGGTGCCGGAAACGATACTTTGTACGGAGGATCCGGCGAGGATCGCCTCGATGGTGGCGATGGCGTCGATGTCCTTTGGGGAGGCAGTGGGCGCGACACGTTGATCGGTGGTAGCGGCGACCTTCTGTACGGAGAAGGCGGCAACGACCATTTCGTTCTGCTGACACCGGGACCGCGCGGCCCCTTGGACAAGATCGAAGCCTTCGGCGGCACTGGCGACGATAGCTTCACGGGGTCGGGATACTACAGCTTCCGCTTGGCCCTGCATGGCGACGCCGGTCGTGACAGCTTCAGCTTCGACTTCCTTCAGGCGAGCCACCTCGAGGGTGGAGACGGTGGGGACACGTTCGACATCAACACGATGTCGAGCGGCACGCTGTCGGGCGACGGTGGCAACGACAGCATGAGAATCGGCAGTGCGCTTGGTACGATCCATGGCGGCGACGGCAACGATACGATCTCGATCGGGTCTGCCAAATCCACGGCATACGTCTACGGCGATGCCGGAAACGACACCATTTCGGTCAATGTCGGGCGCGCCGTCGTCGATGGCGGCGAGGGCAACGATCACCTGACGGGCGGCTACGATCGCTACGTGTCGAGTCAGTTCTACGGAGGGGCGGGGAACGACGTGATCGCCAGTCGCGGGCATAACATCCTCGACGGCGGCGATGGTCGCGACACGCTGGAGAGCGGCGCCTATCAGAATGTGATGACCGGGGGCGCGGGAGCGGATCGCTTCGTCTACGGCGATCTCGTTCAACTGGATATGATGGGCGCCGACACCATCACCGACTTCTCGGTCGCGTCCAGGGACAAGCTGGACCTGTCGGGGTTGCTCGCCAGGGTCGGGGCGTCGGCCGACCCCTTCGGCGATGGGTGGCTATCGCTCGCCGTGGTCGACGGGTCCACGGAAGTTCTGTTCGACAAGGATGGCGATGCAGATAACTTACAGACGCTTGTCGTCCTTCAGGGTATCGATATCACGCATCAACGGGACGTCGCATTGATCCTGTGAGTGCAGCCATTGCTGATGCGCAGCGCAGCTGTATGAAACCGCGCCAACGTCTGCGTTTTTGTTGTAATTTCCCGCCTGGGATCGATGTTGAGCCGCGACGGAGACGGGTTGTACGGCTTCTCCACCTTGGAGGCTGATCCTATAGAGCGTGCCCTTAGTGCCTCTCGCAAAATTCCCTCGGCGCCGTCCTCGCCAAAGCGAGAACGGTCAGAGATCGGGGATTCTGTAAGGCACTCTCAGTGGACAGGGGCTTCAGGAAACCTGCAGCCTACCGGCTCCCGAAGCCGGTCTGTTCGCGCTCGATAGCCTTCAGGGCGCTTTCGTAGGCCTTGGCCTCGCTGGGGAAGGCTCGGTCAGACCGCTCGGTCAGCTTCCCGTGCTTCCTGAGGGCCCATCCGAACTGGCCCTCGGGCTTCGTCAGCGGCTCGATGGTGATTGAGTAGGGGTGCGGCACTTCGTTGGTCATGGATGTCATATGCCATGCGGATCGCCCAGCCACTAGAGCCGTATCCGACCTGATTGCATCAGGCCGGCGTCTCTAGCTCATTGTTTTGACGCGCATTCTTTCGACGAACCGGTCACCACTTCGTCGGAATGCGCGCTAGCGCCGCCGTTGGTAGACCATGGCTCCGGCAGGCTCATACGCTCCGGCCGTCGGGCGAAGCCAACCGGACGCCGGGATGCTTTGACCGACTCGTTCCAGCGGAAGGTGATGCGGTCGGTGCCGCTGGCGTTGACCGTGTCCTGTGCGGTCATGGCGTGGAAGCGGCTGTCTGTCTTTGCTCGAAAACGAGAATCGTCAGACGCCGCAATTCGTCCAGGCGTCGACAGACCCTCAGCCGAGAAAGAGCGGCTCACACTTGCTCCAGAGCCATCCCGAATGTGGCTGCTGCCGTCGATAGACCGCCGTCGGGGCAGTCCGCATTTTGTTCAAAGGCCGAGGGCTAAGCCGTCACTGCGCGGATCGTGGGCGCCGATGAAGCGGCCGTCATCTTCGATTCGGATCGCGCCCGGATGGCCGGCCAGGGGGCTCTGGGCGGGGATGGGGCTGATCTCGTGCCCTCGTGCCTTCAGCTCTTCGAACACGGCCTGACCCGCATCGAGTTCGAGCTTCAGGCTGTCGCGGCTGTCCGAGAACGTCTTGCCCAGAAGGAACCGAGGGCGTGCGAGGGCGGTGAGCGGATCCATCCCGTAATCGATCAGGCGCGTCAGCACCGCCGACAAGGTCTGTGGTTGCCCATCTGCGCCCTGCGTTCCGTACAGCAACGTCGGACGGCCGTTCTTGAAATACATGCCGGGATTGAGCGTGTGGAACGGGCGCTTTCCGGGGCGCAGCACGTTGATGCTGTTGGCGTCCACGCCGAAGGATGCGCCGCGATTGTGCCAAAGGATGCCGGTATCGCCCGCGACGACGCCGCTTCCCCAATCGAAATAGACCGTCTGCAGCAGGCTGACACAGTTGCCGTCCCGGTCGGCGGCTCCGATGAAGACGGTATCACCGGTCTTGAAGAGATAGGGCCAGGGCGCGGCCGTGCGCGAATCGATGCTCCGGGCCTGCGCATCGAGGTGCGAGGCCGAGAGGAGCCGCTCGACGGGCACATCGACGAAATCGGGATCGGCGATGAAGCGATTGCGGTCGATGAAGGCCAGTTTCACGGCCTCGACGAGGAGGTGGTAGTAATCGGCGCTGCCTTCGGGAATGGAAGCCACGTCGAAGCGGTCGAGAACGCCCATGATCTCCAGGGTGGTGAGGCCCTGTGTCGGCGGGCGCAGGCTGATGAGCTCCCCGCCCCGGTAGGGCACGCGCAGCGCGCTCTCGTTGCGCGCACGGCAGCGGGCAAGGTCGTCCGCCGTCAGGGGCGAGCCCGCCTGTTGCAGGCCGCGCGCGATCCGGCGGGCCAGCTCGCCCTCGTAGAAGTCGCGGCCGCCATTCTCCGCAAGCGTCGTGAGCGTGCGGGCGAGCTCGGGCTGCCGAAAAGTCTCCCCCGCCTCCAAGATGCGGCCTTCGGCGGTGAACACGCGCACGACATCGGGCCAGTTGCCGATCTCCTTGGCCCGGAAGTTCGCCCAGAAGCGTTGCGACGGCGTCAGGGGAAAGCCGTCCGATGCGTAGGCGATGGCGCGCTGGAACAGTCCTTTCCAGGATTGCCGCCCACCCCAGGCCCGCTGGCTGTAGGTGAAGGCTTGCTCCCAGGTATCAACGGCGCCCGCGGCGGTGATCGCCGAACCGGGTCCGCGCAGCGGGATCGGCTGGCCGTCCTCCGGCGGCGTCGCCGCCGCCTGGCCGATGCCGGACAGGGTGAAGCTGGCGCCGTTGCGGTCGCTGACGATCATGAACGCGTCACCGCCCAGACCGCAGAAATGCGGGTAGGTCACGCAGAGGGTGGCGTTGATGGCGATTGCCGCCTCGATGGCGTTGCCGCCCGCCCGCAGCACCTCCCGTCCGACCTCGCTGGCGAGTTCGTGCGGGCTCGTCACCATGCCCTGACGGGACTGGGCGAGGGCGCCGCGGGGGGCGCTCGCTTCGGCGAAGAGACGGCTCGGCATGGTCGTCGCTCCCAGAGCAGCCGCAGAGGTCAGGAGAAGTGCGCGCCGAGAGGCGGTCAGCGCGGGATGGTGAAGGTTTTCGCTAAGATCCATGGCGGCGTCTCCGGGGCTTCCGCTTGGGCCGAGCGAGAGACCGTCGCCCGGTGATGCCTGAGACCGGCCGCACGGTGCCGCTATTCCGGCAACTCGGCGGCGTGCGCCGCGATCGCGCCGGCCGTGGTAAGCCAGACCGTGTCGCGATGCCCGGCGATCCGTTCGAGAGCCTGCCGCAGGGGGCGTAAGCGGTGGGGCTGGCCGACGATGTAGGGATGCAAGGCGATGCCCATGACGAGCGGCGCGCGGCGCGACTGCTCCAGCATCTCCTCGAAGGCATCGGTGATGGCCTCGGCGAAGGCGCGCCCCGTGTCCTTGCGGGCGACGATCGCGGGGATGTCGTTGAGTTCCTGCGGATAGGGCACCGAGAGGATGCGCCCGCCGTTCCGCGTCGCGAACCACGTCGGCTGGTCGTCGTGGCACCAGTCGAGCAGGTAGCGGTAACCCGCCTCCGCCAGCAGATCCGGCGTGACCCGCGACTGCGAGATCCAGGGGCCGAGCCAGCCCGCGGGCGCCCTGCCCTCCTCCCGCGTCAGAACCGCGGTCGCCTCGGCGATCAGCGCCCGCTCCTCGGCCTCGGAGAGGGTGCCCTGCCGTTCGGAATTGCTGCGCCCGTGCCCGACGATCTCGTCGCCGCGGGCGCGGAAGGCTTCGATCAAGCCCGGGCACTCCCGGTAGATCCGGCTGTTGACGAGGATGCTCGCCGGCATCTGCAACGCGTCGAGCATGTCGCGGATGCGCCATGCGCCGACCCGGTTGCCCCAATCGCGCCAGGCATAGTTCAGCACGTCCGGCTGCGGCCCGCCCGGCGCCAACTCGGCGCCGAGGCCGGCGCCGAAGTCGAAGGTTTCGAGGTTGAGCGCGAGGTAAACCGCGAGGCGTTTTCCACCCGGCCAGTCGTAGACCGGGCGGTCCGGCAGGGCGGAATAGGCGTAGCGGCCATGGCCGGCAGGGGGCGGCGCCGATGTCGTCACGGGAAGGGTCTCGATCCTGTCGTTGTGGGACGCGTGCACCGTCACGCCGCCCCGAGATAGGCGGCCTCGAGGGCCTCGTCCGCCTTGAGCTCCGCTGCCGTACCCTCCGCGGCGACGCGCCCCTGTTCCAGGACGTAGCCGCGGTCGGCCACGGTCAGCGCCAGCGCGGCCATCTGATCGACGATGAGGATCGTCGTGCCCTGGTCTCGCAGCTCGGCCACGGTCGCGTAGAGGCTGTTGATGATCGCCGGGGCGAGGCCGAGGGAGGGCTCGTCGAGCAGGAGGATACGCGGATGCGCCATCATCCCGCGCGCGATCGCCAGCATCTGCTGCTCCCCGCCCGAGAGCAGGCCGGCGCGGCTGCCCGCCCGCTCGCGCAGGCGCGGGAACCGGTCGAGCAGCGCCTCGACTTCGGCCGGATCGACCCGGCCGCCGCGGCTCCAGGCGCCGAGGCGGATGTTCTCGACGACGGTGAGCTCGGGAAAGACTTGGCGCCCTTCCGGCACCAGGGCGAGGCCGAGCCGCGCGATCCTGTGCGCCGGCAGCGCCGCGACGGGCGTGTCCGCCAGGACCACCGAGCCCTCGACCGGGCGCAGCAGGCCCGCGAGCGAGCGCATCACCGTCGACTTGCCGGCCCCGTTCGAGCCCAGCAAAGCCACGGTCTCGCCCGGCCGCACCGCGAGGGCGATGCCGTCGAGGACGGGCGCGGCGCCGTAGCCCGCGCGCAGGCCGTGGGCGGAGAGGACCGCGTCGGCCGGACCGCTCCAGGGCGCGGACCGCGGCCGGGCCGGGGTCTCGGCGGCCCCGAGATAGGCCCGCAGCACGGCGGGGTCCCGGCGCACCTCGGCGGGCGTGCCGCGGGCGATCGGGCGGCCCGCATCCATGACGAGGATGCGGTCGGACACGCCCATCACCAGGGGCATGTCGTGCTCGACCAGGATCACCGCGATGCCGCAGGCCGCGATCCGGCGCAGCAGCGCGCCGACGCGGTCGGTCTCGGCCCGGGCGAGGCCGGCGGCCGGCTCGTCGAGGAGCAGCACGAGCGGGGATCCGGCGAGCGCCCGGGCGATCTCCACCAGCCGCCGGTCGACATGCGGCAGTTCGGAGGCCGGACGGTCGAGTTCGCCGGCATAGCCGACGAAGGCGAGCAGGGCCGCCGCATCCTGCCGGTCCCGCGCTTGCGCCCGGCGTAGCAGACGCCCAGGGGTGCGGGCGAGGATCACGTTCTCGATGACGCTGAGCGAGCCGAACAGCCGGGTCGTCTGGTAGGTGCGGGCGATGCCGGCGCGGGCGATGGCGTGGGCCGGCTTCCCGCTAAGTTCGCGCGCTCCGAGGCGGATCGTACCGGCGCTTGGGCGGTAGAAGCCCGAGATCATGTTGAGGACGGTGGTCTTGCCGGCGCCGTTCGGGCCGATGACGCTGGTAATGGCACCGGGGCGCGCGTCGAAGGCGACGCCGTCCGCTGCCCGGATCCCGCCGAAGGCGATGCCGAGCCCCTCGACGGCGAGCGGCACGCCCCCGGTCCGCTGCAGGAAGTCCGGTGCCTCGGCTCCCGGCTCCGCGCGCGTTCCGCCACCCCGCGGTAGGAGACGACTGAGGCTGCCGACGATGCCCGCCGGCACGAGCCAGAGCACCACGAGGGTGGTCAGGCCGAAGAACAGTAGCCGGTACTCGGCGAGCCCGGCGAGCGCCTCGGGCAGGAGCACCGTCACCCCCGCGCCGAACAGGGGCCCGAGCACGGTGCCGGCCCCACCGACCACCACCGCGAGGACGAACAGGATCGACTGCGTGAACGGGAACGAACTTGGCGCGATGAACAGCATGAGCGGCGGCAGCACCGCACCCGCGAGCCCGGTCAGCGCCGCCGAGATCGCGAAGGCGGCGGTCTTCACCCGGACCGGATCGAAGCCCAGCGAGGCGGCGGCGACATCGGCGTCGCGCACCGCGCGCAAAGCCTGGCCGAGACGGGCATGGCGGAGCCGGTGGAAGCCGTACAGGCTGAGACCCGCGCCGATCACCGCGAGCCACGCGAGGTCGCGTTCGCCGAGGGGAAGGCCGAACAGGTTCGGGCCGGTGGCGACCACGAGGCCGTTCTGCCCGCCGGTGAGTTCCCCGCCCTCGATCAGCGCGTGCTCGACGAGGAAGCCGAACGCGATCGTCACCATGGCGAGGTAGGGCCCGCGTACCCGCATCGCCGGCACGGCGAGCGCTGCGCCGACGAGGGCGGAGAGCCCGGCCGCGGCGGGAAGCGCCAGCCAGAAGCTCACGCCCTTGAGCGTCAGGATCGCGCTCGCATAGGCGCCGAGCGCGTAGAACCCGGCATGGCCGAACGAGATCAGCCCCCCGAGTCCGAGCAAGACGTTGAGGCCGGTTCCGGCCACCACCGTGAGTGCCACGAGGGCGATGACGAAGTGGCTGTAGCCGCTCGTCGCGGCGACGAGTGCGAGGCCCGCGAGCGTCAGGGCCAGGATGGCGAGCGGCATCGCGGCCGGCGCCCGGAGAAGCGAGCGCATGGTCAGACCTTGTTGACGGCGGCGCGGCCGAGCAGCCCGTTCGGGCGGAGCGCCAGCGCGAGGATGATGACCGAGAAGACGACGATCTGGGTCGCACCGGAGCCGAGCGTGGCGGTGACGCCGGCCTCCACGAGGCCGTAGAGGAGGCCTGCCAGCACCACGCCGGTGGCCGAACCGATCCCGCCCAGGATCGCCACCGCGAAGGCCTTGATCCCGAACAGCGCGCCCATCTCGGCCGAGACGGAGAAGAGCGGCGCGATCAGCAGCCCCGCGGCGCCCGCGAGCACGGCGGAGAGCGCGAAGGCACAGGCCACGGTGCGGGCGACGTCGATGCCCATCAGCCGCGCGGCTTCAGAATTCTGCGCCACCGCCAGCAGCACCCGGCCGAGTTCCGTGCCGCGGAACACCGCGCGGATCGCGACCGCTGCCGCGACGCCGACTACGGGGATCAGGAGCTGGAGCGGGTAGACGCCCGCGCCCAGAACCTGCACGGGCGCCGCGACCAGCGCCGAGGGCAGGCTGCGCGGCTCCTTGCCGAAGGTGAACAAGAGGACGTTGTCGAGGATGATGCCGCCGGCCACCGTCGCCAGGAGCCAGGCATCGGAGCCGCGCACCACGAAGGGGCGCACCAGCAGGCGCTCGACGGCGAGGCCGAGCCCTGCGCAGCCGGCCAGAGACGCGGCGACCGCCAGCGGCATCGGCCAGCCGAGCTGAACCGCGAAGGTGTAGCCCAGCACCGCCCCGAGGGTGACGGCGCTCCCTTGCGCGAAGTTCACGGTGCCGGAGACCGCGAAGGTGATGTGGAAGCCGAGCGCCACCAGCCCGTACATGCTGCCGAGGCCGAGCCCGCTGACGAGGGTGCTGGTCAGCATGGTGACATCCCCTGCCCTCTTCCGGGAAGGCGGCTCCGGACGCCGTTCACTTGGTCACCGCGACGATCTCGCCATTCTTGAAGCTTGCGAAGATGAAGTCGTCCGGCCTCAAGGCGTCGTGCTGGCCCGGTGCGAACGGCGCCTCGTAGGTCTTGATCAGTCCGGAATAGGGCGCGACCTTGTAGAAGCCGTCGCGCACCTTCGGCCCCTCGGTGGCGCCGGCCGCCTGGATCGCCAGGGCGATCAGGTGGGTGGCGTCGTAGGCGTTGGCGATGCCGACGGCGGGGGTGACGTCGGCCATGGACTTGATCGCCGGGTACTTCGCCTTGAGCGCGTCGAGTACCGCCTTCGCCTTTGGGCTGTCGTTGCCGGCGAAGGTGAAGGTCTGGACGAAGTGCACCCGCGCCGCGCCGGGGCCCGCGAGTTCGTCGAAGCGCCCGCCCGCCGGTCCCCAATGGGAGATCACCGGCACGGTCCAGCCCATCCGGTCGAGGGACTTCACCACCTGGGCCGACGGGCCGACATTGCCGACGAGGAACAATGCGTCGGCCCCGGCCTCGCGCAGCCGGGAGAGCTGCGGGACCATGTCGATGTCGTTGGCCTCGTACTTCTCGATGCCGGCGCTGGGCAGGCCCGCGGCCTTCAGCGCCGCGACCAGCCCCTGTTGGTTCGACTCGCCCCAGGCGTTGTTGACGAGGATCGCGCCGGGCTTCTTCGCCCCGTAGGTCTTCACCGCGTAGGCGACGAGGGCCTCGTCCACGAGCGCGTCGACCGCCGAGACCCGGAAGACGTAGTTGTCGGCCGCGCCGTTGCGGGTGATGCCGGTGCCCGCCGCCCAGGGCCCGACGAAGGGCACCTTCATCTGGTTGGCGATCGGCACGATCGCCATCGAGACAGGGGTGTCGAGCCCGCCGATCAGCGCGACGACACCGGCACGCTGGATCAGCTCGCGGGCGGCAAGCACGCCCTTGGACGGGTTGGCCTCGTCGTCGCGGGCAACCAGTTCCAGCGGCCGGCCGAGGACGCCGCCGTTGCGGTTGATCTCTTCGATCGCCAGCCCGATCCCGCGGGAGATCGCCTCGCCGGATTTTGCCGATTGGCCGCTGAGCGCGGTGACGAGACCGATCTTCACCGGCTCGGCGGCCCGGACGGCACCGATGCTCGTGACGCCCGCCAAAAGGCCGCCGAGGATGAGACGCCGTGCGAGGGATCGAGCGAGCTTGTGGCGTTGGGGCATGGCGATCCGGCTCCGTATGCGGTCGACCAAAGACCGCAACGGGCGTGCCAGATGAAAGGCGCTTGTTTCTACTCGCATTTTCCCGTCCGAATCCCGCTGCCCGCCGATTGTGCACAAAGTCCCGGAAAGTGCATACACTTTCTGCATGCACGCATGTCGCGGTAGCATCATGTTCAGGGCACCACGGCCGACACCAGGGAGATTGCGGTATGGATGAGAAGGCAACGCAGAGCGCGCGCGACGCGGCGGCGGTGACGGCCTATCTGGAAGCCTCGATGGTGCCCGATCCCGAAACGGCGGCGCGCTACATGGCGCCCGGTATCGCGATCGTCTTCACCGGCGGCCGGGTGTTCCACCATCCGCGCGAGGTCACGGCGTTCAACGCCGGGCGATACGCCTGGGTCAAGAAGCGGATGGAGCGGCTCGACGTGGTTCCGGGTGAAGGCCAAACCACGGTCTACAGTCTCGGTACCCTCTACGGCGCGTGGCCGGACGGTACCGCGTTCGAGGGCAACCGCTACGTCGACCGCTTCACCGTGAGGGACGGTCTGATCGTCTCGATGGAGGTGTGGAACGACAGCGCCGAGCGCCTGCTTGAACGGCAGGGCGGATCGGCCTGACCCCTCAGCCGTCGATGTAGGGCGCGAGCAAGCGGATGAGGTCGTGCTCGCGCCTGGGCTCCTTGAGGATGCGCGCCCGCTCGGCCACCGCGTCGAGATGGTGATCCATCAGTGTGGTTGCGCGCCCGGCGTCGCCTGCGACGAGCGCCGCCACGATCTCCTGGTGCTCGCTCACCGCGCAGTCCGACGAGTGCGGCCGGCTGTAGAGCGACAGGATCAGGGCACAGCGGTAGCCCAGTTCGGCGACATAGCGGCGGAGAACCGGACTCCCGGTCATCTCGGCGAGCAGCAGGTGAAACTCGGTGGCGAGCCGGATCGAGGCTCCCTCGGGACCGCCGCTCGCCCGCTCTTCGCCCGCGATATGTGCCTCGAGCACGGCCTGCTGCTCGGCACTCAGGCGGCCGGCGAGGCGCTGGACCACGAGGCGCTCCAGGCTGATGCGCACGTCGAAGGTGTCGCGCGCCTCCTCCCAGCTCGGGCTCGCCACGACCGCTATGCGGTTCCGGCGCAGTTCGACCAAGCCCTCGCCCGCGAGCTGGCCAAGCGCCTGTCGCGCGATGGTCCGGCTGACGCTGAACCGCTCGCCGAGCGCGTCCTCCGGCAGCCGGTCTCCCGGGGTCAGGGCCCGCTCCACGATCGCCCGCCGCAGGGATCGGCAGATCGTTCCGACACGGTCGGTCGGGTAATTCGTCTCACCCTGTCTCATCGCGGACGTGCATCAACCTTTTGACGATGGGTAAAACGTTCTCGACCGACACGGCGAACCGATTCGAGCGCAGGTCTCCCTTCGAGCCGCCTGAAAGCCGGTTCGCAGCAGATGCACAAATGACGCCGAAGCACCTTGGCTTCGCCTGCCCAGCTCGGTGAACCGGCGCAACGCGTGGATGACGCGCCCCGTTGCGGTTGGCCCCTGCTCCTTACCAGGCGCGTTGTCGAGTTGAGCACGAAGGTCAGCACCTCCGGTGCTCTCCAACCTGATCGCGGGTATAGAGCGCCGTGCATTCACGGTCGTCCGGACGAAAATTTTTCTCAGAGTCCGTCCGATAAGTCATGATGCTCGCCCGAGCCTTCGGACGAGGATCATGACGGCGGCGGCGTAGAGGAAGGCCTGGGCCGAGGCGAGGGTCGCTTCCGGGTCCTTCCAGAGGCGTCGGTTGCGGCTGATCCATCCGAAGAAGCGTTCCACCACCCATCGGCGTGGATGCACGGCGAAGCCGACCTGATCCTTCGGTTTGCGCACGATGTCGATGGTGATGACGGTGGCGGTCGCGGGTCTGTCGCCGGCATAGCCTGCATCGGCGAAAGCTCTGACGATGAACGGGAAGGTCCGCCGCGACAGGCGCAGCACCGGTCCAGCCCCATCGCGATCCTGAATGTCGGCGGTCTGCGGATCGAGCACGAGGGCGCGCCCGTCCGTGTCGACCAGGGCCTGACGCTTGCGGCCCTTGACCTTCTTTCCAGCGTCGTAGCCGCGCGGGCCGCCGCTCTCGGTGGTCTTCACGCTCTGGCTGTCGAGCACGGCCGCCGTCGGCGAGGCCTCGCGACCGGCCCGCTCCCGGTCGGCCATGACCAGGGCGTGGTTGATCCGCCCGAACAATCCCTCGTCCCGCCAGCGGCTGAAGTAGCCGAACGTCGTGCTGCGCGGAGGGAGATCCTTTGGGATCAACCGCCATGCGATGCCGCCGCGCAGCACGTAGAAGATCGCGTTCAGGACCTCCCGCATCGTCCAGACAGGCGGACGACCACGCGAGGCGGGCTCTGGCATCATGGGCGCGATCACCGCCCATTCCGTATCCGTCAGGTCGGTTTCGTATCGAAGGCGCGCACGGTTATGCTGCCGGCGAGTGGTCGGGGTCCACATGGCACGTCCAGATGAGGCTTCAGCACCCTTCTGGAATCACCGCCATTCCGGCCACTCAACCCCTGCCGGACGTTATCGGACGGGCTCTCAGATCATGAGGCGGTAGAAACGTAAATTTTGTCACTCGCTTTCATGAATGTTGATCACAGACGGTTAATTGAATATATTTGCCGAGCGATCATGTGAAACGTATAAGCGCTGAATTCAGTCGCGATAAAGCAACGCTATGCTTTGCCGTCACGTGCGTAGGGGCGGGGCGAAAAGTCATGGGGGCCGTCGGGGCGTGCAGGAAACGGCTCCTGTCGGTGCCGTTCTCCGGTTGCAACTGCTTGAGCGCGTCGCAGTTCGGCCGTCCTTTCATCAATGGCGTCACGGCAGGACGGGAGGCCGTGCGCGTCCATGGTCGTGCCGAGCAGCAAGTGGTCCTGGTCGATCGACATCCGCCACCTGCGGCCTGATCCGTCCCGTGCGGTCATGGCCGCCATGCACCGATCGAGGAAATCGAGGCGCATACCATCGTCCGTGGAGGCCGCTTCGAGGGCTGCACAGATCAGATCGGTCTCTTCACGGGTAAGCCAGACCGTCGATGTTCCGAAGCCCTGGCGCTCAGCCTCGGCCATCTCGTTCGAGAGGCGGTCTGCCAGCGCTTTGCGCGATAATCCGGGAACAGAAGCGGTCATGGGCAGCCTTCCATGCATCCGTTTCGCCTTTTCTCACCCCGGCAGACAAGATCTGCACCCTGGCCCGGTCACAAACCGATCAAGGTGCGTACCGCGCTCGCTCATCCATTTTCTTAAACGCTCACGGCTCGCTCAGGACGGCGGATTTCGGAGGATCCGGTCGCTCCCCGTTTTTGCGTCGTCTTATCCCGCACGAAGGCGCGTCCCTTCGAGACGGAGCCTGTTCAAGACCGCGTCCTGACCGCCGCGTGTTCCGGGGGGCTTGGAAAGTCCCACGTCTCTCTCTTTGAGTTTGGCCTGCTCCTGCCCTCCGGCGACGTGTCTGCACCGGAAACCGGCCGGGCGCGGGCCTCGACTCGTCGCTGCTGGAAGACAATCTCGAACGGAAAGATCTGGTTGCCGGGCGCCACACAAGGCGGAGCAGGGTCCGAAGGCGCGATCATCACGAACACGATAAGCCCACCGTTCAAAGGCTTGTGGTCTTGGCGTTCGCCGCGAGCCATTCATGGCAACCGAGCGTGATCGCCGCCGATGAGGCTGACAGCCCGAGCATCCGGTACGGTACGCTCGTCCCGTCACACGCAACGAATTTCTCGATCCGGCCGTCGGTACCGTGCCGAACGACGGTACCAGAATATACACCCCTGAACGTATTTCTGCGCCCCGCCACAGCCAAGACGCGAGATTGGTGGGCCGGCAACGATGAAGATGCCGACCCACCAGCCGCTGGCCCGACAGCATCGGCGCAGCAAAACAATTCAAATGATACCTTTGCCTGTTGTCAAGCTTCGCCGGTGCGCGATGACTACTTCGTGATTTTGGACCGATTGTATCGGTTCGGCGGCTCCGCGGTCGTGATTGCTGTGCGACGGGTGGCCCTTCGCACGCCCTCTGCGTTTGCCCGAAAGTCGACCCTTCAAATGCGATGGGTCGCGTACATGCCCTCGCAACCGCGGCTTTCTAGAGCGTGTTATGAACTGATAGGCAGGATTGGCGTTTTGGATCATGCCTTCTGATCGCCGCTCCTATCCGTCCGACGTGTCTGATGAAGAATGGGCACTGGTAGCGCCCTACCTCGCGCTGCTGCGGGAGGACTCGGCTCAGCGCGACCACGAGTTGCGCGAGGTGTTTAACGGGCTGCGCTACATCGTGAAGACGGGGGCGCCCTGGCGGTTCATGCCGCACGATCTGCCGCCTTGGGCGGCCGTGTATCAGCAGACGCAGCGTTGGCTGTCGGCCGACAGTTTCGCGGACGTGGCCGGCGACCTGCGGGCGGTGCTGCGGATGGCGGCGGAGCGGGAGCCGGAGCCCTCGGCGGTGATCCTCGATAGCCGGACGCTGCGCTCCTCGCCCGAGAGCGGCGAGCGGGCCGGCTATGACGGGGCCAAGCGCAAGCGGGGTGCGAAGCTGCATCTGGCCGTTGACACGCCGGGCCATGTCGTGGCGCTGCACGTGACGCCCGCCGATGTCGACGACCGGGCCGAGGTCGGCCGGCTGGCCGCCGAGGTGCAGGCGGAGACGGGCGACAGCGTCGAGTTGGCCTTTGTCGACCAGGGCTATTCCGGGCCTAAGCCCGCCGCCGCCGCGAGCGCGCACGGCATCGACTTGGAAGTGGTGAAGGCGCCTGAGGCCAAGCGCGGCTTTGTCCTGCTGCCGCGCCGATGGGTGGTGGAGCGCTCGTTTGCCTGGGCCACCCGCTGTCGGCGGCTGGTCAAAGATTACGAGCGCTACGCCAGCACGTTGGCTGGCCTGCACATGGTCGCCTTCGTCTGCCTCATGCTCCGACAAGCTGAAAAGCTTATGACAAGTGCATAACAGGCTCTAGAACGCGGCCATGGGTTCACTTGCTTCCGAGCTACGATTCCTGGGCGTGGCCGCCGCTCTCGGCAGCTTGCTGGTGATGATGTTCGCTGGTGAGCCGAACATCGCGTCGGTGACCTGGGGCCTCGCCGGTCTCGTTTTCTTCGGAGCGACCCGGCTCGTCCCTGACCGTAAGCCGGCGCCGGTGATTGCAAAGAATGCGGTCGCCGTGAAGCCGACCGACACGATGCACGAGAGCGAAGCCGAACATCCCGTGGCTGCGGTGCCGGCCGACGTCCATGCCGCACTCCAGCGCAAGGTTCGCCTGACACCAACACCGAACCCGATCATCGCCTCCTCGGTCCTGCCCCGCTCACGGGTTGCGCGTTCGCCGGCGACGACCTGATCGCGCGGGCCGGATCGGCGTCGAGCCGAAATCGGGGTTGTATTCCGTCTCCGCCCGACGCGAGAAGGACGGCTCAGACTTTTCCGAGGGCGAGCGTCCCGTCATCCATGAACGAGAAGACGATCCCGTGCCTCCGCAAGGCGCTTATCGCGGCCTGCAACGCGCGCCGGGAGGCACTCACGTCCTCGTCCTCGAGCCGGCGGACCGTTGAGAACGAGACTCCGGCCGCTTCGGCGAGTTGCTGCATCGACCAGTCGAGCAGAGCGCGACCCGCCCGCAGATGGATGCCGCGGACAAGCTGCTCCAGGCTCTCCCGCATGATCCCGGGCACGGCCCCGTCGAGATGGAGCGGCGCGATGTAGTTCACCCAACCATCGTCGTCGCCGGTCGCGTTCCGCATCGGCACCATCACCATGCGATAGGGTGCGATCGCGCCGCTTGCCAGAATGAGACGAGGGCGCGTGTGGACGACCTGCCGCGTGAGGTAGAGTTCTCGGCCGTGTTCACGCCAACGCGCGCGTTCCTCCTTCAGCACGGGCAGCGTCGGCTCCTCGAGCAGGGCCTGTCTCGGCAACCCGACCAGCTGCAGCCACTCGGGCGAAAAATCGGTGTAGGGGTAGACGGCGGTGACAGAGGTAAACGCCCCGGTCCGCTCGAAGAGAGCTCTTTTGCGCCGACGTTCCGCGGCCTGCGCGCGCGCCAGCATCTCACGGTCGCTCACATCGATCAGCACGCCCATGGCCTGAAGCGGGCGCCCGTCCGGCGCCATGATCACCTCGCCGCGGCTCATCACCGTGCGCAGCGTTCCATCCGGACGAATGATCCGGAAGGTCTGCTGGATCATGTGGCCGGTCTGAAGCATCTCCGACGTCGAGGTGATACTGTCCCGGTCCTCCGGATGGACGAGGGCGAAGAGCAGGCCGTATTCCGCCCGCGCTGCGGTCTGTTCGAGGCCGAGGATGCGAAACAGACCCGGCGACCAGACGTGCTCATCCGTGGCGAATCTCCACGACCACGTTCCGGTCAGGCCGAAGCCTTCGACCATACGAAGGATTTCGTGGGGCATGATCGGGGACACAGCCGTGGGCATATCCCGGTTTCGCTAACGAGAGAATGATTTCGTGCGACCAGATTGTGCGCGGGCGCTCCACCTGCGACCTCGATAGCAGAGGAGCGCTGAGGACAAAACTAACATATGTGTTGCATGCGTAGTTCAGCTTTCCCTTGGGGAAAAGGTGTCAGCGGAATCTTCAGAATGCCGCGCGATCACGATCGCCGCGTTCGGCGCCGCCAACCAATGTCGTCGACATGGGCCATTCTACTGCGAGCCTGCCGCCCTCGATCCGGCAAGGCGTGACGTCCAGCTTTGCGTTCGGTCGTCCGTGGCAGGTTCAGGGCCGCCTGTCCGCCATCCTACGGGCTCGACACCGGTCCAGCGGATCGCGGCGTGGCATCCGTCGGTCGCGGCGCCGGCAATGTCACGGCCGATTTGGCTCCGGTCGAGCGTCTCCCTCGGGGCTTCGGGCCGGTCCGGCATCCGCGCATGCGCCCGTATCCCGCGCGATGTCCCGGCCGAGGCGGAGAACCGCGACCCCTGCCAGAACCAGCACGGCGGCAACCGCAGCCAACGCGTCGTCGAAGCGTCCGGTCGCATCGCGGATCCAGCCCATGAGGGCGGGCCCGGCAAATCCGCCGAGGCTTCCGAGCGCGTTGATCAGAGCGATGCCGCCCGCGGCTGCGCTGCCCGTGAGGAGGCGGGTGGGCAGTGTCCAGAAGGTCGGCAGAGCCGCGAAAACGCCGAGCGCCGCCGCGCTGAGCGCGGCGATGGTCAGGAGCGGTGTGCCGGCTCGGCTCGCGGCGAAGAGGGCGAGGCCGGCGGCCACGGTCGGGATCGCGACATGTCGGGTGCGCTCACCCGTGCGGTCGGAATGGCGTGTCCAGGCCAGCATGCCCGCAGCCGAGACGATGTAGGGAACGGCGGTCACGAACCCCGTCGCCGTCGTCGTGAAGCCGAAACCGCTTACGATCTGCGGCAACCACAGGCCGACGGCGTAGAGTCCGGTGCTGAGTCCGAAATAGACCAGCCCGAGCCCGAGCACTCGCGGATCGAGCAGGGCCGCACTCAGATGCGCGGTCCGGTTCGGGCTGAGCCGGCGATCCTCCGCCATCCGCGCCACGAGGCTCGCCCGTTCATCGGCGGTCAGCCAGGAGGCGCGTTCCGGCCGGTCGGTCAGCACGAACAGGGTTGCGATGCCCAGAAGCAGACTGGGTGCGGCTTCCAGCAGGTAGAGCCACTGCCAGCCCGCGAGCCCGAGCCAGCCTTCGGTGAGGCTCATGACGAGGCCCGACAGCGGCGCACCGATCGCCGCCGAGAGCGGCACCGCCATCATGAAGGTCCCGACGATGCCGGCGCGCTGTCGGGCGGGAAACCAGTAGGTGAGATAAAGGATGATGCCGGGGAAGAAGCCGGCCTCGGCGAGCCCGAGTCCGACGCGCACGAGGTAGAACGACCACTCGCCGACGACGAGCGCGGTCGAGGCCGAAACCAGCGACCACGTCACCATGATCCGCGCGATCCAGATCCGCGCCCCGACCCGCTCCAGGATCAGGTTGCTCGGCACCTCGAAGGCGACGTAGCCGAGAAAGAACAGGCCCGCCCCGAACCCGTAGGCCGTTGCCGACAGGCCGAGATCCCGGTTCATCGTGAGTGCGGCGAAGCCGACATTCACCCGGTCGAGATAGGCGAAGAAGTAGCACAGCATCAGGAAGGGCAGCAGGCGCCGCGCCACCTTGCTCGTGAGCGCATCCGCCATGCCGTCACCCCGTCCGATCGCCTTGCCGCAGGCCGTGCGCGGGGATCTCGTACCGGACTTGCTGGGAGCCGGATAGAAGCGGGTTCAGGCGCCACCGCGGGGGTGACCGCCGATCGCCGCAGGGCGCCGCCGGGATTGGAAAATAGAACTATGTTGTCCCAAACGTGAAGCGAAGCCGTTGGCGATGCCAGAACCTATGGCTGGCGTATCGGAACCGCCGCAGCGCCGTCGGGCTTCCCTTGCGACGGGACTTGCTCAGGCATGGGCCCGAGACCGTTACAGGAGGACGCCATGGGTCTGTTCACGAAGGACATCAAATCGCTGGACGACCTCTTCGTGCACACGTTGCAGGATGTCTATTACGCCGAGAACCAGATCACCAAAGCTCTGCCGACGATGATCGGAAAGGCGACGAACGCGCAGCTGCGCCAGGGATTCGAGACGCATCTGCGCGAGACGGAAGGGCAGATCAAACGCCTCGAACAGGTGTTCGAGATGCACGGTCACAAGCCGAAGGCGGTCAACTGCCCTGCCATCGACGGGATCATCAAGGAAGCCAACGAGACCGCCGGCGAGGTCGCCGACAAGGAGGTGCTCGATGCCGCCCTGCTCGCGGCGGCGCAGGCTGTCGAGCATTACGAGATCGCACGCTACGGCACCCTCGTCGCGTGGGCCAAGCGGCTCGGCCGCGACGATTGCGCGGCGGTGCTCCAGCAGACGCTCGACGAGGAAAAGGCGACTGACCAGAAGCTCACGGCTCTGGCCGAGAGCCGGGTGAACCAGAAGGCGGCCTGAACACCCCGACGAAAGGACCACCGTGGCTCCGTCACCGGTCGGCTCTGATCGGATCGGCAACCCGGTGATCCCGTCGTGCCGGACGTAGCGGTCCTCGTGCCTTCCGGCGCGGGGCCCTTGCGTTCGGCCCGGCCCTTCCCTTTGCTCTGCCCGCGTCTCGCACTGAGCCGCTTTCACACCGGTACTGCCGATGACCGCCCTCTTTCCCTTCGACAACAGCTACGCGCGCTTGCCCGGCCGCTTCTTCGGCCGGGTCGTGCCGACGGCGGTCGAGGCACCCCGGTTGGTCCGGCTGAACCGGGCGCTGGCCGTGGATCTCGGCCTCGATCCCGATCGTCTCGAAAGCCCGGAGGGCGTCGACGTCCTGGCCGGACGGCGGGTTCCGGAAGGTGCGGAGCCGCTAGCGGCGGCCTATGCCGGGCACCAGTTCGGGCAATTCGTGCCGCAACTCGGCGACGGGCGTGCGATCCTGCTGGGCGAGGTCGTCGGTCGCGACGGGCACCGCCGCGACATCCAACTCAAAGGATCTGGCCCGACTCCCTTTTCCCGCCAGGGCGACGGACGCGCCGCCCTCGGTCCGGTGCTGCGCGAGTATCTCGTGAGCGAGGCGATGCACGCCCTCGGCATTCCGACCACCCGCGCGCTCGCGGCCGTGAGCACCGGCGAGCGGGTGATCCGCGAGACGGTGCTGCCGGGCGCGGTGCTGACGCGTGTCGCATCGAGCCATATCCGAGTCGGGTCGTTCCAGTTCTTCGCCGCCCGCGGGGACGTCGAAGGTCTGCGCGCGCTCGCCGACCACGCCATCGCGCGCCACGATCCCGAGGCGGCGCGTGCCGACAATCCCTACCGCACCCTGCTGGACGGTGTGATCCGCCGTCAGGCCGAGCTGGTCGCGCGTTGGCTCACCGTCGGCTTCGTCCACGGCGTGATGAACACCGACAACATGTCGATTGCCGGCGAGACCATCGATTACGGTCCTTGCGCCTTTCTCGACACCTACGACCCCGCAACCGCCTTCAGCTCCATCGATCGCCATGGGCGCTACGCCTACGGCAACCAACCGCGCATCGCCCTCTGGAACCTCACCCGGCTCGCGGAGGCCCTGCTGCCCCTTCTCTCGGACGACGAGACGCAGGCTGTTGCCGGAGCCGAGGCTGCGCTGACCGGCTTCGCCGGCCAGTTCGAGGCGGCCTATCACGGCGGATTGAACCGCAAGCTCGGTCTCGCCACGACGCGCGACGGCGATCCCGCACTTGCGGGCGATCTCCTGAAAACCATGGCCGAGAACGAGGCCGACTTCACCCTCACCTTCCGGCGCCTCGGCGAGGCTGCGCCGGGACCCGATGGCGAACCGGATCCGGCCGCTGTCGAAGCCGTGCGGAGTCTTTTCATCGATCCGACCGCCTTCGATCGCTGGGCCGAAGGCTGGCGCAGGCGGCTCGAGGAGGAAGCCGGCGATGCTGCCGCCCGGCGGCAGATGATGAGAGCCGCCAATCCCGCTTTCATCCCACGCAACCACCGCGTCGAGGAGATGATCACGGCCGCGGTCGAACGGCAGAATTTCGCATCGTTCGAGACGCTGTTGATGGTCCTCGCACGCCCCTACGACGACCAGCCGGATTTCGCACAATATGCCGAGCCTCCGGAAGGCGGCGGGCGGGGATATCGCACCTTCTGCGGAACCTGAGAAAGAATATTTTCGTCAGTATATTTGGTATCGAGCAGCCGTTATGTAAATTAAGCGCCTGCATGAAGTTTTATATATTTGCGATCAAGCGTAATCGAGACGAATCGCTCGATAGGGATGCACTTCTAACGCTCCTCCTCGATCGATCGGCTCCTGAGATGTCGTCGAGGCGTTCGTCATCGCGCAAACCGTCCGCTCACTCCAGACGGTTCTGCTGTCGCCCGCAGCCTGGGCTGCCCTGCTCGGCCGCTTGTTCGTACGGGTCTCCACCCTTGCGGTCAGCGGCAATCGGCTGCGAGATGTGCGCCCGCGCCGCCGATGCGGCGGCGGTGGACGAGTGGGGCGCAGCGACGCTCAGGCCGCTTCCGAACCGGCGCTTTGACGTCGAGCATCGCCGGCGTGCCGCGGACGTCCGAACCGTCGCCGCAATCGGAGCGTCTCCGCGCCGAGGTGACGCACTTCCCGGGCACGGTGCGGGCGGCCTGAAGCGGCGGAACGGCGGGGCGCGTATCGAATACAAGCTTCGCCGCCGCAAATACGGGATCTGCGGATTGACGGGAGGGTGCGCATCGCTTACTCCGCGCCCCTCACTTGCAGAATGTCACTTGCAGGTCACTCGCCGAAACTCGGCGGGTCAGCGGCAAACGGATCGACGATGCGCACGGTTCTTATCGTAGTGGAAGCGCCACAGACGGGGCGGGCTTGATCTCAAGCCTGACAGGCCCGGTCGGTGGCGCATGCAGGGTCCCTCGGGGCCCTTTTTTATTGCGCGAAATCCAGCGGGCCGGCATGCGGATCGGAAGACGAAGAACGGATTGATGGAGGAATCGATGAGCGGCGAGGTCATGACCGGGGCCCAGATGGTCATCCGGGCGTTCCAGGATCAGGGCGTGGATACCCTGTTCGGCTATCCGGGCGGCGCGGTGCTGCCGATCTACGACGCGCTCTTCGACGAGACCAAGATCCAGCACGTGCTGGTGCGCCATGAGCAGGGCGCGGTCCACGCGGCCGAGGGCTATGCCCGTTCGTCGGGCAAGGTCGGCGTTGTCCTCGTCACGTCCGGCCCTGGGGCCACCAATATCGTCACCGGCCTCACCGACGCGATGCTGGACTCGATCCCGCTCGTCGCGGTGACGGGTCAGGTTCCGACGCACCTGATCGGTTCCGACGCGTTCCAGGAATGTGACACGGTCGGCATCACCCGGCACTGCACGAAGCACAACTACCTCGTCAAATCGATCGAGGACCTGCCGCGCATCCTGCACGAGGCGTTCTACGTCGCCAGCCACGGTCGTCCCGGCCCGGTCGTCATCGACCTGCCGAAGGATATCCAGTTCGCGAGCGGGGTCTACTCCCGCCCGGCGCAGGACGGCCACAAGACCTACAACCCGCCGGTGAAGGGCGATCCCGACAAGATCCGCGCAGCGGTCGAGCTGATGGCGGGCGCGCGCCGCCCGGTCTTCTATACCGGCGGCGGCGTGATCAATTCGGGCCCGGAAGCCTCGCGTCTGCTGCGGGAGCTGGTCGCCGAAACCGGCTTCCCGGTCACGTCCACGCTGATGGGCCTCGGTGCCTTCCCGGCTTCTGACGACAAGTTCCTCGGAATGCTGGGCATGCACGGCACCTACGAGGCCAATCTCGCGATGCACGATTGCGACGTGATGATCTGCATCGGCGCGCGCTTCGACGACCGCATCACCGGCCGCCTCGACGCCTTCGCGCCGTTCTCGAAGAAGATCCACGTCGATGTCGACGCCTCGTCGATCAACAAGGTCGTGAAGGTCGATGTCGGCATCCTCGGCGATTGCGCCGCGGTGCTGGAGGAGATGCTCGCCCAGTGGCGCGCCCTGCCCAAGCAGCCCGACAAGCATCGGATGGAGGACTGGTTCAACAAGATCAGCCGCTGGAAGTCCCGCGACTGCCTCGCCTACTGGCCGTCGGGCACGATCATCAAGCCGCAATACGCGGTGCAGCGGCTCTACGAGGCGTGCAAGGACCGCAAGACCTTCGTCACGACCGAGGTCGGCCAGCACCAGATGTGGGCGGCGCAGTACTTCAAGTTCGATGAGCCGAACCGCTGGATGACCTCGGGCGGCCTCGGCACCATGGGCTACGGCCTGCCGGCGGCGATCGGCACGCAGCTCGCCAACCCCGACGGCCTCGTCATCGACATCGCGGGCGAGGCCTCGATCCTGATGAACATGCAGGAGATGTCGACGGCGGTGCAGTACCGGCTGCCGGTCAAGATCTTCATCCTGAACAACGAGTATATGGGCATGGTGCGCCAGTGGCAGGAGCTGCTGCACGGCTCGCGCTACTCGCAGAGCTACTCGGAGAGCCTGCCCGACTTCGTGAAGCTGGCCGAGGCCTACGGCGCCAAGGGGATCCGGTGCGAGAAGCCCGGTGAACTCGACGCGGCGATCCAGGAGATGCTGGACTACGACGGTCCGGTGATCTTCGACTGCATCGTCGACAAGAAGGAAAACTGCTTCCCGATGATCCCGTCGGGCAAGGCGCATAACGAGATGCTGCTGTCCGACTATCTCGGTGAGACCGGGGTGGAGATCGGCGACGTCATCTCGGCCGAGGGCAAGATGCTGGTCTGATCGGCCCCGCATCGCGCGAACGCCCGGACCGCCATGCCCAGCGTCGCCCGCCTCGACCGGTCAGGACCTCTTTCCGCGGAGGCGCCTGACCCATCGGCGCGCTGCCGCGCGGGTTCGCTTCGGCCAACCTGCGGGCGGCGGCAGGGCGTCGTGCCGGCTCGGGTCCAGGTGGGGCACCGTGGCGGCCCGCTCTGCGGCGGTGAGGTCGCTGCGCTTGCGCAGAAGCACGAAGAACTCGGTCTCGCACGGACGGGTCGGCTCCAGGGCCGCGCATTCGAACGGGAGCAGGTCGAGTTCGAGGAGCTCTGTGAGGGCGCGGGCGAAGCTGTACGGCGTGAACACCGTGCAGTGGACGTCGATGTGCACTCCGCTGGCGATGGCGGTCGCGGTGGCATCGAGAGCCGCCGGCGGACCGCCGACGATCGGCCTGTCCGGTACCGGCTTGCCGCGCCACGTCGCGAGCACGTCGATCTCGCTGGCCCTCGCGAAATGTTCGTAGACGGCCTCGGGCGGTGGCGTGCGCAGCCGCAGCAGATGGGCTGCGACGAGCGCGCCGACGCTGCTCGGCGTGCGGAAATGGTCGAAGGTGAAGCGCTTGTCCGGCACCATCAGGCAGAACACGCCGCCTTCGTTCAAGGCGTCGCCGCATTCCCGCAGCCAGCCGATGCAGTCGGGAACGTGCTCGACGACGTGCGAGGCGACGATGTAATCGACCGGACCGCGCGAGCCGAGCGCCCGCGGCAGCCCGCCTTCGCCGAGCACGACATCGACGGGAACGATCCCCTCGATGCCGGCGGGGCCGAGGGTCGGGTGGTCGCGGTACTGGTGGCGCAGCCCCTCGGTCGAGAGGTGGTCGGCATAGAGGACGTTGCCGTCGCTCTTGAGGACGATCGGGCGCGAGAGGGGCCCGAGCTCGACGCCGGTTCGGCCCTGCGGCCGGACGAGATTCAAAACACGCTGACGCCGATCCATGGCGCGGCCGGTATCATGCCATCGGCAGGCGGGTCCAGCACCGGAGTGCCGACCTGAGTTGGCGCAGGCGAGATCGTACGAAGATCAAGTTGAGGGACGCGACGAAATGAATGCGATGAACACCCATTACCCCGAGCCCACGCGGATCGAGAGCGTCAACCGCCATACCCTCGCGGTGGTCGTGGACAACGAGCCCGGTGCGCTGGCCCGCATCGCCGGCCTGTTCTCCGGCCGCGGCTACAACATCGAGAGCCTGACGGTCTCCGAGACGGAAGAGGCGCGCCACCTCTCCCGCATCACCATCGTCACGACCGGCACCAACGCCGTGATCGACCAGATCAAGGCGCAACTCGACCGCCTCGTGCCGGTGCACCGCGTCGTCGATCTGACGCTCCAGGGGCAAGCGCTGGAGCGCGAGCTGTGCCTCGTGAAGGTGGCCGGCACCGGCGAGCACCGGAGCGAGGCCCTACGCCTCGCCGCCGCCTTCGGCGCCCGCACCCTCGACGCCACGCTGAACTCCTTCGTGTTCGAGCTGACCGGCTCGACGGAGGAAATCGACCGCTTCATCCGCCTGCTCAGCGTGATCGGCCTCGTGGAGATCTCCCGCACCGGCATCGCCGCGATGGGGCGTGGCGCGGAGCCGCTGTAGCTGGGCGTTCTCGCGGACGGCGCTATTCTTTGGGAGGCGTCGTCCGCAGCGATAAGAAGTCCATGACCGCCCGCACCCTCTACTATGCCCCCGGCGCCTGCTCGCTCGCCTCCCACATCGTGCTGGAGGAGATCGGCGCCCCCTACGAGACCATTCGCCTCGACCTCGCCAAGGGCGACCAGAGAGCGCCGGAATACCTCGCAGTCAACGAGCGCGGACGCGTACCGGCCCTCTATGAGGAGGGCTGGGTGCTCACCGAGAACGCCGCGATCCTGCGCCACCTCGCCCGCTCCCATCCGGAGGCCGGCTTGCTGCCGGAGGATCTGCGTGGGCAGGCGTCGGCCGACGAGTGGATGGCCTGGCTCTCGACCGGGCATCACATCGCCTATGCCCATGTCCGCCGGCCCGAGCGCTACAGTGCCGACGAGGCCGCCTTCCCGGAGATCCGGGCGAAGGGGGCCGACACCTTCGGCGATCTCTGCACCATGACCGAGGTGCGGCTTTCCAACGGCGGCTGGGCGCTCGGCGAGCGCTACAGCGTCGTCGATGCCTACCTCATGGTGTTCTGGGTCTGGGCCCGCGGCCCCACGATCGGCTTCGATATGCCTGCGCTCTTTCCGGCCTGGACGGCGCATGCCCGCCGCATGGCCGAACGGGCTGCGGTGCGTGCCGTCTTCGCCCGCGAGGGGCTGGCGCTGCCGGCCTGAGACCTTGGCACGCGGTCAAACCGTCATCCCGTCGTTGGTGGGCCATCTTCGAGGTCGCCGCACTTGGCGCGGGAATCGCTTGGCCGCGACAGCGGCAGCGACCTCATCGTGTGGAATCGAACGAAGGTGGCGGTTTCGCGGGCGGCATGGAACGCGCCGGGCGCGCCTCCGTTCTGCCGCTTAGATTCAACGACCGAAGACGAGACGAGGGCGGCTGGCGGCGATGTGCGGGATCTGCGGAGAGATCAATTTCGGCGGTACGGCCGATCCGAACGCCGTGCGGGCCATGATGGAGGTTCTCCGCCCCCGTGGTCCTGATGCCGGCGGGATCCATGGCCAGGGCGGTGTCGTGTTCGGCCACTGCCGTCTGAAGATCATCGACCTATCGGAAGCCGGCCAGCAGCCGATGGTCGATGCCGAACTCGGGCTCTCGATCGTCTTCAACGGCTGCATCTACAACTACAAGGACCTGCGCGAGGAGCTCGTCGCCAAGGGCTACCGCTTCTTCTCGACCAGCGATACCGAGGTGGTGCTCAAGGCGTTCCACGCCTGGGGCCGGGATTGCGTGAAGCGTTTCCTCGGCATGTTCGTCTTCGCTGTTCACGAACGCGATTCGGGCCGGGTCACGCTCGCCCGCGACCGGCTCGGCATCAAGCCGCTGTATTACGCAGAGACCGGCAAGTGCTTCCGTTTTGCCTCCTCGCTTCCGGCCCTGCTCGCAGCAGGCGATGTCGACACCACGATCGATAAGGTGGCGCTTCACCACTACATGAGCTGGCACGCGGGCGTGCCGGCACCGCTGACGATCCTCAAGGGCGTGCGGAAGGTCCACCCGGCCACGACCCTGACGTTCGAGCCCGATGGCTCGCGCCGCGAAGAGACCTACTGGTCGCTCGTGGTCGGTCCGCGCGAGGAGGACCGCCACAGAACCGAGGCGGATTGGCGTGCGGCGGTGCTCGACTCGCTTACCACGGCGGTCGCGCGCCGTCAGATCGCCGACGTGCCGACCGGCGTGCTGTTGTCGGGCGGTCTCGATTCCTCGGTGATCGTCGCGCTTCTGGCCAAGAGCGGTCAGAGCGGCCTCAAGACCTTTTCGGTCGGCTTCGATGCGGTGAACGGCGTCGAGGGCGACGAGTTCAAGTACTCCGACATCATCGCCGAGCGGTTCGAGACCGACCACGCCAAGCTCGTCGTGGACGGCTCGCGCACGCTGGAGGCCCTGCCGGCGGCGATCCATGCCATGGCCGAGCCGCAGATGAGCCACGACGCGGTGGCCTTCCTTCTGCTCTCGCAGGAGGTCGCCAAGCATGTGAAGGTGATCCAGAGCGGTCAGGGCGCAGACGAGGTGTTCGGCGGCTACCACTGGTATCCCAAGCTGATGGGATCGACTGATCCGACGTTGGATTACGCGAGCGCCTATTTCGACCGCGACCACGCGGAAATGCGCGAGGCGCTCACACCCGACTTCGTGGACGAGGATTACAGCCGCGATTTCCTTGCCCGCTTCTTCGCCGACTCGCAGAGCGCGAGCGCCATCGACAAGACCCTCGACCTCGATCAGCGGATCATGCTCGTGGACGATCCGGTCAAGCGGGTCGACAACATGACCATGGCCTGTGGGCTTGAGGCGCGCGTCCCCTTCCTCGATCACGAACTGGTCGAACTCGCCGCCCGCATCCCCGCCGAATTGAAGGTGCGCGACGGGGGCAAGTACATCCTCAAGGAAGCTGCCCGCGCCGTGGTCCCGGCGGAGGTGATCGACCGGCCGAAGGGCTATTTCCCGGTCCCGGCCCTCAAGCACATCCGTGGGCCGTTCTTGGAGTTCGTGCGCGACGTTCTCGACCGTCCGGCCGCCCGCGAGCGCGGTATCTTCAACAGGGCTTACGTCGATCACCTGCTCGCCGATCCCGACGGGACGCTGACGCCGAAGGGCAATTCCAAGCTCTGGCAGGTCGCGCTGCTCGAAGCGTGGCTGCAATCGCACGGCATCTGATCCGCCGCTTCTGCGTTGCACGCATGAACCGCCGTGCCGAAATTCGCCCGGCGCGGGCGGCATCGCTCAAGGTGACGTGGATTCTCCACGATCTTGGCCGATGCGCACTGCGCTGGAACGCTGCGGGAGACCCCAAACGATGTGTCGCTGGATCGCCTATCGAGGCCGCACGATCCCGCTCGAGCATTACGTGACCGAGCCGGCGCATTCGCTGGTCTCGCAAAGCATCAAGGCGCTCGAATCGACCGCGAGCACCAACGGCGACGGCTTCGGCCTCGGCTGGTACGGCGACCATCCCGAACCCGGCCGCTTCCGCGAGGTGCAGCCGGCGTGGTCCGACGAGAACCTGCGCTACATCTGCCGCCATCTGCACTCGCACCTGTTCTTCGCCCATGTGCGGGCGGCCACCGGCACGCCGATCACCCGGCCGAACTGCCACCCCTTCGCCTGCGGGCCGTGGCTGTTCATGCATAACGGCTATATCGGCGACTGGGCGCGGCTGCGCCGGCCGATCGAGGCCCTGATTCCCGATGAACTCTATCCCTCGCGCAACGGCACGACCGATTCCGAGGCGCTGTTCCTGGCGATCCTCGGCCAGGGTTTGATGGCCTCGGAAGTGGAGCGCGATCCGATCACCGCCACGACGCGGGCGCTCGCCGCGGTGACGGAGCTGGTCGGCGGCATCGAGGGTGGTCACCCATTCCGCTTCACTGCGGCGCTCGCCGATGGATGCGACCTCTACGCCTTCCGCTACGCCGCCAACGATGCGGCCAACAGCATGTATTACCGCCAGTCGGCGGATGGCGTCGTGGTGGTCTCGGAGCCCTTGGACAAGGAGCACGCGACCTGGACCCCGGTGCCGGACAACAGCGTCGTGATCGCCCGCAAGGACGCGCTGGTCGAGGTCGTATCGCTGAAGGAGTTCGGTCTCGCCCGGACGTCCCAACTGCCGCAACTGCAAATGCAGATGAGCGCGTGAACGACCTCGGCGCCGGGCCGCACCTGGCGCCTTCGACCCTGCGGGGCCAGAGTATCATCCTGAAAGTGGTTGCCGGCTTTCGGAAAAGGACGATGCTTCAGGCCATCCAAGTCGAGCCGCTGACAGCGGACAGCGTCATGCTGTCGGAGCCGACATCGGCGGCGCTGTAGCCGAGGATCTGCGCGAGCTGCTCCCGGGCACGCCAGACTCGGCTCTTCACCGTGCCGATGCGGCAATTCATGACGGTGGCCGCCTCCTCGTAGCTGAGGTTCTCGATTGCCACGAGGATCAAGGCCTGCCGCATCGGCAGGGGAAGCTTGGCGAGCGCGGTCTGCGCGTCCATCAGATCGACATGGCCCGATTGCTCGGGTGCCGTGGCGAGGCGCTCGGCGTAATCGCCGTCGCTGTCGGCGACCTCGCGCACCTCTTTGCGGTGGCGCGAGTAGAAGGCGTTGCGCATGATCGTGAACAGCCACGCGCCGAGATTGGTGCCGACGGTGAAGCGCGCGCGGCTGCGCCACGCCCGCAGGAACGTGTCCTGCACGAGGTCGTCGGCGGCCGACGGGTTCTTCGTCAGCGACATGGCGAAGTTGTAGAGGCGCGGCGTCATCTCGATGATGGAGGCCCGGAACGCTTCCTCGTCCTTCCCTTCCTGGGCGACGAGGACGGTCTCCAGCCTGGCCAGCAAGGCGTCGAAGCGACTGCTTTCGACCCCCGAATTACCCGGCATCTGCGCATAGGCATCGGCAAGAAGCGCCCCAAGGCGTTGCTGAACGGCAGCAGGGAGCGTCGGCACCTCATCGTCGAGGGGCGAGGCGAGGTCGTCGAAGGCAGTCTTTGGCATCAGGGCCTTTGGCTGGTCACGGACGCGCACACGGGTTCGTGCCACAACGGCGGACTTGTCTCGCGATTTGCCGTCCCCTGCGCCAACATAGATTATCAGGGCTCGAAAGAGCGTATCGGCCTACAGAGAAGTCGAAGGGCGTTCCAGATCCAACGGCGTTCGAGGTCGACCCCGTGTGAAAACCAGCCTCACGTTCTCATTTTTCCAGTCGCACCGAACGAGCGGCGGCGAACAAGGAAGGCTTTGTGCCGTTTCGCGACTGCGTCTTGAAGGGGATCGTGCGTCGTAATGGCTCGGCCACTTCGGGTCATCGTGATTTCCGTGGCCGCGACGTCCCTGCGCTACGATCCGGCATCAGGCCGGCGCCCGACAGATGTGCTGGAGGCGGCCGAACCGACGCCGGGGAGGCCGGGCCTGAACAGCTACGCCGTGCTGCCGTCGTTCCCCGCCACCGACGACATGACCCGTAGCGGCCTGCTGACATCGGTCCCGGGGAAGCCGGCCGACGACGCCAACAACGCAATGTCGGCTCTCCGGCACCTGTTGCGCGGGCCTGGGTCTCCCCTCGATGCCGAGCGGGTGAAGAGCGGGCGGGCGGCAACCGCCATTCCGGGTCGCCGCTGCGACGCTTCGCCCAGGTTGCGTTTCACGATGATCCAACGCGGCTGCGGCTGGTTAATCTCGATCCATCCGGCAACCGTGGCGCTCCCACGGCCTGAGCCACCCCAGCGAATGAGCCCGAACCATGAGCGTCTTGGACGTGCTCCCGCTCCTGGCCTTCCTGGCACCGATGCCGCCGATCCGGCCGGAGCCGCCATCGCCTCCGCGGATGCCGGACTGGTTTCCTGCCTTCATCATGGGAATGACCGTGTTCATCATGGTCGCACCGATGGTCGCCATCTGGGGCTTCCATCGCTCCGAGCGATCGTTCCGCTCGACCTGCAAGGCGGCGGGCGGGCAGGTCGTACTCGCCTCGCCCGCCGACGATGCGGTCCGCTGCCGCCGATTCTGAACGGCCGAGTTTCCCCGAAGCCGAACTCTTCTTTTCAGATGGCGATAACTCCAAAAATAGCCCGCGCCGGCCGAGCCGGGCGGGTCGAAGTCTCGGAGAAAGGGGCAGGAGAACTGTTGCGCGGGTGACCGGCTTCGCCTGACGCGGTTCACCCATTCAGTCGAGAAAATGCCCCGCAAAGGTGCGCTTCGGATGCCGCTTCCTGAGGGATGACCCGGCGTCAGGCTTGAAACGACAGGACGGCGCGGGTTCCGCTCGGGCCGGGAACGTAGGTCAGTACAGAGCGCAGGTTGGAGGCCATGGCCCGGATGATGCGCGAACCGAGGCCGGTGCCCTTCGCGTCCCCCTCCCCTGTCCAGCCGATCCCATCATCCTCGACGGTGAGCGAGAGCGTGTCGGGGCTCTCGCGCATCACCTGGACGCGGATCTCGCCCTGTGTCTCGGCGGGATAGGCATACTTATAGGCGTTGGTGACGAGTTCGGTGACGACGACGCCGAGCGAGACCGCTTTGTCGGTGGCCAGCCGGACCGGCTCCGCGTGCAGGCGGATGGCATGGTCGCGCCCCGACGCCTTCATCGCGAGTTGCAACTCCTCGACGAGCCCGGTCAAGTAGGCATCGATTTCCACGGCCTCGACGTCCTCCGACGTGTAGAGCCGGCGGTGGATGCCGGCGATGGCCGAGATGCGGGCCTGCATCTCTTCCAACGCCTCCTTGGCCGCCGGGTCCGCCACCGCGTTGGTCTGCATCCGAGCGAGCGCCGCGACGAGGGTCAGGGAGTTGGCAACCCGGTGGTTCACCTCGCGCAGCAGCAACTCGGCCCGGTCGCGTGCCTCGCGGACGGCGGCTTCCGCCCGCTCCTTGTCGCGCCGCAGAGCCTCCTGACGCAGAGCGGTATCGACCGCCTCGCCGAGCAATTCCCGGAACTGGCCCTGCACGTCCTTCCAGACGTAATCGACCGCGCCCGCTTTGAGGGCCGCCACCGCAACCCGGCTGTCCTCGGAGCCGGTCACGTAGATCACCGGCGGCGCGTCCGGCAGGGCTCGGAGCAGCGGCAGCAATTCGAGCCCGGTCCGGTCCGGCATGTGATGATCGAGGGCGATGAGGTCGATCTCGCCGGCCTGCGCCCGCGCCAGCCCGTCCGTGCCGCTCACTGCCAGCTCGACATGGTGCCCCCGGGCCTGGAGCGAGCGCTGCACGAGGCGTCCGAGGCCGGGATCGTCGTCGATATAGAGGATGCGGCAGGAAGCGGCGGGCGTGTCGCTCATGAGTTCTCGGGAACCTGAATGACCGAGAAGAACAGCCCGAGCTGACGGATGGCGTTGGAGAAGCCCTCGTAGTTCACGGGTTTGGTGATGTAGACGTTCGCCCCGAGATCGTAGCAGCGCTGGATCTCACGGCTGTCGTCGGTGGTCGTGAGGACGACGACCGGTGAGCGCTTGGTGTGCGGATTGGCCTTGATCCGCTCCAGGATGTCGATGCCGGTCATGTCCGGCAGGTTGAGATCGAGCAGGATCAGGAGGTGGCGCCGCGCGCTCACGTCGCCGGTGCCGTCGGGCCCGAACAGGAATTCGAGTGCCGAGGTCCCGTCGCGAAACGGCAGAATCTCGTTGTTGACCCCCGCACGCCGGATGTTGCGCTCGATCAGCCGGGCGTGGCCCTCATCGTCCTCGATCATCACGATGCTGACGGTATGAAAAGGGGTCTGCATCGCTACTCCGCGGCTAGGGTCATCGTATCGGGAGGACGGGATGTCGCGGCCCCGCCTCGGCCTGTAACCGGCTCGCGCGGCAGCGTCACGATAAAGGTTGTGCCGACACCGGGCTGCGACGAAACCTCGATCCGGCCGCCGAGCGCGCGCACCAAGGCTTTCACGCTGGCGAGCCCGATCCCCTCACCCGGCTGATCCTGCGTGCCGGATCGCCGGAACAGCTCGAAGATGCGGCCATGATCCTGCGGCGCGATACCTCGCCCGGTGTCGGAGACCTCAAAACGGATCCGGTTGCCGGGCGCAGGCCGGGCCGTGACCTCGATCGTTCCGGGGCGGGCCGGATCGAGATATTTGAGCGCGTTGTCGATCAGGTTGCCGAAGACCTGTTCCACAGCCAGCCGGTCGGCGACGATCGAGGGAAGATCGTCTGCCACCGTCACCTTCACGCCCTTGCGCCCGGCCTGATGACGCTGCGCGTCGGCGATCCCGCGGATCACGGATGTCATCGCGAGCGGCTCCGGACTGAACCGGCGGCGGCCCTCTCGTGAGAGCTTCAGGATGGCGGCGATCAACCGCTCCATCTTGACGATCGCCGCCTGGATGAAGCTCAGCGCCTCGGTGATGTCCTCATCGATTCGCGCGCCCTGGGGATGGTCGCGCAGTACCGTGCGCAATTCCTGGCGCACCGCCTCCAACTCGCTCGTGAACCCCATGACGTTGACGAGCGGCGCGCGCAGGTCGTGGCTGACGATGTAGGCGTAGCGCTGGATCTCCTCGTTCGACTCCCGCAATTCGGCCTCGGCCTCGCGCTGCTCGGTGATGTCGGTATGGACGCCGACCCATTCGCGGATGGCGCCGTGCGCGTCGAGCACGGGGATCGCGCGGATCGCAAAGTGTCGCCACAGGCCATCCCGGGCGCGCACCCGATGCTCGTGCAGGAAGGTGCTGCGGGCGGCGACGGTCGCGTTCCAAGCCTCGACGCTCGCTTGCCGGTCTTCCGGATGCACGGCGTCGGCCCAGCCGAAGCCCTCGTACTCGGCGCGGGTTTGCCCTGTCAGGGCCGCCCAGCCGGGCTGTTCGCCCGCCATCCGCCCCTCCGGGTCATTGGTCCACAGCACGCCGCGCACGGCTCGTACGGCGGCCCGGAAACGCTCTTCGCTCGCCCGCAACTCACCCTGGATCCGCTGCTGATCGAACGCGGAGGCGAGCATCGCGAGGAACAGGATCACGAACGTCACGCCGGCGACGTAGAGGGCGAGATTCTGCTGATCCACGCTCGTCGCGGCGACGTGAGCGGAATGGGCGCCGGCCTCCTCCGCGGTGATGGTCGCGGCTGCCATGCCGGTGTAGTGCATCCCGGCCACCGCAACGCCCATGATCAGGGCGGCGGCGAAGCGCTGCCAGACGCTCGTGGGTCGAAAGGTCAACCACAGGGCGATGGTCGCCGCGGTGACGGCGATCCCAACCGAGAGCGCGACGACCGGCACGCTGTAGGCGAGATGGCCGGGAATCCGCATCGCGGCCATCCCGGTATAGTGCATCGCCGCCACGCCGATCCCCATCACGGGGCCGGCGACGAGGACGTCCAAGCGGCCGGCCCGCCGACGGCCGACCCAGGCCAGGGCCGCGCCGGTCACTCCGACGGCAATGAGCAGGGACAGAAGGGTGTGGCCGAGGTCGTAGGCTGCGGGCAGGCCCATCTCGAAGGCCAGCATCCCGACGAAATGCATCGACCAGATGCCGCCCCCCATCGCCAAGGCGGCGCCGAGAAGCCAAGCCCAGCCCAGTCCGGATGCGGCGGCACGCACGCGGCCGCCGAGATCGAGCGCCGCGTAGGAGGAGAGTACGGCGATGGCGAGGGACAGCGCCACGAGAGCCGGATTGTAGCCGGTGGAAACCATCGTCGTGCCGAATCTCAGGGGCTGTCGATACATTCTTGCGCCACGAGCGCCGTCGGGTCGGCTCCAAGAACCGCGACGACGCGAGCCGGGCGCGGCACGACTGCCCGAGACCTGCTTAAGTTACATTGCTGGCGCGTTTGACGCTATCGCGGCCCGCCACTGAGATCGTACCCCCCGTCGGTGCCATGAAATGTGATCGGAGCGTTTCGGATCGGAAAAGGCCTGCAACCCGCCCGATAAGGGAACTACCTTAGGTGTGAAACAGATGCGGCCCGGCGCGAGATGTCGCATAGGTGGCGGACCCGTATGGCTGAGTACCACAAACAGATGCGGCGGAAGCGATCGGATTGCCTCATGACCTCGCCGCTCGTGGCCGGATCCGGTCGAGCACCACTCGACGAGGTCGGGACCATCGCGTCTCAAGCCTTCGAATCCGTCCTCTCGGCGACGCTCGAGAGCGCGCGGATGGAGCAGCCGTTGCGTGATCCCTTGGCGCGCAAGCTTGCGGCCTACGCGGATCTTACCCCCGGTGATTTGCGGGAACTGGAAGAATGGGCCGCGAACGGCCGCCGCTATGCGGCGCAGACGCCGCTTCTGCACCAGTCCGACGTCCCGGAGAGCGCCATCCTGGTGCTCGACGGCTTCGCCTGCCGCTACAAGTTCCTTACAAACGGGCGCCGGCAGATCACGGCCTACCTTCTTCCGGGGGACCTGTTCGAGCTCGATCTCGATTTCCGCCTGCCGCTCGACTGCGCGATTGGAACGCTGACCGCTTGCCAGCTCGCTTTCATTCCGCGGGCCGACTACGAAAATCTCATCCGGCGGCGTCCGCGGATCGCCCGCGCCCTGCAGATGGTTCGGCTGACCGAAGCGGCGACCCTGCGCGAATGGATCACCAATCTCGGGTCCCGATCCGGCCCCGAACGGCTGGCGCACTTCCTGTGCGAGATGCTGCTGCGCCTGCGGACTGCCGGTCTCGCTCCCGCTAACCAGTACGGCTTTCCCATCACACAGGCCGATCTTGCCGACACGCTCGGCATGTCGTGCGTTCACATCAATCGCGTCCTGCAGAAGCTGCGTCGCGATGGCCTGATCGAGCTTTCCGGCCGCAGGCTCACGATCTTGAAGCCCGAGGGGCTCAGGCTGCTGGCCGAGTACGATGCGTCCTATCTGGCGCCTGCCGCCGTTCCGCTGCGGCCCTCGGCCATCGACAAACTCACCGCCTGACGACGCATCCCCCCTCAAGCCGCCGCCCCTCGTCCCTCAGGGAATGGCGGCTGGTTGCACCCCTGCTCTGGCCGCCGTCAGCACTGCTTCCGGCAGGGTGCGCGCCCCGAGCGCCTCCATGACACGGGCTCGGTGGATCTCGACGGTCCGTGGACTGAGGCCGAGTGCTACGCCGATCGACTTGTTCGTGCCGCCTGCCAGCAACCCCTCCAACACTTCCCGTTCCCGGGGTGAAAGGGCCGCGATGCGAAGCTTGGCGTCGTCATGTGCGTGGCTGCGCTCGGTGTCGGTACGCAGCTCGGCCAAAGCGGCCGAGACGGCGGTGAGCAGCTCCGCCGGCTCGCACGGCTTTTCAAGGTAATCGACGGCGCCGGCCTTCATCGCGCGCACACCGAGGCCGACATCGCCCTGGCTGCGCCCGATGACGAGCACGGGCAGGGCGAGCCGGCCGGCCTTGAGTGCTTTCGCCACCGTGAGGCTCTCCGGTCCGGCGGTCTCGATGTCGAGAATGACGCAACCCGGCTGCAGGGAGCTTGCGACCTCTGCCAGCGCTGCGGCCTTCGCGAAGACCTGCACCTCGTAGCCCGCGAGTTGCAACAGCCCGAACAGCGCCCGTCGCGCGGGCGCATCCTCATCCACGAGGTAGATTCGTGCGCCAGTGCGTTCGGTCACATCTTCGGCGATGCCGCCGAGTTGGCGGACGCGGCCATCCTCGCCGGTGATCGGAAAGACCGTGTCGCGGATCCGCCTCACGGTGCCGTCCGACGGGCGCAGGATGCGGTACTCCAACACGACGACCTCACCATCCCCGGTCCGTTCGAGCGTGCGGTCTACGCGGTCACGGTCGTCCGGATGGATCGTTTCAAGCAAGCGGTCGAGCGAGGGTAGCCGCTCCGGCGTGACGCCCCAGACGTGTCGGAGGGCACGGCAGAGGTAAGTCAGTCGGCGGCTCTCCAAGTCGGCGAGCCACAAGACGTTGGTCGAATGTTCGGCAAATCGCCGGAAGCGCTCTTCGCTTACGCGACGGGCCTCCTCCTCCTCGACAAAGAGGAGTATGGCCGAATCCTTTCCGTTCCGGGTGCGTGCGTTATCGGTTGTCCCCTGCAGAGGCACCCCGCTGATCCGAGTCCAACGCCCGGTTCCGTCATCCCCGCGGTAATGGAAGCGCGTGCCCGGGACACGATCGCCACGCAAGGCCCGTGCAAACGGATGGTCGTGCGGATCGAGGACGGTGCCGTTTGCCGCATAGCCGGTCCAATGCGGATCGGCGTCGGGATCGGCACCGGGCACGCGGCCCTGTGTCAGAAGAGGCTGCAGGATGGCATTTGCGACGAGGGCCTGACCGTCCGACCCGAACAGCCCAGCGCCAACCGGCAGATGCTCGATCAGAGCCCTCAACGGCTCGTTCCGCTCCCAAGATGCGAACCCCGCCTCCTCAGGCTGAGGGCGGATGGCGGCAGGGGGCTGCCGCTGCGCGGCGAGGAGAAGTTCGATGAGTTCGGAGAATTGCTGGAACAAGCCCATGATCTCCGGGCGATCCAGATGGGCGGGTTCCTTTCCCATGGCGCACAGGGTTCCGAAGCTCTCTCCATCCGGCATCGTGATCGGAAAGGAAATGTAGCTGCGAAAGCCGAGATGCCCTGAACTCGACAGTCCGTGCATCGCCGTCTCCGTTCCGGCATCGTCGATGACGACCGGCCGTCGATGCCGCCATACCTCGCGGCAGGGCATCGAGTCCGCGCGAAGCATGGCGTCCGCCCGCAGGCCGAAACCGGCGTCATCCCTCACCCAGCAAGCCAGCCACGTCTCGTCCGTCACCTGCGCCACAGCCGCAAAGCCCAGGCCCGTGGAGCGACAGATGATCTCGAGCATGGTCGGGATCGCTGCAATCTGCTTCGCCGCAGAGACATCGGCCGATCGGCCCGGGTTTACGTCTAGACCCGTCACGAAGGCGTTCATTGTGTGAACTCCTGCCCCGATCCCATCACGGCATGCGATATCGAACGAGACATGCGTAAACTTGGGCGGCTGAAGGATGCCTCGGCCTCGATCCAACGAGGCCCGTCTGGAAGTGCGTCGCTAACCTCACCGCATTGCTGATAAACGGCTGGAACGTATCTGTTGATAGCAATTAATCATGTCTAACTTGCCGATATCATGAAATAAAATTTCAAACTCAAGTACATTAGAATAAATCAATGGCATGAATCAGCCTTTGTTAGATTTAGAATATTTCCAAAATGCAGGCGTTTTCATTCATGGGAATGGCCGTCGCAATCCAATTGCCAGCGTATTTGGACAAAAACGCATCACACGGCAAATCGTGCCAACGGATCGCCCCGACGAAGCGGGCATAAGTCGAACCGGGTCGATCGAAGGGTGTAGCGTGCCTCATAAAACGTCCGGTCGCTGAGCGTTCTCGCTCTGGCGATGACAGCGCGGCGGGAGTTTTTTGAGAGACACTCAAGCCGTCTGAGCGGAGAGCCGGGATGCAGCCGGGTCGGATGACGAGCGCGTGGCTGCTGATGTTGAAATCGCACTGGATCGAGGCTCGGCCCGCACGGAATGAGAGCTTGGCCTCGGCGCGGGGGAGGCGGAGATTTCCGAGCGGAACTGCTATCGCTGTGACCGATGAATTCCACAACGGGCGTGCGTGAGCACCTCGGCCGAACGGGTCGCAAGAAGTTCGAAAGCCAGACGAAGCACCAGAAGGCCGTGTTCCACTTGACCACGGTGCCGGATCCCGAGATTCCTGCCTACGGTCGGCTTGAACCCAGCCACGTAGCGTAGCCTTACAAGGTCACGCCGACCGGTCCCGGCGTGGAACGCCTGCATCGTCTCATACACGTCCGGCGCCGTAAACGTCATCGATTGGAGGATGTTGCGCCCGATTAGGTCGTTCGAACCCGGGCTGGCCATGTGCGCCGTCGTCTCGTTCATCATGCTGACACGGTTCGAGACAATCGCGAATCCCTACCCAGATATGCGGCCCGGAACCCCGCGCAGAGCTTGGTGAGGTGGTCGGTCCGAACGAAGCGAGAGGCATAAAATCGGCTCGATAAGCCCGCATGCGTAGATATCTTGAGGGTGAGAAGCAGTCGTATCAATCGGTAAAAATCACCAAGAGGCGCTGGCCGATGAGAGCGGCGAGTGCATCACGCAAGGGACTTCTTCTATTGCGTCGCAGAAATACCGAAACTCTTTCCTCCATCGTATTCTGATCGCCATCTGCTCCGATCCGGCGTACGACCGGTTTGCCCTTCATGTCGAGTATCAACAACCAGCGATTGCCGTCCGCATCTACAGTGAGGTGCCGAAACTCTTTCAAAAACTCGAACGCAGTTGCTGGAACGCCAAGCGCATCTACGAGTTTTTTGCAGGCGCATCGAATCTGTCATGGAAGTCAGCTGATTACAGCGCGGGGGAGAACCTTTGCTCATGCCCTTAGAATTTCCCTCGCCCCCAGAGCGTACGGTACGGAATTTGACGGATGTTTTTCCTTTAGCCGTCGACATAATTTAGCATCGCTTGGGTGTCAGAGTATGCCGTATGATACAAAGCGATACTGGCTCGGATTTCTGCCGGATGCCTTGATTGCGTCTCAAGTCGGTATCTGGGAAACGGATTTTGCAAACGATCGCACCGTTGCTGATTCCATTACCGCTGCGTTGTTCGGTCTCGATCCGGTCCAAGCCGCAATAGGATTGCCTCTGGCAGCTTACACGAAAGCAATTCTTCCTGCCGATCAGAACGAGTTTTTCGCCAACATTGATCGTGTTTGCGAGCATGGCGGATTGTTCGTTGTCGAGTATCGCGTGCGCTCAGCCGATCGTGGCGTTCGCTGGGTGTTGGCGCGGGGGCACTACAAGCGCAATCCCCGAACCGGAAAAGTTCTCGGGCGCGGCATCGTCGTTGATATCACTGAAGGTAAACTGAACGGGCAGGTGGAGGACCGCGCGCTTTTCGTCTCACCAAACAAGAACGAAGCGCCGCTCGATCAGATTGCGACCTATGCTCTCAAAGCGCGCCGTGCTGTTGATGACGTTGCAGGGCACGAGAAGACAGCTCTGCGCTCCGCCATCGATGGTCTACTTTGGGCCGTCGGGCGTGCACTGGCCAAACGAAGCCGTTGCTAAACTTTTTTGACTTCTGGCTGTCGTCTTCTGACCAAAGTGATGGACCGCCTCTGCGCTGAGCCGCCTTTTGACAACGTGAGGGTCGAGGGCTAGCGATTCAACGCGATAACATTTGCTCGCCTCCTCAAGTCAGGGGTATAATACAGCAATATGTATGTGCCGGAATGCTGAGTTTTGAAGTCGTCGAGGTGGTTACCGTGCTTGCCGCCACTTCAGATAGGCTTGATAGATCTCCTCCTTTCCCGCCGGTCGCTCGGGCTGTGACTGGAAGAACCGGTCAAGGTCCGGCTGGGCAACGGCCTCCTGCTCCTTGTGGCGGTCGAGCCATTCCTGCGCCGGCCGGAAGCGCGTCCACCCCTTGACCGAGGCCGCGAAGTTGACCTCCCGCCATTTCGGATGCCGCTGCGGAGCCAAAAATTTGTCGAACTGGCCGAAGAAGGCCTCGACGAAGCGGACGAGCTTCTCATAGCGCGCTGATCCCTTCGGGCTGTTGTAGACCCCGAGGACGGTGCCAACCGCGACGGTCTCCACCGCCTCTCCGCCGACAAACTTCGGATAATCAGTCCGTGTCAGGGTCGCGGGGACATAGGCTTCGTTCATCGTGTCCGGGTAGGGCACCGCCACGAAGTGGAAGCGTTCGCCCGGATCGAAACTCGCAATGAATGCCACCGGCTTAGCCGCCACCGACACGACAGCCTCGATCTCTCCGTTGCGCAGCATCTCGAGGGCGGTGGGCTGATCGACGTTGATCCCCTCCACAACGACACCGAGTTCGCGGAACATGGCCCGGCCGCTGTAGTCGGTTCCGCTGCCCTTGACGTCGAAGCTGACCCGCTTGCCGGCGAGGTCGCTCATTGTCCGAACCGAATTAGGGGCGATGACATGCAACTCGTCGTCGAACAGCTTGGAAATGTATTGTATTTGCCGATCAATGTTTTTTAGGCGATTGTCCTGCCGCAGCTGTTGCAGCGTATCGGTGCGAACGAAACCCAGATCAACGCCCTTCAGAAACCGGATGTCATAGGCGTTCTCGCCTGCTCCCTTACCAAGCATCGGCAAGATCCGCAGCTTATCGCCGTCATCCAGCACGAAGGCGAGCTCGGCGCCGACGCGGAAGTAGGTTCCACCGGGCGTGCCGGTCACCACCGTGACGGTGTTGGCGTTCATGCGCTCGCCAAGGGCAGCTTCCGTTGCGGGGGCGGCCTCGACCGGTGCGGCGCCTGGGGCTCCCGCGACAGGGACGTTCGCCATCAAGGCGATGCCGAGAAAGGCGGCGTACAGGGCGAGCCTCGACATGTGCGTGTCCTTCGGTGATCGTCGGACTTTCTTCAAGGGGTGTTGTCAGCGGCCTGTCGCGGCAAGCAGCTGCTCATCCGTCTGGTTTTGAGCTGCGGCCTTTGCGTACAGGCTTCTGGCGAGATCCGGATCGGCCCGAAGGCCGCGCACGTTCCAGCGCCGCAGCATTTCCACATCCCAGGTCTGTGCCAGCAGGAAGGTCGCATTCGATGCGTTGCGCGCCTGTGCGCGCTCCAACAGAAGTCGGGCACCGCTGATATCGCCGAGCCGTATCAGGCCTCTGGCTCGCTCTACCAGCCGGTCCATCTGGAGCGTCGAAGGTGCTGTCTCTACGGGACGTTTGAGCCGCGCAGCCTCGCCCTCGGCGGCCGGCGTTCTCTCAGAGACGGCGGGCGATGCCGGACGGTCGATTCCCGCTGTGTCCGTGAGAGGTGCGCGACGGGGCGACGGCACCACGACGCCCTCGGCCGTGGCCGATGCATCGGGAGCTGCAGCGCTGGCGATGACCTGAGGGGGCAACAGCGTTCCGCGGATTGCAGCTGCAGGCTTCTCCGGGTTGCGCGGTTCGTTGCCGGCGGCAATGGCACGATCAGGACCGTCGCGGCGGAAACTGACGTTGAGAAGGCTCGTCGCGACATCCACCTGCCCACCGGTCTCCGCAGTCCAGATCGCCGCAACGGCGAGCGAGAAGCGGCTCTCGCGTTCGTCGGTCTGCGTGATTTTGATGTTCGGCAGATCCCACGCTCTGATGTCTACGTCCCTTTTTTCGTCTGATGGCGAGAAAGTGTTGGTCGAGTCGCTGATCGTCACACCTTGCGGCAGGCCTAGCAGGAGGATGGATTCGATAGAGACACCGCCTGTGCGGACAAGCTTTATTTCCAGCGGGAGAGGGGTGCCGAGCTTTCCGGAGACATCGTGTGTAGCAAAGAAGAGGTCAGACGTCTTGCTCTGCCCGGGATCTGCATCGCTTCTGCTGCCGGGCGCTGCGACATCGGTAGGAGGCTGACTGTCCGCAACTTGCCCAAATGCCGGAAGCTTAGGACAGACTATCGAAACGAGTGCTGTCATAGCTAGTATGTAACTGGACATATTTGTGCGATGTGGTTCCATCGGATGCAGTCCTTGTCAGGCGCGTTTCCGCTAGAATGGTGTATCGGATATAGTGCTTCATCGATTGCGTCAATTAATTTTGGTTGGTATTTGCCTGTGCCGCGCAAACAATTGCGACGAACACGGCCGTATTTCGAGCGAAGCCAGCGCAAGCTTTCGTGATGACGCCGGAATCTGGTCCTGTTCATGGTCGCTGGCGGTTGCCCCACTGCCCGTTCGCACCTTTGCGCCCTTCGGGGGTAATCAAGTAGGCTTCCACGATGAACTTGCCCGGCCCGGCTTGGCCGCGCGGGCTTTTTCGTTTCAGGTTGAGTGCGCTGCCGCGACCATCCGCTTCAGCGCGTCGGCCATGCGGTCGTTCCGCTCCGCTTCGTCCGCCGTCATTTCCGCAGCAAGGGCCATCTGGATTGCCCGCACCTTCATCGGCGCCAGGCTGGGACCTCTGCGCGAAGACTTTCAAGCCACGCAGCGCGACGTCGGTCGCTCGTAGCCGCCCCGCCCGATCATCGCGATCCACCGGTCCTCATCACCTGTTCTGGCGGCCGCAGCCTCGCGTCCGACCGCCTCGTGGGATCTCCCGCACGGTCGCCTCATCCAAGCCGGGCCCGCGGGCGAAGCCGAGCCGGCCGCCGCGTTCACCGGCTCATCGGTGACGGCCTTGGTCTCGAAAGTTCGCCGACGGTGGGGAATTCGGGTATATCGTGAGCCCGGGCACAAGCTCAGAGCTGGGCGCTCAGGTTCCAGCGAACCTCGGAACGCTCCACAAAACGACAGCCATGTCATTGAGAAGAATGGTGCTGCGAGAGAGGATTGAACTCTCGACCTCCTCATTACCAATGAGGTGCTCTACCACTGAGCTACCGCAGCGCGGTGCCGGGGGGCGGTGCCGCCGCCGGACTGGAGGGGCATTAGCCGATCGAATTTCGCTTGGCAACGCTCTTCCGTCGCACAAAATGCATGAGCTGCGAGATCGAGCGATGGCGTGACGATTTGTTGACGGACCATGGGGGTGTCGCTATAGAGCAGCCACCACGTCCGGCCGCAGCATTGCGCCCGGTCTTTTCGCCTTTGCTTATCATCAGGCTGCGCTGACCGACACCGGATGCTCCGGGCCGAGTTCTTGCCGCCAAGACCAGACGAGGATGCCCCATGGCCAACACCGTGTCGGCCAAGAAGATGACCCGCAAGATCGCCAAGCGTACGGCGATCAACCGCTCGCGCCGTTCGCGGATGCGTACCTTCGTCCGCAAGGTCGAGGAGGCGATTGCGACCGGCGATCAGGGCCAAGCCCTCACCGCCCTCCGCGCCGCCGAGCCGGAGATCATGCGCGCTGCCCAGAACGGCATCGTTCATAAGAACAACGCTTCGCGGAAGGTGTCCCGCTTGGCCGCCCGTGTGAAGGCCATCGCGGCCTGATCGGGCTGCGACGGCTCCCGGCCTTCCGACTGGAAGGCTTCAGGGATCCCCGCTCGATATGATGATGCATTCAGCCCGGCCGCATAGGCCGGGCTTTTTTC